>LADM01000075.1 GCA_000961645.1 Gammaproteobacteria bacterium BRH_c0 | reverse complement strand
CCCGTTCGTGCCCTTCGACAAGCTCAGGATGAGCGGGGTCCCTGCCCTCCGTCCGTGGTGAGCCTGTCGAACCACAGGGCTCAGGATGATCCGATTGCAGCGCTCTACACCCTCACCTGTCAATGCCGATCAGGCACCACACCAACCTGGGGCATATTGGCCAGGCCAATGTCGCGGGCGTGCTGTTCAAAGCCCTTGTTCTTCCAGAAGAAGGCACCGGGCATGGTGGTGGGGATCACCAGCACATAGAACAGTGCGCGACCGATCAGGCTGGCAGCCACCAGCACCAGGGCGGTAACAACCCAACCCAGCAGCGCCAGCAGACTGCTGCCGCCAGCGACAAGCAGACCCAGGGCAGCAACACCGCTGACGCCAACTAGCACATTGCGCAGGATATAGGTTTTGCCAAAGGTGGTGCGCTGAATGTAGTGGGAAGCCGCACCCTCATGCTCGGCGGCACTCATGTCGCGGGCGTGCTTGATCAACCCCAGCCCTTCAATGGCAACACCAAGCACAAACAAGCCGCCCAGGATGGTCAGCACCTGGCTGTAATCCACACCGCCCATCATCAGGGCCGGTATCATGAATAGCGCCGTGACCAGCGCGCCCAGATACAGCATGGCGCCACCAAAGGAGGTGTATACCTGCAGGTGATTCCAGAAAGGCCGTGCCCGTATGCGGTAGCAGCGCATCATGTAGAACAGACCGCCCGCACCACCGGCAATGGCCAGATAACCGCTGACCGATGCCAGGGGCGCAACGATCGCAGGGTTAACCAGTTGACCGATATCGCCGCCCACCACCGACGTCCACAACATGGCGAACAGACTATTGCCCGGCAGACTGAAGAGTATGTGCAGCGACAAGAAGGTCATAAACACAGCAATGCCCAACCCTTCCCGCGCAACCGGTGAATGACGCAGGTTATTAAAACCCCGGTAAAAACGCAGGGGTTTGCCCAGATGCAGGGTAGACATGAAAAGTCCGAACGCCACCATGCCCAGACACACCATCACCAGCGGCGCATAAACCACGCTGCTGGCAAATTCCGCAAAGCCCTGAAGGCCAAACTGTGCTCCGAGGAAAATGGCGGTGAACGCACCCAGCGCGCCCTGTGCTGCCAAGGTAAACAGCACCAGTGGATTTTCACGGGAGCTGAGGCGTTGCAGATTCCAGTGCTTTTTCTGGCCTTTTTTCGGATCGACCATGGGCTTGTAGTTGCCCTGGGTATCGCGGTGATACTTGACCGGCATGGAGTCGGTGCGCTTCATTTCATCGGGCAGGGTTTTAACCTGCTGGAAGCGGATATTGGGGTGGGTGATATCCGGGTCGGGAAAGCCGGGAATACTGACTTTCGCCTCTTCGCGGTTTTCCGGAATATTCTCCACCACGCCAAAATCCAGGGCATTGCCCACGCAGGCAGAAACACAAGCGGGCTTGAGACCCACTTCGAGGCGATCCACGCACATATTGCACTTGGACACCTGACCCATGACCGGATCGAGCTGTGGCGCGTTGTAGGGGCACACCCAGGTGCAGTAGCCGCACCCAAAGCAGGTTTCCGGGTCTTGCAGCACAGCGCCGTATTCGGTGTGCTTGGTGTAGGCGGCGGTGGGGCAACCCTTTAAACACACCGGGTCGTCGCAGTGGTTACAGGCCATGGAAATATTGACGCGCTTGTAATCCGGGTAGGAGCCACCCTCCACATAGCCCACCGAGCGGAACGACAGGTGCGCGGGAGTTTCGTTTTTCTCCGCGCAGGCTGCTTCGCAGGCGTGGCAACCAATGCAGTTGTCAGCGGTAAAAAAGAACGAATGCTGCTTGTTGCGGTTGGGGTTGCAACCCACTTCCGGGTTGTCGTTGATGTTCATCGAGCGGCCGCGGGGCAGCAGATCGCCGACCAGATCAATCAGGTCGATTTGCTGGCCGTAACGGTTGCGCTCGTCAATTTTCTTGTCCGACAAAAACGCATAGGGCTGTTCGCCGGTGCGAATTTCCCACAGGGTGCTGCCATCTGCCTGCGGGGTACTGTTGCCGGCAGCAGAATTTTCAGCGAGGGATTTTTGTACCAGGTTCTTGCGAGCCAGGTTTTCTTGCGTCAAATTGGTCATGGGTTGCAGCCTCACTCTTAAAATGCCCGGCGTTCAAGGTTGAGTCGCGCCGCTTCCTGCTGGTCAATCTTCTCGATACGCACTGCGCACTGCTTGAAGGCAGGCTGGCGCGAATGGGGGTCGAGCAGACCCAGGGTCAGGCGGTTAACGCAGTCGTAAAAATGGAACGGGATAAAAATCATATTGCGCGGCACACGGTGGGTCAGCTGCGCCAGCACCACCGCATCGCCACGGCGCGACAGCAGACGCACATAGGTCATCTGCTCAATACCCAGCGCCTCGGCGGCATCGGGGTTGATTTCCATGTAAGGGGTGGGGCTGAACTTGTTGCAGTTGCCGATCTTGCCGGTGCGTGTGCGGGTGTGGAAGTGTTCCACCACGCGGCCACTGTTGCACCAGAACGGGTAATCATCATCGGGCTTTTCGTTGTTGTCGCGAAAGCGGATGGCAATCAGGTTGGCGCGGCCATCCTCTGTCTGAAAGTGGCCATCGCTGTAGAGTCGCGGATCACCTTTCAAATCGTCAGCACCTTCCCGGTAGGGCCATTGAATGCCGCGCGCCTTTTCGATTTTCTCGTAGGTCATACCGGAGATATCGAGGGTGCGTTTATCACCCACCGACAGCTGGCGCATTTCGTTGAAGGCTTCTTCGGCGGATTCGGGAAAATGAATTTTCTGGCCGTTTTCAAAGCGCTTGGCCATCTGGTTGAAAATCCACAGATCCGTCTGCGAGTCGGCATAGGGCTTGAGCACATTGCGGGTCAGGTTGACGCGCCGCTCGGTGTTAGTGTGGCAGCCTTCCTTTTCGGCCCACACAGCGGCGGGCAGGTAGACGTGGGAATACTTGTTGGTTTCCACATCCACATACACATCCTGGACGATGAGAAATTCAAGCTTTTCCATCATCTTGCGGATACGACCCAGGTTGGGCATGGAGGTCATGGGGTTGGTGGCCACCAGCCACAGGCCCTTGATTTCGCCGGACTCGATGGCGGGGAAAATATCGGTCTGCGCCAGGCCGCGTTTTTTCGGGAAGAATTCCGGGTCCACACCCCAGAATTTGCCGATTTCTTCACGGTGCTCGGGTTTTTCCAGCAAGCGGTAACCGGGCAGACCGGAACAGGATGACCACTCGCGGGTACCCATGGCGTTGCACTGGCCGGTAATCGACAGGCTGGTGCCGCCCGGCTTGCCGATATTGCCGGTCACCAGGTTGAGGTTGTTGATGTTGACCACGCCATCAGAGCCGTGGGTGCTCTGATTGATGCCCATGGTCCAGATCGACATGGCAGAACCGGCCCTGGCATACAGGCGCGCCACATGGCGAATCATATCTTCGTCGATACCACAGATATGCTGGGCCTGGATGGGGTTGTAGTCGGCTACCAGTGCTTTCAGTTCTTCAAAACCCTTGGTGTGTGCACTGATGTAGTTTTCATCGTGCAACCCCTCGGAAATAATCACGTGCAGCATGGCGTTGATCAGCACGCAATCGGTGCCAGGGGTAATGGGCAGGTGGATATCGGCAAACTGCGCCAGCATGGTAACGCGAGGGTCTATCACAATCAGGGGAAAGTGGCGCTTTTCGCGCGCTTCCTTAAGGCGCCAATAAATAATCGGGTGCTGTTCGGGCAGGTTGGAACCAAAGGCCATCAGGCATTCGGTGTGTTCAAAATCTTCGTAGCAACCGGGCGGGCCATCGGAACCGAAGGAACGCTTGTAGCCCGACACCGCCGACGCCATGCACAGTGTGGTATTGCCGTCGTAATTGTTGGTGCCGATACAGCCCCGCACCAGCTTGCCGAGAGTGTAAAACTCCTCGGTGAGCAGCTGCCCGGTGGACACCACGGCAAAGGAATCGCGACCGTATTTTTCCTGGATTTCCTTGATTTTGCGGGCGCTGAGATCGAGCGCCGTATCCCAGTCGGCGGGCACAAATTCATCCTGAAAGCGGTTGCGAATCAACGGCTGCACACCGCGCCCCGGTGATTCAAACAACTCGTGTTCGAGAATGCCCTTGATGCACAGTT
Organism: Gammaproteobacteria bacterium BRH_c0; assembly: GCA_000961645.1. Lineage (GTDB taxonomy): Bacteria > Pseudomonadota > Gammaproteobacteria > Pseudomonadales > Porticoccaceae > NAT127. The sequence continues at coordinate 4,187 of LADM01000075.1, read as the reverse complement.
TGCCGCGATTGACATCAGCGCTGGCGTCACCGCGACTGGTTACCACGCGGCCATTGTCATCGAGGCCAATCTCGATGGAGCAGCCGGTGGAACAGTAGTTACAGGTAGTGAGTTTCCACTCCTTCACCGGCTTGGTGGGAATGACGATGGGCTTGGGTTTCTTTCTGCCAAATATCATTGCGGCTCCACTCAATCTCTACAAAAGTCCATTGCCGACAGAATCACTTCCGTCACACCTCGATCAGTACCTTGTCGCCATCCAGCACCACTTCGTACACCGGCACGCTGGCGCTATCGTCTTCCAGGCACTTGCCGGTCAGCAGGCTGAAATGCTGCTTGTACAGCGGTGAGGCCACCACCAGCTCGCCCTTGATATCACCGACGATGCCGCGCGACAGCACATTCGCCTTGCCGATCGGGTCGTGATTGCCGATGGCATACACACGAGGGATTTCTGCGGGCAGGTAAAAAATCGCTACCTGCTCGCCGTCAACCAGCGCGCAGATGCCGGCGTTTTCAACCAGGTCACTGATAGCGCACAGGGGCTGCCATTGGTTTGCTTTTAACACTTTCATTCCTCTTCCTCGTTTTTAGTCTGACGTCTGAAGTCGGAAGTCTGACGCTTAAGATAAGAGCGCACTGCTGCCAATATGTGCTTGCATCAGACTTCAGACATCCGACTTCAGACCTCAAAAATCACGCCGACTTGGCAATAATATCCAGCCGCTCTTCGTCCTTGGCAGGTCGCAACTGGCCGCGCTCTTCAACAAAAATCACGTTGCTGTCTTTGGCCTCCGGGGCGTTGACGAACTGGCGGAAGCGCTTGAGTTTTTCCGGGTCGTCGATGGTGGTTTTCCACTCGCACTGGTAGGTGCCTACTACGGCATTCATCTGTTCTTCCAACTCGGCGCAGAGTCCCAGCTTGTCGTCGACAATCACTTCGCGCAGGTAGTCGAGTCCACCTTCGAGGTTTTCGAGCCACACCGAGGTGCGTTGCAGGCGATCAGCGGTGCGCACGTAGAACATCAAAAAGCGGTCGATATATTTGATCAGGGTTTCGTCATCGATATCGGTGGCGAACAGGTCGGCGTGGCGGGGCTTCATGCCGCCGTTACCGCACAGGTAGAGGTTCCAGCCGTTCTCGGTGGCGATAACGCCAAAATCCTTCGACTGGGCCTCGGCACATTCACGGGTACAGCCCGACACCGCAGATTTCAGCTTGTGGGGCGAGCGCAAACCCTTGTAGCGGTTTTCGATGTAGATCGCCATGGTCACGCTGTCCTGCACGCCGTAGCGACACCAGGTGGAACCGACGCAGGATTTGACCGTGCGCAGCGCTTTGCCGTAGGCGTGGCCGGTTTCAAAACCGGCATCCACCAGCTCTTTCCAGATGGCGGGCAGATCACTCATATGGGCGCCAAACAGGTCTACTCTTTGTCCGCCGGTAATCTTGGTGTAAAGGCCATACTTCTTGCCTACCTGGCCCAGCACAATCAGTTTGTCGGGAGTGATTTCGCCGCCCGGAATGCGCGGCACCACGGAATAGGTACCATCTTTTTGCATATTGGCGAGGAAACGGTCGTTGGTATCCTGCAAACCTGCGTGCTTGTCCTTCAGCACATAATCGTTCCACAGCGAGGCGAGAATCGACGCTGCCGCAGGTTTGCAGATTTCACAACCCTTGCCGCTTCCGTGTTTTTCCAGCAGCTCGTCGAAGGTGCGGATTTGATTGACCTTGCAGAGGTGGAAAATTTCCTGGCGGGTGTAGGGAAAGTGCTCACAGATGCTTTTGTCCACGCTCACACCGCGGGCTTCCAGCTCGTAATCCACCACGGATTTGAGCAGCGCGCTGCAACCGCCGCAGCCGGTGCTGGCCTTGGTGGAGGATTTGATATCCCCCAGCGAGCAGCAACCGGCGTCGATGGCATCCACAATCGAGCCCTTGCTGACGTTGTGGCAGGAACAGATAGTCGCCGCCAGGGGCAGTGCCGCCGGGCCAAGCTTGGGTGCGCCGCCCGCCACGGAGGGCAGGATCAGCGATTCAGGGCTGGCGGGCAACTCGATACCGTTGAGGAAGTATTGCAGCAAGGTGTCGTAATCGTCGCAGTCGCCCACCAGCACCGCGCCGAGCAGAGTTTTGCCATCGGCGCTGATGTTGATGCGCTTGTAGATTTCTTCACGCTCGTCGGAGAACACGTAGGATATTGAACCCTCCTGGCGGCCATGGGAATCGCCGATGGAACCCACATCCACACCCAGCAGCTTGAGCTTGGTGCTCATATCAGCGCCCTTGAACACCGACTTGGTATCGGTCAACTGGCTGACGGCCACTTCCGCCATACGGTAACCGGGGGCCACCAGGCCATAAATAAAGTTGCCGTAGGACGCACACTCACCAATGGCAAAAATGTCGGAATCCGTGGTGCGGCAGTGGTAATCCACCACCACACCGCCTCGCTCACCCACGTCCAGGCCACAGTCGCGGGCCAGCTGGTCATAGGGGCGGATACCGGCGGAGAACACGATCATGTCGGTTTCGAGATGCTTGTCATCGCCGAAATTCATGCGCAATTTACACGCATCACCCGCAACAATTTCCCTGGTGCCAGTGCTGGTGTGGATATACACACCCAGCGCTTCGATCTTGCGGCGCAGCATCTTGCTGCCGCCTTCGTCCAGCTGCACGCCCATCAGGCCGGGGGCAAACTCCACCACATGGGCTTCAAGACCCAGGTTCTTGATGGCGTTGGCGCATTCCAGACCCAGCAGACCGCCACCCACCACAACACCCACAGAAGCGCCCTCGGCGGCATGCTTGATGGCGCCGAGGTCATCAATGGTGCGGTAGGTCAGGCACAGATCGTGGCTTGAACCGGGAATCGGCGGAACGAACGGATAGGAACCGGTAGCCAGCACCAGCTTGTCGTAGTCAAAACGCCGCCCCGATGCGGTGACAACGGCTTTTTCCTCCCGCAGGATCTGTTTGACGGCATCGCCAAAGTGGGCTTTTACACCGTTGTCGTGGTAAAACTCGCGGGTAGTCAGCGCCAGTTCCTCGGGTTTTTTACCGGCAAAGAACTCCGACAGATGCACCCGATCATAGGCGGGGCGCGGCTCGGCGCCGATCACCGTGATCTCCACATTCAGGTTCTGTTGCAGCAACTGATCCACATAGTGGTGCCCCACCATGCCATTGCCCACCACGACGATTTTTTGTGTTGCCACCTTGTGTTTTTCCATGACCAGAACCTCTCTTGACGCCTGTTCCCTGTAGCGGTGAAACCTGTTTGCGCCCCATGAAAAAAAACCCTTGCCGCAATTCAGTGGCAAGGGCTTCGTTACCCAGGGAATGTTTTAACGCAAACTGGTAGTGCCAGCAGTGGCAGCTACAGGGGGATTGATGATATGCCGTCCAATACGACATGTTGTTCACAGTATTTATTATTCAATATGCGTGCCAACAAAGTCGCCCAGATAACTCCACTCATTTCAATCAGTTATGCTTCCGGTCGCCGTAAAGCCACAGCATCGCACACACGCCGCCCGGCGTGCCGCACAAATATGGTGCTCTTGATAGCCACCAGCGCACCAAAGAGGGTATTTAGCGTAAAGGGGAGCAAATGCCACAGGCTTGCCCATCACCCGCAGGCGATCAGAGAAGAGCAGGTGTATAGGCTGTTTATTCAGGTGCGCAGGAAAATAGCGCTCAAAGCTCCACCATCACCTTGCCGTTTTCCACACTGACGGGATAGGTTTTCAATGATTTCTCGCCACGCAAGCCGTTGAGCAACTGAACGCCGGGAGGGAAATTGGCCCATTCCACCACATCGCCGCTACGGATATCAAAGCGCGCCCGGTGAAAAGGGCACTGGATCTGACAATCCTCGACAATCTTGCCCTTGCCAAGAGGCGCGAAAAGGTGGGTGCAGGAGTGTTGAGTGGCGTAAAAGCCGTCTTGCAGGTGATACACAACCAATTTGGTATCCCCTAGCTTGAAAGGTTTCTTGTCACCTACCGGGATATCGCTTTCATCGCATACGTTGTGTTTGGTCATGATATCGCTCCTCAATAGTCCGCCATGTGGATAAATAATAGCAGGCCACCGCCAGGTAACCACTGAATGGGCCAGGGTGAGCAGTTCACTCTAGGTTTTCTAACTATAGAAGGTGTCTACTGTTCGTGGGTAA
>LADM01000007.1 GCA_000961645.1 Gammaproteobacteria bacterium BRH_c0 | reverse complement strand
CCAGGGCGCGAGCCGATGGCCGGCGTAGTTGCGCTGCGCGCGCAGTTCGGTGGCCGTGCCCAGCGTCTCGGAGATGCGCTTGGCGGTGCGTTCGTCGTTGGTGGCGAACGTCACCCGCACATGGCAGTTGTCCAGAATCGAATGGTTCTGGCCGTAAGCTTTGTCGATCTGGTTGAGCGACTGCGCGATCAGAAAGCTGCGGATGCCGTAGCCGGCCATGAAAGCCAAAGCCGTTTCGAAGAAGTCGAGCCGGCCCAGCGCCGGAAACTCGTCGAGCATCAACAACAGCTTGTGGCGGCGCTCGATGCCGTCGGAGCCGTCGAGCGATTCCGTGAGCCGTCGCCCGATCTGGTTGAGGATCAGCCGGATCAGCGGCTTGGTGCGGCTGATGTCCGAAGGCGGCACCACCAGGTATAGGGACACCGGATGCTCGGCCGCGATCAGATCGGCGATGCGCCAGTCGCAGCGCGATGTCACTTCGGCCACCGTGGGGTCGCGGTACAGGCCCAGGAACGACATGGCCGTGCTCAACACGCCGGAGCGCTCGTTGTCCGCCTTATTGAGGACCTCACGCGCGGCGGATGCCACCACCGGATGCGGCGCATCGCCCAGGTGCCGCGTCGTCATCATCCTATGTAGGGTCAGCTCGAACGGGCACGCCGGGTCGGACAGGAAGTTGGCGACGCCGCGCAGCGTCTTGTCCTCGCCGGCGTAGAGCACATGCAGGATGGCGCCGACCAGCAGTGCATGGCTGGTCTTCTCCCAGTGATTGCGCCGTTCCAGCGCGCCTTCGGGATCGACCAGAATGTCCGCGATGTTCTGCACGTCGCGTACTTCATGCGCGCCGCGCCGCACTTCCAGCAGCGGGTTGTAGCCAGCCGACTGCGCATCGGTCGGGTTGAACAGCAGGCAGTGGCTGAACCGCGAGCGCCAGCCGGCGGTGATCTGCCAGTTCTCGCCCTTGATGTCGTGGATGACGGCCGATGCGGGCCAGCTCAACAAGGTGGGCACCACCAGGCCGACCCCCTTGCCCGAGCGCGTGGGCGCGAAGGCCAGGACGTGCTCCGGGCCTTCGTGGCGCAGGTACTGCCGCTCATGCTGGCCGAGAAAGACACCGACGGGCTGGGTCAGTCCGGCCTTGTGGATGTCACCGGTATCGGCCCAGCGGGCAGAACCGTAGGTCGTGACCCTGCGCGCCTGGCGTGAGCGCCAGATGGACATACCGATGGCGACCACCACGGCGATAAGGCCGCTGCCGCCCGCGATGGCGCCGCCGATGTCGAAGACCTCCGGCGCATAGGCGCCGAAGAAGAACCACCACTCGAACAGTTTCCAGGGGTGATAGACCGGCGTGCCAAAGAAGTCGAACCAGGGCGAGCCAAGGCGTAGCTGATAGCCTAGGGCGGCGGCTGTCCATTGTGTGGCGCTCCACACACCGGCGATCACGATGCAGAATACGACGGCGATCTGCCCGAACAGCACGTTCGTCCCTTGCATGACCTGGCCTCCGCTTTCTCCTGCGCTGATTCCCCGTTAAAAAGGCGGCACACGTGCGTGCCTTATGGGCGAGGATCAGTGCCGGGCCAGTGCCGGTCAAAGACCGTTATCGGAACCAAGGTGATGCAGAAAGCATCGTTTCAGGTAGGGACGAACACGATAAAAACGCCGCCAGCGCGGGCGCGCTGCGGCGTGTCGGCAAAGAAAAGCGGAATTTGTTGCGAATGGCCGACGAATCAGAACGACGGTGGCGTTTCCGGCGGCGTATAGGGCACATTGCCGTCACCAAAGAAGCGCCGGTTTGTCGCCTCGGCCACGCGGTTGCACAACACATCGCCCAGTCGGGCGCGATCCGTCTTGCATTGCTGGCGCAGCTCCCTTAAGCGCTCCGGATCGGCGGCCAGTTCCTCCACCGTCGGCACATCGGCCTGGCTGGATGTCTCCTGCACGGGAGCCTCCGATTGGCCGCAACTGGCCAGCGTCGCAACCAGCAGCAACGGGATGAGTTGTTTCATGGCTCGATTTCCTCCTGGTCAGATTAGGACAGCGGCATGGATCTCGTGCCTTCGGGAGATTCGATGGCCTGTACCCGTTCGATGAAACGAGCCAGCTCCTCCGAAGCCTCCGCTTCCCGGCGCAGCAGGTACGTCGTCAGCATCGGCGAACGTCCCGCCAACGGCCTCGCCACCACACCGGATTCGCGGCTGGAAACGATGTGCAGCGCGCCAGCCAGGCCGAGGGCGAAACCCGCCGACACCAGCGCCATCATCAGGTCGCAGGAGGCTACGCGCTCGGCGATCATGGGTTCCTGCTCCGCTCGCCGCAACACACGCTCCACCTGACGCGCATGGCCTTCGCAGACTTGTGGATCGCACAGCACCAGTGGATAGCGCAGGACTTCGTCCAGCGGAATACGTTTGTGCTTGAGTAAGGGATGTCGTGCGGGAACCGCGACCATCAGCGGATCGCTCCAGGCTGCTTCGGTCGCAATACCGTCGCCGACCTCGTCCGACTGGGCGAATCCCACATCGTACAGATCGTCATGCAGCCCCTTGATCTGCTGCGACAGTGGCACCTCGAAGAATCTGAGTTCAACTTCCGGCTCTTCCTGCCGGCAAAGTGCCAGCAAGGTCGGCAGGCGCGAGGGTGTGATGCCATCGGACAGCGCGATACGCAACTGGCCATGAAAACCGTTTGCCGCCGCCTTAACGCTGTCCCGTGCTTGCTGCAAGGCGATGAACACGCGCGGCACATGCTCTAGAAACAGCTTGCCTGCGCGGGTCAATCGCGTACTGCGGCTGGTACGAACGAACAGTTGCTCGCCCAGCTCCTCTTCCAGTTCCTTGATGGTGCGCGACAACGGCGACTGCTCGATATGCAGCCGCTCGGCAGCGCGGGCGAAGTGGAGTTCTTCGGCTACGGCCAGGAAGCAACGGAGATGACGAAGCTCCAGGGTTCACCTCCTTATGATCTTTGCATCTGGCGACGTAGGCCGCCGACCTGCCGACCGACACACAGAACAGGCATCGAGATCCTCCGCTTGTTGACCGTCATAGCAAAGGTGTGCCAAGTTAATCAGCAGAGTGGTCGGCCTTGAGAGACGACAACGCCTATTCACCGGGAGACTTCACGCAAAATTGGATTCGGCGAACTTCCAGTTCACCAAAGCATCGAAGAAATTCTCAACGAACTTGGGCCGCTGGTTTCGGTAGTCGATGTAATAGGCGTGTTCCCATACGTCCACCGTCAGCAAAGCCTCGTCATCGGTAGTCAGCGGGGTACCAGCCGCGCCGGTGTTGACGATGTCGACAGTGCCATCGGGCTTCTTCACGAGCCACGTCCATCCCGAGCCGAAGTTGCTAACCGCGCTATTAACGAAGGCATCCTTGAATGCGGCATAGCTGCCCCATTTCTTGTTGATCATGTCGGCCAACGGACCCGTGGGCTCACCCCCGCCATTGGGCGCCATGCAGCTCCAGAAAAAGGTGTGATTCCAGATTTGCGCGGCATTGTTGTAAATACCACCATTCGATTTCTTGACGATCTCTTCGAGCGTCATACTTTCAAAGTCGGTTCCTTTTTGCAGGTTGTTCAAGTTCACAACATAGGCGTTGTGATGCTTGCCGTGGTGGTACTCCAGGGTTTCCTGACTGTAATGAGGAGCCAGAGCATCAATGGCGTAAGGTAATGGGGGTAGGGTATGTTCCATGGGTAGGTCCTTGCGGTGGAGTTGTGAATCGTGGTGTGGCGGGAGGAGGAGGCGCCCTCATAGGCGCGCCGCCGCCTATGGTCACCTGTCTGCCACGGTGCTTAAACTGACTTGTGGGGGAGCTTGGCCAAGCCAGCCTCCGCCCAAGGTGCGAAACAGCGTCGCCAGGGCGATCTGTCGCTGCGTTTCAATCTGAACCAAGGCCATTTGGCTGACGAAGTCGTCACGCTGGGCGTCCAGGTAGCGCAGGTGGTCATCGGCACCACTTTGATAACGCGCTTGTGACAACTGAAGCCGTGCCGAACTGGACTGCGCTTGAAGTCTTTGAGCTTCTACCTCGCGACGCAGGGTATCCGTGGCTGCAAGAGCATCGGATACCTCACGAAACGCCGTCTGGATGGCTTGCTCGTAAGCGGCTACGGCTATATCCATGCGTATCTGCGCCAAGTCGAGGTTCGCGTGGTTACGCCCGCCGTCGAAGATTGGTAGCGTGATCTGCGGCGTGAAAGACCACGTTCGCTGGCCGGACTCGAACAGGTCTGATAGCTCCGCGCTAGCGCTACCAAACAGCCCGGTCAGTGACACGCGCGGGAAGAATGCAGCACGCGCTGCGCCAATGCTGGCGTTGCGCCCGCGTAGCCGATGTTCGGCGGCACGGATGTCTGGTCGCAGGGCAAGCAGTTCCGACGGCGTACCCGGCGCGAGGTCTTGCACCAGTAGTGTGCCGGTACTGGGCAAGCTTGGCAGATGCAGGCGTATGTCAGCGACGCCGACCAGCAGCGCGAGCGCGTTGCTGATTTGTCGCAGCTCGCGATCAATGCGCTCCAACTCCACCCGCGCCTGCTGGGTTAGCCCCAAGGCTTCCTGATAATCCAGTGCAGAGGCTGCGCCAAATTCCCGGCGTTGGCCGATCAACTCAAGTGAAGCGTTGCGCGTTTCCAGCGTATGGGTTGCCAGCAAATAGCGCTGCTGTGCGCCGTCGCGGGCCAGGTAGGTCTGGATGATGTCGGCCACCAGGCTGATTTGCGCACTGCGCGCGGCTTCCTCGGTCGCTAGGTATTCTTGTAGAGCAGCTTCGGAGAGATTGCGCACGCGCCCGAACAAATCCAGCTCGAACGATGCAAGCCCCACGCCTGCTTGGTAGCTGCTTTGCACAGCGGGCATGTCCGGTGCACGCAGGTCGTCTGGTACGCGCTGGCGCGTGCCGGCGCCCTCGGCCTGGATACCCGGAAGGCGGTCGGCACGCTGTACACGGTACTGCGCACGCGCTGCCTCGACGTTGAGCAGAGTCTGGCGTAGTTCTCGATTGTTGGACAAGGCCAGCTCGATCAATCGACGCAGCGTCTCGTCGGCAACGAAGGTCTGCCAGTCGAGCGTGGTAGCGGACGCAGTGTTGATCCCTTCTTCTGACGAAGTTTCGGCACCGTCGATCCACTGCGCCGGGACAGGGGCCTCCGGTCGATGGTAGGAAGGGGCGAGTGAACAACCCGCCAGCAGCAGCGCCGTGAGCATGCTCAAGCCTGGTTTGACGCCGAAGGAAAAGAGTCTGTTACGCATGGCTCGAAACCTCCTCGGCCAATTCACGTTCGCGTTCGGATGCTGCGGCCGCACGATGATCGCGGGCCAGTAAGGTATAGATGGTGGGCAACACGAACAGGGTGAACAACGTACCGATCAGCAGGCCCGTCGCCACTACCACACCGATGGAGTAACGACTGGCGGCACCGGCTCCGCTGGCAAACATCAAAGGAATCAGGCCGGAAACCATTGCTGCTGTGGTCATCAGCACTGGCCGCATACGAATCATCGCGGTCTTGTGCATGGCATCCACCGGGTTCAGCCCTTCGTGCTTCTGAATATCGTTGGCGAAAGAAACCATCAGAATGCCGTGCTTGGATATCAGGCCAATCAACGTCACCAAGCCAATCTGGGTGTAGATGTTCATGGTGGCATAGCCCAGCCACAGCGGCAGCAGCGCACCACAAATAGCCAAAGGCACGGTCACCAAGATCACCAGCGGATCGCGAAAGCTTTCATACTGGGCGGCCAGCACCAGGAAAATCACGATCAGCGCGAAGCCGAACGAGACAATCAGCCGGTTGCCTTCCTGAACGAACTGGCGGCTGTCGGAAAGCCAGTCGATCTGTGCGCCGGGCGGCAGCGGCTGAGACCGAAGAAACTCCACCGCCTGTCCCATGGTGACGCCTGGCAGCAACACACCGGAGAGGGTGACCGCGTTCATCTGGTTGAACTGTGGCAGGCGGTTGGCCTGTGGTTGTACCTGCACATCGACCACGGTGGACAAAGGCACCATCTGGCCGGATTGGGTACGCACGTAATAGCCGGTCAGGTCGTCCGGTGCCCTGCGCTTGTCCTGCGGCACTTGAGCAATCACGTCATAGGAGCGATCGAACCAGTTGAAGCGGTTGATGTAGTTTTCACCCACCAATACCGCCAGCGTTTCCGCTACCTCGTTCATGGTGACGCCCATCTCACCGGCCTTTGCGGCGTTGATGGTGAGGTGCGCCCGCGGGCTGTCGAAGGCCAGATCGCTGTCGACAAAGGCAAACAGACCACTGCTCCAGGCGGCGCCTTTGATGATCTCCATGGCGTCATAGAGTTCAGAAAAATCGGCGGACGATCTCAGTATCATCTGTACCGGCAGACCGCCACTTCCCGCCGGTAGCGGCGCAGGCTGGAAAGCCGTGGCGAAGGCTCCAGTGATGCTGGCGGTCTGGCCATTGAGTGTGGCTTCGACTTGGTTGGCGGTCATCTCGCGCTGATCCCAGGGGGTGAGCACGACACCACCAAAGCCATTGTTCTGGCCGTCAGAGCCGTTGCGGAAAAAACTGGACTGATAATCGGGCAACTGGCGGAACTGTTCTTCAACCGCCAACGTCGAGCGTTCCGTATAGTCCAAATTGGCATATTGCGGCGCCCTGGTCTGGACAAAAACGTAGCCCTGATCTTCTCCGGGAGCCAGTTCACGCTGCACTCCCGTGAACAGCACCACGATGCCCGCCAACACCGTCACGCACACAAGCAATACCGCGGCACGAGCGTGCAGTACATAATCGAGCAGTCGGCCATAGCGCCTCGCCAGACCATGCATGGTGCGCTCGATCCCCCGCACCAGTCGCCCCTCCGACATCTTGGCGTTGAGCATGTAACTGCTCATCATCGGCGACAGGGTCAGTGCCACCACGCCGGAGACGATCACAGAGCAAGCCAGAGTGAAGGCGAACTCCTTGAACAGCGCACCCGTTACACCGCCCATCATGCCGATAGGGGCATAGACCGCCGCCAGCGTGACCGTCATGCCGATCACCGGCCATACGATCTCCCGTGTGCCGATGATGGCAGCCTTGACTGGGGAGAGCCCCTCCTCGATATGGCGATGAATGTTCTCGACAACGACGATGGCGTCGTCGACCACCAGGCCTATCGCCAGCACCATGGCCAGCAGGGTCAACAGGTTGATCGAAAAGCCGAACATGGACATCAATACGGCGGCCCCCACCAGCGACAGCGGAATGGTGACAAGGGGGATGATCACTGCGCGCAAGGTGCCGAGGAAGAGAAAGACCACGACGATGACGATCAGCACAGCTTCAAGCAGGGTTTTCATTACCTCGCCTATGGCGGCATTGACGAAGCGGGCGGTATCAAAAATGCTGGTGATTTCCAGGCCTGGCGGCGCGGAGCTTTGCAACTGAGGCAGCAGGGCATTTATACCTTCGACTATTTCCAGCGGATTGCCGTCCGGTGTCGGCGTAACCGCCATTGAAACGACACGCCTGCCACTGCCGAAGAAGGATGTGTCAGTGTTTTGCCCGCCCAGTTCCACGGTGGCGATGTCTCTCACACGTACCACACTGTTGTCGGCACGCTTGACCACCATGTCGCGGAAATCCTGCACGCTCCTGAGATCGGTTGCCGCCGTGATCGGCACCAGCGTATCACTGCCACGCAGTGTGCCGGGCGCGGCTTGCACATTGTTGGCGCGCAGAGCGGCAGAGAGATCGCTGGCGGTGACATCCCGAGCCGCCATTTTGATGGGATCGACCCACAACCGCATGGCGTAGGTCTGGCCACCGTTGATGTCTGCCGTTGCCACACCAGGTACCGAGGTGATCAGAGGCTGCACCACGCGGGCAACGTAGTCGGTGATTTCCTGAATGCTGTGCTGCTCACTGGCGAATTGGACATACTGAACCGCTGCCACACCATCAGTGATCTTGTTGATTTCCGGATCAGACGCTCCTTCGGGTATGCGGTACCTCACCTGCTGCACCCTGGCCATGATTTCGGTCAGCGCTCGATCCGAATCCGCGTTGAGCACCAGCTTCGCCAGGATTTCGCTATGCCCAAGGGTTGAAGTGGACGTGAGATATTCAATGCCGCTGGCCGTGGCAATAGCCTGGGCAATCGGCGAAGTGATAAAACCCTGCATCACTTCCTGAGAAGCGCCGGGGAAGCTGGTACTGACAACAATGGTTGCGCTTTCCATCGCCGGATACTGGCGCATCGGCAAAGAGAGCAGCGACGCCAGACCCGTCAGCAGGATCAAAATGCTCAGCGTCACCGACAGGATCGGCCGCTTGATGAACAAATCGGTAAAGCGCATCACTCACCCCCGCCCGCTGGTGCCGCAGAGTTGTTGACCACTCGTAACTCAGTGCCGGGACGCACGCGCAATTGGCCTTCTGTAAGCACTACATTACCCGCCTCAAGGCCGCGTTCAATCACCACCTGATCGCCGATCCGACGGCTCACCACCACCGGCACGATATCGCCGATGCCGATGTTTTGATCGGACAGGTCACGTACCACGACCACCATATCGCCGGAAGGCGATGTCATCACTGCCGACGCAGGTAGGACCAGGGCATTCGACTCGGCTGGCAACACGACGGTCACGGTGACATACATTCCGGGCCGCAAGGCCCGTTCGGTGTTGTCCACCTCGGCCTGGATGGTGACATTGCGAGTATTGCGGTTAACCTGCGGTTCGATCGCGCTGATAGTGGCTTGGGTCGGCTCACTCCCCACGATGTCGCCGCGTACCTGTATGGGTTGGCCGACCCTGACCCTGGCCAGTTCCTGCTGCGGTACATCGAAATTGATGTAGAGTTGGTCAAGATCGGTTAGTGTGACGGCCTCATCTCCAGCGTTGACGTATTGGCCTAGATCAATGCGGCGCAAGCCCAGTTCACCATCGAACGGTGCGCGGATGCGTTTATGGCGGATGCGAGCCTCAAGTTGCTGAACCTGCGCAGCCGTCTGGTCACGTTCGGCCTGACGCTGCTGGAGAACTTCGCGGGATGTCGCGTCCCTGGCCGCCAGTTCGCTTGCCCGTGTGTATTGGTGTTGAGCGAAAGTCGCCGCCGCCCGGGCCGCGATGAGGTCGGCCTGCTCTGGAGCATCATCAAGCTGCACCAGTACTGTGCCAGCCTCAATGCGCTGCCCCGGCTCGAATGCAATGGCGGAGACTCGACCTGCCACTTCTGTTGACAAAGTGACCTGACGCACGGCGCGCACCTCTCCCAGTGCTTCTAGGCCGACAGGTGCATCCGCGGATTCAACGGTCATCGCTACGACATCCAACGGCCCACTACCTGCCCAGCCACCGGCATCACTGAGCTTGTGCATCCGCCAGTACCACAGTCCTCCTCCGATCAATGCGATGACGACGATGGCAATCAAGATCGTCTTCCACGATGATGGCTTTTGAGCAGGAGGACTGCTCGGTGATGGGTCACTCATTTTCTGTTCTCCAAGCGAAATTGATGACGTATGAGCTTTAGGCCATAGTGCGCCTGCACATAGGATCGCTACCGGAGAGTGATTGGCGAGACGATCTTCGCGAGAGAACAGCAATGCTGGTGCACCGAGCCTTGACGCACATGCCAAGGGGTGGAGCGGATCATAAAGCCTCAAGTTAGGTTGAGGTCAAGCCTGCCAGCACACAAAGACTGGGATTCGTCAGTCCCTTTGTCAGGGCAGCAGAAAAAGTCTTCAGTTGCTACGACTACTCTCGGATGACAGGACGGCATAAGAGATCGAAACAGCACCTCATGGACTCGACCTACGAGGCAGTTTCACGCGCTGGGTGGCCCGCTGATTTTTCGGGCGACTGCTGCGCCGGTAGAGGCCGGCCATGGCCAGGGGCCGTGGAGCACTGCCCAAGACTACATTCAACGTCCAGACCAAGCATCTTGTAGGCAAGTTACACATGGGCCTAGCTCTAATACGGCATGGTAAATAGAGTTCTGCTCTGGTAGCAGTGACAATCCACACCACTGGAGCCTGGTGGGTCGCTTTGCCGTTGCGGCTCAGAGCGGTATGGTGGGGAGACAGGGCTGTCAAAATTGCGCAATGTGCTATAGTCAAATCTAAGGTTAGCTTTAGATTATGGCTATGACGAAAGAAAAACCAATTGACTCCTCCCGATTACTGACCGTTGGTGAAGTAGCCAAGCGCAGCGGGGTACCTGTCTCCACTGTTCACTTCTACGAGTCGAAAGGACTGATTACCGCTACTCGTAGTATTGGTAATCACCGCCAATATCCCGCAATCGTATTGCGCTACGTCGCGATTATCCGGGTAGCTCAACGTACCGGTATGTCGTTGGAGGAAATAGGTGAGACACTTAGCAGCATTCAAGCAGGTGCCAAATTAACCGCGGCGCAGTGGAAAAAAATCTCTACTCAATGGAGAGCTGGGCTTAATGACCGGATTAAGAAACTAGAACGTTTGCGCGACGAGCTTGATAGCTGTATTGGCTGTGGATGTCTTTCTCTGAAAGATTGTCCATTGCGTAATCCTGGCGATATCCTAGGGGAGAATGGGCCAGGGCCACAGATTCTGGAGCGATTGTAGATAGAGGGAGCCAAGGTAGTATTTTTTTCGACCCGGAACTACCCCTCCATCTTCCGTAATACCCCACCGTCACGGTGATCTGCTGGCCCAACCGCTTCTGGATTACTGGCTTCAATGGCGTTTCCGATTGACCGCAGCCGGTTAGTGCCGACGCGAGTAACCGGAACGAGTCGCAACAGCTTTGCGTCGGTTCCATCCGTGAGAATGTAAATTGCGCCATTCGGTGCCACTTTGACATCACGCATGCGCTCACCCAAATCGGCTAGCAAGAGTTCCTGGCCGACCATCTGTCCGGCCTTGCGGAGCACTCTGCGAACCGCACGTTCTTTGAGAGCCGGCACCAGCAGGTCTCCTTGCCAATCAGGAAAGCGTTCTCCGTCATAGATTGCCAGGCCCGCCGGTGCGATCGACGGCGTCCATTCGAGCACCGGCGAGGTATATCCGTCCAGCCGTCGGAACGGCGTGACACGCGCGAAAGAATAGTCGATGCCCCCAGTCACCCAAGGCCATCCATAGTTCCGCCCCGCTTCGACGATGTTGATTTCATCACCGCCACGCGGACCGTGTTCCGTAATCAGCAGTTCACCCGTTGCCGGATCAACGGCAATACCTTGGGCGTTCCTGTGTCCAAGGCTGTAAATCTCAGGGGCCGCGCCTGGGTGCCGAAGGAAAGGATTGTCGTCCGGTACTTGTCCGCCTCGGTCGAGGCGAATCTCTTTGCCCAGATGGTTTGCGAGGGAGCTTCCTCCCTGCACACACTGCCATCGCCAACTGTCAGAACGAGGGTGCCATTATGAAGAAAGGCTAGACGTCCTCTATTGTTGCCATTACTCGACTTCAGGGTTGAGCTGAAAAGAACGCGCACATCCTCCAGACTGTCTTCGGTCAGTCGAGCGCGCACAAGGCGAGTGCCATTAGCCTGCGGCTCCCCATACGTGTACTTGAAGACTGGTGCCCGCCGTTTTCGGGCTATCACCTGTACTACCCAAGCCGACGATAATCCTGACCAGCGTTCGAACTCGTCGCCAATGCGCTGCGCATGGGAAGCGTCGGTGGAGAAGAAGGCCGCTAAGTGCGGCGCTTTCCACTTGGTTGCCAGACATGGATGGTCAAGCGATCGTCTGACCTCTAGGTCGTCCAATATGCCAAGACACTCCGCCGCCACGCACCGTGGCGGCAAGCTGCTGCCCCAGCCGTTGCTCGATCACCGGCTTCCACGGCACCAAGCTGAACCCCTTGCCGTCATCGAGCATGGCATAGCGCCCACTGGCGAGCATGATGTTGCGTCGATAGATGCCGGTTACGCGCTGCCCGTCTACCACGGGCCGATGCCCCAGGCCGGTCTCGGCAGCGATATCCTGTGCGGTTTTCGCCAGTTCGCGCCTGCGTAGTGTTGTCAGCAGGTTGCGGGCCAGGATCACGCGCGGGCCACGCCTCTCGGCCAATCCCTGTTCGGTCAGGAAGTCGGCGCGCTTCTGCAGCATGTCCTTGACCTCACTGCCGAAGCCTTGGTCGCCCAGTGCATTGCCGCCGATCAACTGCTGGTCCAGCCAGGTTGCGCCGATCACGCGGGCCTGCTGCTCAATCGGCAGATGCGATTTCAGTTCCACCGCCACGCCGCCCAGGCGTTGCACATCGTACTGGCGGCCACGCTCTGCCAGGTCGTCCGGCACCTTCCATAGCCCCTCGGCCACCCGCTCCACGATGCCGGCCCGCCGTAAGGCTTCCAGCCGGCGGACGTGGGCCGTAACTACTTCCTGCGGGTCGCGGCCGGGTTTGGCCCGGCCCTGTTCGATGGCCAGGTGATGATCGGCGCGGTACAGGCCATCGCTTGCCAGCGCGGCGATGTTCTTGTCAGCCGCGCGCACATCGGCCGAACCCTTCACCTCCACCACCGCGCCCGTGGGATAGTTCTCCAGCTCGTCGCGGGCGTTCAACGCGACG
>LADM01000118.1 GCA_000961645.1 Gammaproteobacteria bacterium BRH_c0 | reverse complement strand
TGGCTGAGCGGTTGAAAGCACCGGTCTTGAAAACCGGCGTGTCGAAAGGCATCCAGGGTTCGAATCCCTGTCCCTCCGCCAATAGGCGTTATAAATCAAGGACTTAAGGCTGAGTTTTGTGTATTACCACCATAAAACCCGCCAAAATGAAAATCCCTGATTTTTAACACAACAAACCCGGCCTTGTGCCGGGTTTGTTGTTTCTGGGTATATTTCAAAAGTCGAGCTCAGGGATACAGGGGCTGTCGAACCATCAATGACACCCTTATGCTAAGCAAAATGACGATATGCAACCAGTATCCCTGTAGTCACCCTGACATTCAGTAGCCCTTACCTATAACTTGCTGTGGACCGCTGAACCCTAACGTCAGGAAAGCCGTTTCGATGCAAAAAGTCTTCAATGTAATTGGTCTCTGTCAGATTTTTTGGACCAATTATCACATCTGTTATCGGAATCGAAGATAAGCCCTTCAAGGAAATTACTCGATAAGGCACAATCCGGTCTCGGAGAACACGGTATTTCTGCCAGTGCTCTTTCCCATGCATTTTTAAATTTATAAATATGGGCGTTATTAATCTCCACTCATGCTCCTCAGAAAATGCTGCTTTTTTTAATAAAAATAGCACTGAAGACAAAGAAAAGATTATGTCTACTAGGGAGCCTACGTTGTTTGCATATTCTTTCTGAATTGACTGAAGATCATTCTGAGTAGGCCCTAGCAGCCCTGGCGAAGCAGGTGGCATTTTTAGTTTCCCCTGCTTGTACATGGCAATTATTTCTTGATAAACAGGTTCCAAAGCATTTTCCTGCTGCTCTGGGGCATAGATGACCTTTTCAATTCTGAAAGTATCTTTCCCCGAGTCTCTGATAGCCTCAGCTGCTTCTTTAAGCGACTTCGTAGATAAGCCAATAGAAAATCCATACCCATCGTCTGCATAGCCCCGCCACTGGCTGAGTAAGTCTGATTCTTCCGATAGGCAAAATCCAAGCCCATCAGATGCTTCTTCCAGCGCACTTAAAGCTTTCAAGATCACATAAGATGCATCCTTGTGAATTTTATCCCTCTCGAGTAACCCCCTAATATTTTCAGCTACAATTTTTCCTTCAAGGGCGTCATTGGATAATCCCAATGAAGACATCCATATTGATGCGTTCTCCACTATGGATAAGAAGCTGTGGCTGGAACAATAATGGTACAAGGTGTCAGGGGGTCCGTTCATAATATCAAGTCCTTATAGATTCAATTGTGTTATCAGGCCTACTCTGTCAAAAGCCAACTTCAAACCCAATCGTATTCTAAGATAAATTCATTCTTTCCAGTTCCATTTCGCAATAGATATTGGCGACGATTCAATAAATTTATTTATAAACAATGGCTTAAAGAAATATAAGGATCTAAAAGCGAAGCGAAGTCGAATTTTTCAAGCCGATAGCTAGGCGAAAACCGGGGTGCGAATTACCCGCCCGGCAAAGCCCTGGGAAGTACCTTTTTTGCTCGGCAGCCCGCGCCGCCAGCCATGCCCCTTGTCGAAGCCCCTGGATTGCGCTCAGAGCAACGACAGGCGCCACCCACAAAGGGCACAGCCCTTGCGGTGATTATTCGCTGGAGTAGCGTCGCCTGTAGTTGGAAAGGGTTTCATAGCGGCCAAGATGGCCTCTGTGGATAAATGCGATATAGGTTGCACCGTGAGCACCCTGGATCCCGCCACCCAAGGCACCGGAGAGGTACACCGCAGCTAGCGCGTGAGGTCGCTGACCGCCTCCGTGGTGACCCTCTGCATAAAGGGTCACCTTGGTTCATCAGGCTTCGGCTTCCGTCAGCAAGCTGAATGCTTCGGGGTGCCGGACGCCCACATCGATATCCGCCAACACTCGAACCTGAATGGATCCTTTCAGGAAGTGTGTGTAAGGGTCAAGGTCAAGCTCCAGACCGCCCCACATGCCTATCACCAGTTGAGACCAGTCGCCCAGAATGATTGCACCATCCGGCACATTGCTGGACTTGCTGGCTGGCAGATCATTCATCTTGCCTTCCTGGATGATGAAGTTACCTTCCACGCCACTGGACTGCCGGGGAGTTATCTTCAAGCTGCCGTACATCGATGGGGTTGTCAGGTAGGCCAGCTTGTCACCATCCGCGTTTGCAGCTGCAATTGCCGACTCCATGCCTACAATCTTGGCGAAGTCCGGAAGCCCGCCGTTGGTGTAAGTGTCGGTATCAATCCCGGTGGTGCCGGTTATACCCAGTGGCTGATTGCTGGCGCCGGTCCCCGCGATTGCAGCCTGGTCGATAACTTGGGCCAGCAAACCCAGGAGGTCACTTCTCACCATCTCTTCAACATCCCTTGAACCCTGCACCAGCATCCTGTGGGAAATGATTGTCGCGGCCCCTGCCGTCTTCGGTGACAGTGATACTTGGTCAAGGGTCGGATCACCCGGAGGAATGCTGTCAGTGTGATCAGAGTTGATCCAGTAGCCAGTACCGCTCGCTATTTTCCTGGGGATCACCACCGTACCCTCCAGTGATTGAAGCACAAGTGCTCCAAGTGACAGCACGGAAGTCTTGGGCCGCAGAACGTCGATGAAGGCGCTTCCCATGTAGGTTTCAGGGGTCATTGCACCACCTGATGCACTGCCTGCGGTCAATGTACGCTGTGCCAGGATCTCAGAAGGGATCACGATACCCTTCGCCTGTCGCCCCATTTGGCGCTGTAGCTCCTGGGAAATTTCCAGTTCAAGCCCAGCGCCCGCCAAAGCCTTGGGATCTGCCAAGCCCCTCAATAGCTTGATAAGGCTGTACTTCTGAAGCGCTTCGGAAAAATGCCTGTCAATTCGCCCCGTACCACCCACAGGGTCGAAATGGTGGGTAACGCCGTGAGCATTCCGGCGTTCTACCTCGACCACCGCTTTGGCTTGGAAGTCTGCAACACTCCACCCTTCCTCAATGGCGCGGAATCCTAAGTCTTGAAGGCCAAACCTCCTGGCGGCCTGGGAAATCGCGACAGCGCGGTTTTTTTCATCTCCCGAATCTTCGTGAACGCGACGGCGCTCTGAACGGGTCTGGTGCTCGGTATTTTCCATGATTGGATTCCTCGATCTATTGATGCCTGAATTGGTGTCGGCTGGCGCCGATACCAGGCTGATTTCATGAATGCGGGCGGCGAACCGGTAGACGGGGATCCCGTCGATTTCGCCATCCTCAATTGGATCAAATGCCTCATAGCCCACTGAGACATTGCGAACAATGCCCTCGCGGATATCTTCGGCAAGCTCTTGGGCGCGGGCTGATTTCCCCAGGCGGATCATTCCCTTCAGCCTTTGCCCGTTGACGTGGACATCTTCGAACAAGCCAACATTCAACTTGCTGGTGTCGTGGGACTCGATGAGGGGGAAAGGGGCGCGGGTCAAATCCAGGCGTTTCATATCCAGCACTTCATACCCGAAGCGTCGGCGCACAGGGGTTTCAGTCGCTACGGTAGCCGGGAATCTGTCACCACTTTTTGATTCGCGTTGAAGGGTAAGTTCACGCGTCACCCAGGTATTGCTTGAGTCGGTCATAAATCGACCTCCTGACAAAATCCGGGCGCAAAAAAAGGCTCCCGGAAACATTGAAGAAAGCCCGCAACGTGGCGGACAGTTTCAACCTTCCAGAAGCCTTTGATGGCCTCCTCGACATTCTGGCGTCCACCTGTGAAGAAGCACCGCAAGCGCGTAGCAATTGAACGGTTCCTCAAAGGTGCCAGAATTCGTGGCTGTGAAAATTGTAGCTGATATTTTGCGAGCATGTGAAGGTGCTTTTTACTGGTCTGTCACTCGCACCGCTGAAACACTGGAGACGGCCCAACCTTGTGCTTCCATATGGGTCGCCTCCTCATCTGCAACGGCTTGCGCTTCGGCAAAAGGCAGTGGATTCTCGAGTCGGAGCACTCCGCCGCGCTTGAAACGGATTACCGGTTCCCACAATACAGTTTCATCGTTTGCATTCATTTTGCATTTTCTCATGGTGTGAAATTGGTTTTTGGTGTTGTCTGCCAGTCACTGGATTCCCTGTTTCGCCCTGGGGGTAAAAGCAGCCAGCACTGAACGCTTGAAGTCGGCCTCTGATGGGTATGGTCCCCGGACTGTCCACATGCTTTGCTCCACAATGTAGATCCCTCCACTCATGTGGTGCGGGCACCAGACTATGCCCACCGCTTCGTTTTGGTGTCGGCTTTGGTCAACACATTCCTGGCAGATTGCGGGCGTTGGTTTCACAATGATGGTCAGTTCTGCTGTCATGATTTATCCTCTCAGTTGGTCAATGATTTTCTGGTCGTTTCAGGCGCCACCTCGGAAAACCCTTTTCGATGAAGGGCCATTTGAACAGCAAAACTTTCAACAGCCAGTCCTGCCTGATCCAGCCTCGCCGCTTCCTGTTCTGCCAGCTCCATAGCTGGACCATGGGCCAGTGTTCGCTGAATTCTGATAACCTGTCCGCATACCAGGTAAATCAGCGGGGTCCAAAGCTGAACCTTTTGAATTTTTGGCACAGCTTTCATTGAATTATCCTCATGGCACAATTGCGTTGCTGTCATTGAAAAAGCCCACTGAGTCACTCACTCCATGATCTATCGTTCAGATCGTCCGCTAATGTCCTGTCACGGGTTTTTCCTGCTGGTGAATTTGCAGATAAATCCCCCTTGGTATGCGCATCCTGTATCACCTTGAAAAGTTTGTGCTGCCACTGCGCTTCGGTAAGCGCCACTGTCTCCCCTGACCAGTAGCTTCGGAACTCTCCTATCAAACCTTGGAGCCTCTGCCCTGAAATCTTGTCCAGCTCAATCCCAGCCATCGTGCAGCGGTTGACCATCTGATCTTTATCGGGACGCCAGGTTAGATACATGCTGAATTTTTCTTGATCGGGTTTTGATTGTCCGTTGTTCTGATTTTCGTTGAAGTTGCCGCCGCTGACTGCGGCGTCAGCAGCAGTAATCCCTTCTCCTTCATCCATTACTTGATCCATTACTTGATCCATTACTTGATACCTTCCTAGGGTTTTTCCCGTGGAAGTCGTGGGGATTCGTGGGGATTTTCCGTAGCGCGGGTTTTCAGGTATCTTCGACGGGGTTCTTTTATCAACTCGCTGGTGCTTCTGAAAATTGACGACTTGTAAAAATTCGCTGTTTTCAAAGAGGTATACATCAATCAGACCGCTGGTGATAAGCTCTTTGGTAATCTCGCAAATATCCACGGAATCCCCCGGAAATATCTGCATCTTGATTTTCTTGGTGCGGTACTCCATACGCCCATAGTCATCGCAAAAGTTCCACAGTCCAATGAATAGCAGCCTGGCCCACGGGGAAAGTTCCACAATTTTTTCATCAACCCAAAATTCCGGCTTGATCGTTCTGATTCTTGCCATTGGCCTGATCCTCTACAGCATCGGGTCTGAACAAAACAGCTTGAAAGTTGGTTCAGGTGGTTTCATGTATGAAGGTCGACTCATGCTTTGCATGGTTCATCCCTCCATTGCCGCGATTACTTTGGAGAGTTGCCAACGGGTGCAGTTTTTTCCGATCTTTTGAGGCTTCGGCAAAGGGTGTTCGTCACCATTGGTCCATCGCCAAATCGTGGCACGGGAGACGGAATATCTCTGGGCAAGCTGAATATCGCTTACCCACTCGACTACGGCCCTGGTAGTGTCGATGGCAGCGCCATGAGTTTGAGAGAAGTCATTTTTTGCTTTCATATGCTGTACCCTGAGAAACTAATCTATTCTCTGCGTTTCGCCTCTTACCGCGTCGCAGTGGGTACAGTTTGAGCAGCGGGTGGGGTTGCGTCACCGCGCAATATTGAGAAAGTTTTCCCTTTTTTGCGAGGTGATTCGGCTACTTGGAACGCAACAAGAGGGCTGTTTTAATATGTCTCCTGGGGTCTATCTCCACAGCGCTCCCCTTGTCCATTGAAATAAACCAGGCTACAAAGTTGACGAAAACAGACCCCTTGGTGTGGGTAAGCTTGTATCCAGGAAAGCTGGCTTCAAAAAAGTCGGCAAGGGTATTGATTGCCAAGCTGTAACTAGCAGGCTGTTGAAAAACCCCAAATTCTCTCTCGATAAGAAAAAGAATTTGCATTTCATTAACTCTTCGCTACACTCTTTTCGTGTTCTGGATGAACACGTTGCAGGGAAGCTTTTCAAGCATGATGGTCGCACAGGATGTGCTTCGGGTAAGGGATATGCCCACTTCCCTGCATTTTTCTCCCTTTACGCCAGCAATCCTCTCAATCGCACAATATTGTAAGCTGCGGCCGTCAATCGAAAGATCCAGGCGACTTTTTGTTGCCCGCAATGCCGCAGTTTTCTCATCAGCCCGATATCTTTCATCCAGCCAAAGCATTGTTCTATCCGCTTGCGCTTTATCTGACTGATCCC
>LADM01000045.1 GCA_000961645.1 Gammaproteobacteria bacterium BRH_c0 | reverse complement strand
CTGAATCTCATGGAATGTGAACACGACACGGTTGTTGTCGAGCCCTCTCGTATACCAATTGAGCTCAAGCCGAACATTAACGATGGCAATCATAAATTCACCGGCTCCAGACACTGGAAGCCTTTGACTAAGAGCGCTGTCGGTATACTCCCAATCATCCCCATCGGAGTTGATATTTAATGAATAGCTTTCAATATTCCCGACAACCTCGAAAAGTGACGACTTCCACTTCGCTACTTTTCCGACCTCAAAGTTGATCGGCATATGACCAATCGTGGCCATCGAAATCCGCGTTTTCTGCATTCTTACTCCGTGAGAAAATAACAGTCTGTTAATGAGGCCTGCGGCCTCATAATAATTATTAGAAGGCGGCCTTTCGATTTTTCGCTAAAGGAGTTTGCAGCTGATAAGTGAATGAAAACACCGGCTTTCCTTTTCAACATTTCTGTAGAGAACCTGAATTGAGGCCAGCAGCGTGATAATAGCAGGCCATTCAGGCTAGCCTGAGAGGCATTGACTACGGGTATTTTTGACAGGACTTGCTCCATGGCACCATCTCCCTTCTTCAATCCACTGAAGCATTTGCGGCACTCCGACTGATTCCGTCGGCTCAAGAACGGCCCACTCTTTCAGTCGCTGAATATTCCACAATTTGTGGGCGCAGGCAATCGTTCTTTCGACAGCTGGGTCGCAGGTGCGACGGTAAGCAAAACCGCCTCTTTTGATACAGAGTCTGCTCTCCGTCTGTAGATATCGGCTGCCGGACATTATCGCCTCCTGTGACCAGAAACAGCAGTGCCAAACCCGTTGACTGAGAATAAACACGAGTGTCATTATGGATGCATCACATCCACAACCCGAATAAGAGAACCACCATGACGATGCGCACTCACCTCAACTTCCAGTTCAACGCCGACGAACCCGCCTTTGACCCGGTGGCGATTGCCGCCTCACTGCGGCCACTGCTGATGGCGCATGCGGATGAGGCGGAGCGTGAGGGCCGCATCCCTGACCCGGTTTTCAAGGCACTGCGGGAAACCGGCCTGCTGAGAATGATGGCGCCGCGCCGTGCCGGTGGTTTTGCCTGCAACATATTGACCCATATGCAAACTGTGGCGGAGCTGGCCAAGGGTTGCGCGGGCAGCGCCTGGGCATTTGGTTTGTTGTCTGGTTGTACCGGCTCTGCGGCGGGTATGGCGCCGGAAGCCACGCAAGTTCTGTTCAAAACCGGCGAGGAGCTGTTTTGCAGTGTGGCGAGCCTGACCGGCACGGCCACCCCGGTGGAGGGCGGTTATATTGTCAGCGGCCAGTGGGGTTATGGCTCGGGCTGCATGCACGCCGACTGGGCCATGAATGGTGTAAAGGTGCTCGACGCCAGCGGCCAGATGGCGGATAGCGCTTTTGCCATCATTCCCCTCACCCATACCGATAAGGTTGTTATCAACAACACCTGGCATGTGCTGGGGGTTAAAGGCTCGGGCAGTAATACCATTGTGGCCGACGGTGTATTTGTGCCCGACGCGCTGATGATGCTGCGCTCGCAAACTCCCAGCCAGGCGGTGCTGCTGACGATTCCCGGCCTTGAGGACAAGGAGCGGGTGCCCCAGGAGCCGATTTTCCCCCTCGGTGTGCTCAGCCCCACTTTGGGCGCAGCCACTGCCCTGCTGGAGCTGGTGACGGAAAACATGAAAACGAAATCTGTGGTGGGCTGGCATTACCAGACCCAGGCGAGCTCTGAAGTGCTGGTATACCAGCTGGGCGAAGCGGCCATGGAAATCGACTCCGCCTGGCTGCACATCCGCCGCGCCACATCCTATATGGACGAGGTGGCGCCCACGCGGGTGCTGACGGGATTTGAGAAGGCGCGCATTCAGGCAGATTGCGGTTACGCCATGCAGCAGTTGCGCCGCGCTTGTGAACGGCTGATGGATATTGCCGGGCCTTCGGGTTTTGCCGATGGCAATCCGCTGGTACGCTTTTGGCGCGATGTGAATTTTGCCAGCCGCCACAATGCATTGAATAGTCGCTTGTCGCTGGAGTTGTATGGGCGCGGTTTGCTGGGGCAGCCATCAAACCTGATGCTGCTGGCGGATATCAAACCCTGATTGCCCGTGTACGGGGTACACTAGCGTAGGTTGGGTTGACGAAGGAAGCCCAACAATTCCCAGGTGTTGGGCTTCACAAAAAGCGTTCAGCCCAACCTACCGGTGATGCAAACGATAATTGCCAGACATGGACATGATCAAACCAAAACCAGCAGCGCGAAAAAAAATCGTCAATAACACAGGGAGTGAAGATTTTCGTGTGCGTGTTGCCCGAGAAAAGCGTGGGCGCATGCGCGCGCGTTTGCTGGAGGCAACGCTTGCCGTGTACGAGCCCAATGACCGGGGCCGCGCTGCGGTGATTGATGATGTGGTGCGCTGCGCCGGGGTTTCGCGCGGTACGTTTTACAAGTATTTTGAAACTCTTGAAGAGGCAGTGGCTGAGCTGGGCCAGAGCCTTGCGGAAGAAACCCTCGCCAACTACAGGGATCTGTTCAACGACAAGGTTGCCCCTGCCACCCGCGCTGCCGGTGGCCCGGTGCTCACCCTCTCGCGGGCCGCCATGGAGCCGCGCTGGGGACTGTTTACCGCCAGCGTGGATTATATTGAGCAGGTGTCGCGGCAGGATTCGCTCTACCCCATTGTTGCCACCACACTGCTCGATGGCAAAACGGCGGGGGTATTGCGCTTTGACTCTATCGACGCCGCCGCCGATATGGCAGTGGGCGCAACTGTCGCCGCGATCAAGCGACTTGCCCATGGTGAACAGCGTAACCGGGAATATATTCTCGAAATAACCACCCTGTGCATGACCGGCCTGGGCATGACACCAGGCAATGCAACCAAGGCTGCCAACAGCGCCTGGGCACTGCTTGGAGAAAAGGGAAAGGAACTACCCTGGTGGCGACAAATCTGAGAACTATCTTTTTACCGCTGAAATTACCACCACAACCTGCAATCCATAACCTACAACCCAAAACCTACAATCCATAACCCATAGGAAGTCACCATGTCCAGACCAGACAACAACGCCATCCGCGAATTTATGGCCAAAAAGATCGAAATGTGGAATACCGGCAAACGCCCCGAGCTGGCCGCCCTGTACAGAGAGTTTGCCCCCAACTCCATGACTTTTGAATACGTCGGCGGCCCTGTGCTGGATGGCTATGTCGCCCTCGAAGATATGTGGGAACGGTTCGGCAACGAAATCGAAATGGAAGTAGTAGACACCCTGATCAACGGCAACGAAGTGGCCTGCTATATCAAGAACCACCGCCGCAGCCAGCCCGGGGTTTACACCACCACGGTGGAGATTTACCAGATTGGCGATGGCACGCTGCATGAGCGGTATTTTTATACTGTGCCGGAGTGATTTTCTTTGGTCTGAAGTTGGACGTCTGAAGTCTGAAGCCAAGAAGACCCGAGGCAGATTCAATCGTCTTTTCCCTTTCAAGAAATCAAAAAACCCGGGGGGATTCACCGGGTTTTTTGCTTTTTACCCTG
Organism: Gammaproteobacteria bacterium BRH_c0; assembly: GCA_000961645.1. GTDB lineage: Bacteria > Pseudomonadota > Gammaproteobacteria > Pseudomonadales > Porticoccaceae > NAT127. Next base: position 23,098 of record LADM01000045.1, on the reverse strand, counting down.
CGCAATTTTGAGCATGGAAAACAGATCAGCTATTGCATCAACCTATGTGCTAATGCTTTAGCGTCAGACTTCAGACACAAAATCAATACGTCTCCTTCCCCTGCGGCAGCGCTATGCGATTGGCCTGCGCTGTTTCACCATTCACGACCGTGCCGCCACTGCGAAAGGCCACCGAGTATTTGATAAAGTCGCTGGGGAAACTCAGCGTCGGGCGGGTCAGGTCGGTCAATCGCTGCATCTGCTCGTCGCTCAGTGTCAGGTCCAGGCACTGAAGGTTGTCATCGAGCTGGGCGAGGGTGCGGGCGCCGATAATGGGTGAGGTAATTTCCTTCTGCTGGCACACCCAGTTGAGTGCCACCTGAGCCGCGGTGGCGCCCGCTTCTTCGGCGATGGCTATGACGGCGTCGATCACCGCAAAACTTTTATCATCGATTTTGTTCATCCCCAGGGCCTGGCGACCGCTTTTACCTTCATGATCGTTGCGCCGGTATTTGCCTGACAGCAGACCCGAGCGCAACGGACTCCAGGGAGTAATGCCCAGGCCAAACTCCTTCACCATGGGGAAAAACTCTCCTTCGATGGTGCGCTCGAGCAATGAATATTCGAGCTGCAAGGCGATCAGTGGCTCCCAGTGATGGAGAGTGGCCAGCAGCTGGGCCTGGGTGGTTTTCCAGGCCGGGGTGTCGGAAAAACCGATATGGCGAATCTTGCCCGCGCTCACCAGATCGTCCAGCGCGCGCATGGTCTCTTCGATGGGTGTGTGGAAATCCCAGCAGTGCATCCAGTACAGGTCGATATAGTCGGTTTGCAGGCGGCGCAGGGATTCGTTGCAGGCCCAGACAATATTCTTGCGACCCGAGCCACCGGCATTGGGATCGCCCGCGCGCATATTGCCGAAGAACTTGGTGGCGATCACCATCTGCTGGCGCTGGGACGGATGCCTGCCGATATGGTCGCCGATGATTTTTTCGGAGTGCCCGAAGTTGTAGGCGTTGGCAGTGTCGATAAAGTTGCCGCCCAGCTCGCGGTAGCGATCCATCACCTGGCAGCTCTCCTCGACACTGGAGCCGATACCCATGTCTTCGCCAAAAGTCATGGCGCCGAGACAGAGGGGGCTGACACGCAGGCCGGAGCGGCCCAAGGTTACATAATGATCCAGTGGCATTTTTGGCTCCTGTTATTTTTTGTGGGGTTTCAGTTTAGCGTGGCAAATTTGAGTTGCACGTTGCACGCAAGATGGATATCTCGCTCCCATGCTCTGGGTGGGAACGAGAAAACCAGGGAGATGTGGAAATGGGAGACGGGAGATGTCTCGCTGCTATGCTCTGGGTGGGAGCCTGCTAAGAGATGCTGTCATCTGCCGTCTCCCATTCAGTCATCTGCCTCTCCCGTCTCCGCTTGCACGGCGACGGGAGAATGGATGCGCTATAACCGTCTGAACCGAAAATGCGCTAGGGGTTCTTTTTCAGGTAGTGCTTGACGCGATCGGAGGTGATCTTGCCGGGCAGGCCGGTTACGCCGCCACCGGGATGGATGCTGGCGCCGCCGAGGAAGAAACCGGGCACCACCGGCTTGGGACCACCGAGGCCATAAGCCGGGCGTTTGAGGCCTGAGCGGCTGGCAGCAAAGTCGATATGGGTTACGCAACCGTTGGTGATATTGACGCGCTTCTGGCGGTCGATGGGGGATTCCACAAAGCGGCCCACTTCGGCATCAAACCCGTCATAGAACTCGTTGACCTGGGCCATGATGGTTTGCATGGCGTAGTCCTTGCGCTCCTGGTTCCACTCGCCATCGCGCAGCTTGACGGCGATGGAGGGCAGATAGATGTAGGCAACGGCTTCGCCGGGTGGCACCTGGGAGGAATCGATGTTGCTGGTGGGTGTGACCGAGAGGCAGTGACGGGCGGGGATTTCGCCGCGCCGCGCGGCCCAGAAGCTCTCACGCACATCTTCCACCAGACCGATCATGCCCACCGCCTTGGTGAGATCGGCATCGTCGTGGCGCAGATCCTGGTGGCGCTTCAGAGTCAGCGGCTTGGAAATAGCAACGTTCGCCAGGAAGGGCGCGGCGTTGTCGCGGGCCATGGGCGCGTGGTCCATGCGCTGCATCAGGCGGCGCTCGATACCACCGGGGGTGACCATCTGATAGGCCAGCTTCGGATCGCAGGAGGCAACCACCACCTTGGAGCCGATCACTTTGCCATCTTCAAGGCGCACACCGCGGGTTTCGCCATTCTCGACAATGATCTCGGCCACAGAGGCGTTGACCATAATGGTAGCGCCGGAGGCCTTGATGCTGGAGGCAAAGGCGTCGGACAGCGCCTGCAGGCTGCCGATGGGTTTGCCGGTGCCGATGCGGTGCAGCATGCTGATCATGGTGTAGGCGGCAGCGTTGCCATCCTGGTCGATAGGGCCAGCGCCGGAGGCGATACCGGTAAGGTAGGCGATGGTGGCCGGGTGTTCAAACCACTCGCAGGCCACCTGGTCGGAGGTGGAAGAAGTAATCGCTTCCAGCTCGCTGCGCAGCTTGCGGTTGCGCACCAGGGCCTTGACCATTTGCCACAGCACCTTGGGCTGGGGACGGCCCTGATCGAGGGCCATCATGGGGCTGCCGATCTCGTAGAGGGCGTTGAGCACTTCCATAAATTTGAGGTAGGCCTTGCCGTCGGCGGGGTGAATGCGGGCGATATCCTCGGCGGTGCGCTTGGGATCGCGGAACAGACAGATAGAGCTGCCATCCGGGTGCAGGTAAGCATAGGGCGGATCTGGCTCGATCATGCGCAGGCCGTGTTTGGCCAGCTCCAGGTCTTCGATCACGCCGGTCTGGCGCAGGTAGATGATCTCGATGGCGCAGGGGGTAACCATGTGGTTGGGCGCTTCCGGGATCATAAAGCCGGAAGTGGTCATGCCACCCACCTTGGCGTTGCGCTCCACTACCAGCACTTTTTTACCGGCGCGGGACAGGTAGCCCGCAGCCGTCATGCCGTTGTGGCCGGCACCGATGATAATGACGTCGTAATCTCTGTTCATGTTGGCTTCACTCCGTTCGTGAGCGATATTTGTCTGTGATCGCGGTTGTATTTAGCTGACGCTTTCGAGCAACTTCAGGGTGTCATGGTCGGCGGCGGCGGTAAAGAAGCGCTGCACCATGGGGAATCCGGTCTGGCCCCACTCGTCCATATTGGCAATCCACGACTGCATGCCGTAGATAGGCCAGTGGCGGTACTGATTGAAAATCTCGTCATCGCTGCTCACGTGCTGTGCGCCCTTCGCCACCAGTGCCTGGCGGTAGTGACGCAGCAGGTCGCGCTCGGCGCTGCGGCGTTCCTCGATGGTGAGCGAGCCGAGCATAAAGTAGGTGACATCGCGCCAGGGGCGTCCCTTGCGCACCAGTTGCCAGTCGAGCCACAGTCGTTCGCCGTTGGTGCGCAGGTAGCTGTTACCGAGGTGGGAATCGCCGTGCACCACGCAGCGCGGAGTGGTTTGCTGGCGTTCAAAGATCCCGAGCTTTTCAAAGGCGCGGAAAAAACGCTTGGGCTCATCGAGCAGCCAGCGCGGCAAAAATGCCTGGTACTCGGGTTTGACGATATTCTTTTCCGCCCAGGGCCACATCATGTCGAGCTGCCCGGTGTCGATGGGCGTATCCATGGAGGGCTGCAACCAGCTGTGCTGATCGAGCTTGGCGCTGCCCCACCAACCTGCGTGCAGGGTGGCGAGACTTTCAAGGCCGTGGGCGACGCCGTCGATACCAATATGGTGGGTGCTGTGGCCGAAGGTGCCGCCCTCCAGCACCAGATCTTCCATCACCACCAGGCCCTGGCCGCTGCCGTCGCCATCCCAGTCGGAATAGTAGGCGCGCGGTGCGGGCACGCCGAGGTCGTCGCGCACATAGTGATAAAAGCGCGCTTCCAGCTCGCAGATATCGCCGCTGTCAAAACCTTCAGACCAGTTGGCCTTGAGACAGACATTTTCGGGAATGCCGGATTTTTTGCCCACTTCGTTGAAGCTGAGTTTTACCTGCATCTTGGTGGTATGGCCGTTACGCACATTGACCACTTCCATGTTTTCGACCACCAGGCCGGGATAGCGGTTTTGCAGCATGCCGGTCAGCCACTGGGCATTGATGCTGTCGAGGTGACGGGGGATTTTTTGCGCGCGCTTGTAGGGGCCAAAACCGCCACTGACTTGTGATGAATTATCGCTGTTACTGGTCACTGTTAACCTCTGCTATGTGGAGGGCAAGCCCATCAGGGTACGCCGGGCAGTTACGACTACTGCTGGCTCTGGGCATAGAATTCCGCGTAGTGCGGCTGGGGCACCGAGGTGCCGCCGTTGATCTCGATGCACTGACCGGTGATATAACCGGATTCGTCTGCACCCAGGTAGGCCACCAGGGCGGCGATATCTTCGGGGGTACCCAGGCGGGGCGTCAGGGTGTATTTGCCGATCACGGCTTTCACTTCCGGCGCAGTGCGTTCCAGCGCCGGGGTGACAATCAGGCCCGGAGCAATGGCATTGCAACGGATACCCTGGCGACCGTGCTGGGTGGCGATGTAGCGGCTCATGTTTATCACTGCCGCCTTGGTAGTGCCGTAGGCGATCCGCACCAGATCGCCGCGCAGACCGGAATTGGACGCGGTATTGATAATCGAACCACTGCCGCCCTTGATCATGTGTGGAATGGCAAAACGGCAGCACAGCAGGTAACCGGTGAGATTCACGTCGAGGGTTTTTTGCCAGACCTCCATGGGGATATCGACCGCGGTTGTGTCCTGGCGCTGGGTCTCCGGGTCGGTGACGGCGGTATTGTTATTGAGAATATCGAGGCGCCCGTAACGCTCGACGGTTTTCGCCACCATGGCCTCGATGCTGTCGCTATTCTGGGCATCGAATTCAACCGCCAGGCCATTGCCATTTAGCGCATCTACCGCGCGCTGGGCCGCGTCAAGATTGATATCGGCGCAAACAACTTTGGCGCCCTCCTGTACCAGGCGCAATGCCGTGGCAGAACCGATGCCGCCACCGCCGCCAGTGACGATGGCAACTTTGCCTTCAAGACGTTTCATCAAAATCCCCTGTTATCAAAATCGTTACATTTTTGTGAATCATTTGCCGCTGTGGCGGCGCGTGCCTCAGACCCGCTTAAACCAGCAGTTTGCGCACCACCGACACCATGGGTGTGGCGCAGGAAATACCGCCGTCCACCTGATAGAGGGAACCGTTGACAAAGGCCGCTTCGTCGGAGGCGAGGAACAGCGCCATGTTGGCGATATCTTCCGGCTCACCCAGACGGGTGGAGTTGTGAATATCGAGAAAAGCCGCATCCATGTCCGGGTTGGACCAGGCGCGCTGTGAAGGTGTGCGAATCACCCCGGGAATAATGCCATTGCAGCGAATGCCCTGCTTGCCGTAGGTGGCGGCAATGGTCTTTACATACCAGTTGACCGCCGCCTTGGATGCGCCGTAGGAAAACGCCGTCACTTCACCGGCACTGGCGCTGGTGGACGAGGTAAACAGGATCGCACCGCCGCCCTGCTTGAGCATATGGGGCAGCGCGTATTTGCAGGCCAGCACACCACCGAGGGTATTGACGCGCATGGTCCACTCGAAAATTTCAGCATCGAAATTGAGCAGGTCGCGGTCGCGGCGCGAGCGCTCGGGATTGTTGTTGACGGCGTTGTTATAGAGGATATCAATACGGCCAAAGTGGTTTACCGTTTGCTCGATCATCCCCTTGATGGCATCTTCGACACCCACATCCACCGCGAGGCCAATGGCGGATTGACCCTTGTCGGTAATCTCAGCGGCGACCTTGTCGGCACTCTCGGCGTACAGGTCGGTAACCACCACTGAGGCGCCCTCCTCGGCAAAACGCAGCGCGGTAGCCCTGCCAATACCACTGCCCGCACCGGTGATAACCGCCACCTTGCCCTGCAAACGCCCCATTTGGATCTCCTTTCGTTATCAATATGAAATGCTCCGCATCAGCCAGAGGACTGGCAGCGGAGGCGATGATGACTGTGATTTACCGCAATCTGGATATCACTTGCACAGCTGTTATTGTATGGCGATAAACTGTTTGGCGGTGAATATTGAAAAGTGATGATAGGTTGTGCAAACTGCATAAGTCAAGCGACTTAAAATAACCCGGCACGGTCAATTTTAGCGGTGACTTTGCCCTCTGCCAGTGACAGACTTTTAACAGGGCAGACAAGGGACTATTATCACTGCACGCATCATTGCACTCATCACGACACGGCTAACCCAACCTCAGGAAATACATCAACTTGACCCCTGTAGCGCCATTAGAAAAAAAACCAAAAGCCGCCATCAGGACCAGGCTTGAGGATTACCCGAAAGGTGCCCGCAAGCTTATTGTGGCTGCCGAGCGTCTCTTCAGCCAGCACGGTATCGACAATGTCTCCCTGCGCCAGGTTGTGGTCGCTGCCGATCAGGCGAATAACTACGCCGTGCAACATCACTTTGGCAGCAAGGAAGGGCTGGTGGAAGCCATCTTCACCATCCGTATGGCGGAGCTGGATATCGCCCGCAGCCTCGCCCTGGAAAAAATCAAAAAGCAAAAACGCATCAAGCCACAGGATATTGTGCGTGCCATCTTCCTGCCGATACTCGAAGCATTCGATGAAAAACAGCAGCACCTGTATGCCGATTTCACTTACGAACTTTTTCACCGCAACAAACTCAAGCCGGGCAGCTCACTGAAGGATGATATTCCCCCCTATGAGGATATCGCGCCCGCGGTGGAAGAACTGAACCTGATGCTGAAAGACTGCCTTGTCGATATGCCGGCCGATGTCTTCAACACCCGCTATCGACTCGCGGCGGAAATTTTTCTCAGTGGCCTCAACGAACACCGGCGCTTGACCGTCACCGGCGAAAATCCCTATGGCACGGTGGAAAGTTTCTGGCAGGACATACTGCAACTGACCATCGGCATTTATCTTGCCCCCTATCCACCCAAGCCCTGATTTTCGGGTAATCACTGTTTCACAGTCACGACAACGCAAACCCCTGCTAAAGCGCCAGCCTTGCCATCCGCGCCACTGACTCATGATCTTCAATGGCGGCGGAAAAACGCTCAACACCGGCCAGGATGGAACCCGGCAACTGCCACTCGTCACGACTGCCGTTAAAGGACGCCAGTCCATGAATCGGCCACAGACAATATTGCTCCCAGGCCTGGTCAAACCCCGGCATCTCACAGCCCCTCGCCGCCATCAGCATCAGGTAGTGTTTTAACAGCGCCGCTTCATTGCTGCGCCGCTCCGCCACAGTCATCGAACTGGTCATAAAATAATTGAGGTCGCGCCAGGGCGTGCCCCTGCGCACGATCTGCCAATCGAGCCAGCGCCGGTCACCGCTACTGGTGACATAGCTGTTACCCAGGTGGGCATCGCCGTGTATCAGGGTGCGCGGACTTGGCTGGGACCGTTCATAGGCCACCAGCTGATCATAAGCATCGCTGAGGCGCTCGGGATCTTCGAGAAACCAGCCCGGCAACACGGCGCGGCGTGACGCCAGCCTGTTGTTGTAGAGCATGTGTTCTTCCAGGGAGCGATACATTTTGGCGTCGGAGGAATTGACTCCCATCGACGTCTTTAACCAAGTGTGCTGATCGAGTATACCGTTACCCCAGCAGCTGACGTGCAGGTCGGCGATTCCCTCCAGCGAGCGTGCCATTTCAGTGGCATCGATGGGATCAATGGCGGTGCAAAATGTCACGCTCGACAGTGCCAGATCCTCCATTACCACCAGCCCCTGATTGAATTCATCCTCATCCCAATCAGCGTAATAACTCAGCGGTGCGGGCACGGTTAGCTGCTCACGGAAATAGCGGTAAAAGCGCGCCTCCAGTTCACAGATACCGGAGCCACTACTGAGCGAGCTGCCGGACCAGTTGGCCTTCAGGCAGACATTTTTTGGAAAACCTGCATCCAATGCAGCCTGATTCAAATCCAGCGCAAGACGCAATTTGGTGGTGTGGGTGTTATTGACTTCAACAATCTCGAAATCGCGCACTTCCAAATCCGGGTAGCGCAAGCGCAAGGTGCGGTTGAGCCAGGCGGGAGTGACTTGTTCGAGGCTGGTGGGCAGCTTTTCGCTGCGCGGTTGGTAGTGACCGTTATTATTCATTTTATTCCTCGCCCAAAATGCCTTTATGAAAATCGCTGCTTTGTCTGAGCACAAGTCTGTATCGCTTAAAATAACAGGGACACCCTGTCAATCATCGCCAACAAATGTAGCGGTAATTCTGGTACTTTCGATCACATAATCGCGGCGGTGCTGGCCGCGTGTGGGTTTACCTTCCTGTGGATGTTCATCATCGGGGAAAACAAAACTCGGGCCATTGGGCAGCTGCGCCAAGCCGACGCGGACAATATGCTCAGGGATGGGAATATTCATTTCGGGTGTCACCTCCAACCCGTGCTCCGCCATGTGCGCCCGCAGGGTGGGTGTATCGGTATTGGCGATCAACAGGTTGATCACATCCACGCCCTTGTCTGACCATTCAGCCCACAGGGATTCGCCGAGATTGGCACCAAAGGCCTTGGTGGCGGTGTAGACGCTGAGTTTTTTGGTGCCGCCAAAGGCGGCGTGGGAACCCACCAGCACCACGCCGCCCCTGCCGCGCTCGACCATTTCGCCGCCAAAATGAAAGCAGGTTTCCATCAGCGTCTGGGCATTTTTCACTACCAGCCCGGACCAGTCCGCCATGTCGCCTTTGAGGAAGTGTTTGGCGTAGGGTGGTGAACCGGCGTTGTACACCAGCAAGCCAATCTCCCGCGAGCCGACAGCCTCGACCATGCGTTCAGTTGCGCCGGGCAGGGAAAGATCCTGTGTCAGGCTCAGCACCTCAATGCCAAACTCACTTTCCAGTTGCCCCTGCAGGGCTTGCAGTTTTTCAGCGCTACGCGCCACCAGTATGCAATTCATTCCCAACGCAGCGAGCTGGCGGGGAAACGCCTCGCCCAAGCCGTGGGAGGCACCCACGATCAAGGCCCAGGGACCGTATTTTGTGCGGAATTCATTGCTATCAATTTTTGCAGTGGTCGACATGACATTTACCCCGTGGAATTGTTATATAAAAAAACCGCCAATAATCATTGTGACTTATTGGCGGTTTTTTGTAGAGCGGATTAAAGCGGGAAATTAAAAGCTGTAACGGCCCTCAAGACCCCACATTCTTGGCGCACCGTAGATACCGGTTTCAAAGCCGAGACGACCGCCGCTGGCGCCGGAAGCAACCATGTATTCGTCATCAAACGCGTTGCGGATAAACACGCCCAAGTCGAACGCCGTGCCACCCAAACCATTCAGGTCAGCACGCAGGTTGGTGACATCGTAGGATTCAATGACCAGTCCGTCGCCTTTGGAGGCATCGTCTGTCCAGTAGTAATCCACGTTCAGCACGAGGCTTTCTGCGATCTCGCCCAGAGGCATTTCATAGCGCGCACCCGCCAGCAGTGTCTTTGGAGCAAAGAAGTTGAAGGCGATCTCATTGCCGGGTATGTAGGGGGCAAGATCCGCTGGCTTGTTGAACTCCTTGGTATCGGAATCCTGAATGGTGGAGGCGAGACTCAAGGTCAGGCGCTCGGTAGGCGCAACCACAATCTCGATATCCACACCTGACACCTCGGTGTTACCCAGATTGGTCAGCAGCGTGCCACCGGCGGGGTCGTTGCTGGGATCACAGTCGCCATCGGGGGTAACTTCCGGGCCGTTATTGGTGGGTGAACAACCTGCGCCCTGCTGGATGCCGGAGAGGAATGCCTGGACACTCTTGTACTCACCGATAAAGGCAGAGAGGTTGGTGCGCACCAGCATATCGCCCACATACCAGTCAGCGCGCATACCCAGTTCGTAGTCAGTCACTGTCTCTGGTTCAAAGGTCTGGAAAGGAATCAAACGACCGGTAAATACCGGACCATTGACACCACCGGCACGGTAGCCGTGACGTTTTACACCGTAGAGGAACAGGTCATCGTTGACTTGCCAGTTCAGGCCCATGGACCAGGTGGTGGCGTCTGACTTGAGTTTGGTGGTGGCCGTGTTGGTAATTTTGGCTGCATTGGCTGATTCGCAGTCGCTCAGCTCGGCTTCATTCGCACCGTTCATGCCGTTATTGAAGGGCGTAGCACCGATGCCTGCGCAGGCTTCGACTTCGTCTTCGGTGTAACGAGCGCCCAATTCGAGTTGCAATCCCTCAACTACCAGCTCGCTGAGATCATACTGAACATTGGCAAACACCGCCTGGGTTTCTTCCGTGACAAAGGTATAGGCTGCGGGAGATGCACCGACCAGCTCCACGGCAAAGGCGACAGAGTTGCCCTGGTAACCATTGGGCTCGTTTTTCAGCCAGAAACCGCCCACCAGCCAGTTCAGCTTGTCATCCAGGGCAGTGCCCTTGAATTGCAGCTCGTTGCTGTATTGTTCGGACTGATCGTACTTGTCGGCCTTGATGAAATTGGTGGGAATGAAACCAAAGGCATTTATGGTTGGCATTGCATCCACATTGATGGCGTAGTTCAGATCCGTGTGGCGATAACCGAAAATATTCACCAGCTGGAAGGCGCCGAAATCAATTTCAGTGCGGTTTGTCAGGGAGTTGCGCTCGTTGTTCTCGTACTGGTCAAAGGAGGGATCATTAACAAAAGGACCGCGCTCACGGAACAATGCCAATTGCTCTTCTGCCCCGGCCTGCAATCCGAGCTGGGAAATAAGAGTACCGCCTGGGAATGAATCGGCCGGGAACACATTTTCAAGCACTACGCCAATACCGTCATTCTCACTTTTGAAATGGTCGAAAATGGTGGTGTTGGATATGTTCGCAGTGGGTTCAACCAGCAGGGAGGCCCGTACGGATTGAGTGCCAATACCATCCAGATCGCCGCCCACGCCAATATTCTTGGTGTAGCCGTCACGGTTGTTGATATCCGCCGCCACGCGCAGGGCTACCTTGTCCTGGATGAGGGGAATATTGACGGCACCTTGCAGACGGTTGTGTTCGTAATCGCCCACAGTGCCACCGATATAACCGCTGAACTCATGCTCGGGCGCCTGCGGGGTATAGAGAATGGCGCCACCGGTGGTGTTGCGACCAAAGAGGGTGCCCTGCGGGCCTTTCAGCACCTGGATGCTGGCCATATCAAACTGGGGTACGGAACTGCCCCAGACAGGATCGGGCACTTCGGCAAAGTAGCTGACAACAGCAGGTGATGTGGTGCCGGACAACGCCTTGGATTGGCCGCGAATCACGTACACCACATTCTGGCGGCCACCGGAACCGGCAAGGTGAACACCGGGAACACTGTACTGGATATCTTCGGTGGAGCTGATTGAACTCTCACGGAGCATTTCAGTGTCGAGTGCAGTCACTGAAACGGGAACCGACTGCAGGCTCTCTTCGGTACGGCGCGCGCTGACGACGATCTCTTCAAGGCCTCGCGCTGTCTGACCTGGCTGGCCCTGTTGCGCGTGGGCGACGGATGTCAGCGCCACGGCTACAGCCAAAGCTTTAACGGAAAAAAGTGCGTGATGTGTGAACTGGGACATATGCCTCTCCTGTAATTGTTGTGTCGATCATAGCGCTGGCGCTCAGGCTGCAACTGCGGCCCTTGTCGCCTGCTTTCCGACGGGGGGAGAACTCAACTGCGCGGGATCAAAGCCCCTTTGAGACTGCCCATTCGAAACACTACGATCTTTCTGTGATGGGAAACCATCTTGAAACGGATTCTTGAAACCGATTCTTGAAACCAATTGAGCAACCCCGGACCTGAATACAGCAAGCCATAGTGCTGAAGACTCCCCCTCTGTCACTTTTATGCTGTGTCCAGTGGCATTGTGCCAGATACAAGCAGACTGCAGACCGAATCCTGAGGCCGGGGCATGGTAAGCCACGCGCCTTAATTAAGTCAACAGACTTATATGTTACCGATCGGGGGCTGACAGAGGAAGGTGGGCAACCAATGGCGCCCAGTTAGAGCGGTCAGCTGATCGCTCTGACTGGGCGCAGACGGGGCAATCAGTGTTTCACTTCAAAATGCGGATAACGCCCAAGAGAGAGCAGAATGATGGACCCGGTCATGAACAGCACGATATTGACAGTCAGCACCGCATCATAGTTGCCAAAGGTCTCGTAGAGGAATGCCGCCATGGTGGGTGCCAGGCAGATACCCCCGGAAATCACCGCCATCTGCAACCCGAACAGCCGGGCGTAGTCGCGCATGCCAAAGTAGCGGGCGACAAGAAAGGCAGCCAGATCAAACTCGGCGCCGGCGCCAATGCCGATCATCGACACGCCCACCACAACCAGCAGAGGGTTATCGGACATGGCCGCGAGGATAAAGCAGCCCACGGCGGGTGTGGCCAGCGCCACAAAGGCCACCCCTGGAGCCCACAGGCGGTCCACCAGATAGCCCACCATTACCCGCCCCACCACCAATGACACTCCGAAGGCTCCAAAGATCTGGCTGGCCTCGAGAGCGGAATAGCCTTTGCCCTGCAACAGCGGCACGGTATTGACCACCATGACAATAATGGCAGCGGCTACCAACACCATGGAACTGTTGATAACCCAGTATTTCCAGCTGCGCACCGCGACAGGAAAAAGCACACCCGGCAGCTCGGCGGGGGCATCCGATGGGCCGTGAGCGGCAGGCCTGCGCTCCGACCCGGACAGCCACATTAGCGCCAGGGGCAAGGTGATCAGCAGGGGCAGCAGCGCCATGGACAGAAAACCGGCACGCCAGCCCCACAGCTCGACAGCGGTTGTGACCATGGAAGGCAACACCAGCCCGGCGACCCCGGAACCGGAGAGAATCATGGCCAGGGCCAGCCCCCGGTTCTTGTCAAACCACAGGTTGACCACCTGGGTCCAGGTCACCTGGAGGGTGCCGACGCCAGCGAAAGTGACGAGGAAAAACAGTGCGTAGAGTACCCAGATAGAGCCGCCGATACGATCCACCTGGGACATCACCACGAACATCAGCGGCAAGCCGATCAGCGAAGCGAGCGTTACCGGTTTGATGCCGTAACGGCGATTCAGCATGCCCGCCAGTTGGGACGAGAACACCGCGCCAAAGGACGAAAAGGTGATGGTGGCCAGCAGATCGCTGCGCCGAAAGCCCAGAGCCTCCTCAAGGGGCACCACCATGGCGCCAAAACCGTACAGCGGCATAACCGCCGAAGAGGTGGCCACGCCCACCAGGGCGAGAATGATATAGCGCCAGCCAACTTTGAATTCAGCCAGATCGATGGCGACGGTATTTTTGGGGTGAGACATAGCATTCACTCGTTTGTTATGTTGATTCGACAGGTTCCGGGAGCATCAGCTCCCGCTCACCGGCCACAGTATTTGCGGCAAAACCCTTTTTTTAGGCCTGCTCCATGTAGCCCGACATCTCCCGGGATGATATACCGAGCTGCTGCTGTACGCTGCCCATATCCCAGTATTCGCGCCAGTTGATGATTTCAGCGGCATCATTGAATTCAAAGATGGCGTTGACCCGCACCTCAACCCGCACGCCGTTCTGGGTAACGTAATCGCGGCGTTCGGCAAACAACTGGTGGTCGTTGAAGGCGAGATTGATAATCCGGAAATCGCACTGGCCATAGAGTTGCAGCTGGCGTTGCAGTTCGGCGCGAATGGTTTCGCGGCCCACCAGCGCCTCCACCCCCGGCACATGGGCCTGGTAGCGGGCGTCAGCGCTGAGGAAGCTGGCAACGCGTTCAAAATCGATATCCACTTCATGGAAAAGGCGGAGAAACTCTCTCACCTTTGCTTCCATCACTACTTTCATCCCTAACCTCTCTGATTATTCTTAACTGCACAAATTGCCACTTTACTGTAGGTTGGGCTGAACGATTTTTGTGAAGCCCAACAATGATCTCTGGTCTATGTTGGGCTTCCTTCGTCAACCCAACCTACGCTCTGCCATAGGGCGGATAGCCACCGGTATCCCCGACATACGCGGCATGGCGTTGATGGTTTGCAAATCCCGATCCGTGCTGATCAGCAGATTGGTAGACACACCGTAGGTATCGAAATCCGACTCGCCGGGCAGGAAACCAAAACAGTGGGAAATCGATACCACCCCTGTGCGCACGCTGTCATCCGCCTCAGCCCTGGCGCGGATCAGACCGTGATCGGAACTGATCTCCACCCAATCGCCGTTTTCGATGCCTTCCCGCGCCATGTCCGCGGGGTTCAGGTAGGCGGGATTGTAGGGCATCAGCCGCTTCAGGTAGGGGGAAAAATGGCCAACGGTATTAAAGCGGTGACGACTGCGCCGACTGGTCAGACGATAGGGGAATTTGCCAGTAGCCCGGTCTGCGGAGGGTTGCAGGCAGTAATCCCGCAGCTCAGTGATCTCATCCTGCACATCTGCAGGCAGAGTGGTAAAGCGGCTAGTGCTGGCAGGATCGGGCGGCAGGGCAAAAACCGCTTCTTCGTGCAGGTAACCGGCGGGGGCATCCCTGATGGTTTCCCAGGGCACAGGAGCGTTGCGCGCCATGATGGCCAGCAGGGCATCGTCACCGGGAGGCGTTTGCATATCCAGCTCGACCCCGTTGCACACCAGCTGGCGCCCGAGCCGCGACGCCAGCGACCAAAAGGCAAACCATTCATCACACAGCTCGGCGCCCTCAGGCGGTGTAGCCACTGGCTGGGTATGACGGGCATAGGCATCGGGATAAATAGCCGTTTCAAACAGCGCCAGATGCAGGTCTGCTCGCTCGTAGGGCATGCGCGGCGGCAAAATATAATCCGCCAGCATGGCGGTTGGCGTCATAAAAGGTTCGAGGCTGACCAGCAATTCGAGGCTTTCGAGGGCTTTGGCCATCTTGTTGTGGTCCGGCACCGCTGCCGCCGGATTGCCACCGACACTGAACAGGCATTTGATCTGGCCAGGGCCGGGAGTGAGTATTTCGTCTGCCAAGAGGCCGGTCAGCATCTCGCCGCCCACCGTACCAAAACCACCGATGCGGCTTTTCGGCCCGGTGTCCCAGGAGCGACCCACATCCATCACCTGGGCGCGCTTTGGTCCCCAGCCCAGCACCAGCCCCGGATTGCCAATGCGCTCGCCCTCGCGCACAAAGCGCCCGCACACTACATTGAGGCAGGTCACCATGTGCTCCATCAGGTTGGAAAAGGGGCTCATGCTGGGGCCGGTGCCGGTGCTCACCGTGCCGCGCTTGCAGTCGTGGGCAAAGATCCTCGCTGCTTGCCGCAGGGAATCGACAGGCACATCGGCCACCGCTGCCACCCGCTCGGGATCAAACGGTTCAAGAGCCTGTTGCAACAGGTCCAGATCAGCCACATGGCGGGCACAGAATTCCGCATCGTGCCAGCCCTCGGCCAGAATGATGCGGATAATGGCGGCAAGAATTCCGGCATCGTTGCCTGGCAGGGGCTGGATAAACAGGTCGGCGTACTCGGCGGTTTCCGAGCGACGCGGGTCGATGACAATGATTTTCATACCGCGCGCCTTGGCGTCGCGGATGCGCTTGAGTGGATGGCGGGTATCAAAGCCACTGCCAGCGATCGAGACCAGGGGATTGCAGCCCACCATCATGGCGACATCATTGGTCTGGAACGGCTGCGGGCCGGGCGGCCACCAGCCTACACGACCGATGGCCACCCATTTGGCGGACTGATCGATAGTGAGGTTGGAATACATCTGGTGTGAGCCGATGGCATCCAGGAATGCGTTCACCACCTGGATCGAGGCAGAGGCAAAAAAGCCGCCCGAACCGCGATAGGCTGCCACTGCCGCAGGGCCATCGCGGCCAATAATCACTCCCAGTTTGCTGGCGATTTCGGACAGCGCCTGCTCAAGGGGAATGGGGGCAAAACTGCCATCGTCCATGCGCTTGAGGGGCTGGAGGATGCGCCGGTCACTGTTGTGACTGTCCACGGCATCGGTGCCTTTGGAGCAGATAAAGCCGAGGGTCTGGGTATCCTCCCTGTCCCCCTGTATGGCCACCAGCTTGCGGTTTTCATCCACCGTTGCCACCACGCCGCAGTGTCCGGTGCAGATACGGCAAAAGGATTTGTGTTTGCTCAGGGCCATGCGTTGTTCAGAGTCCACGGTTGTCGTTATATTGCTGAAAATAGTGTCGCCGATGAGTTGCCGGTTTATACCTTCAACTCATCTTCGACACCCTCCTGTTTACACGATTTTACCTGCGCGGCTCTTGCAACAAACTGTAGCGAGTCTCAGGAACGCAGCACTGGCAACACTTTCTCTTCGATCAGGCGCAGGGATTTCCACGCCAGTTCGGGGGGAATGCCGCCACACAGGGGCTGTAGGCCGAGAAAGCCGAACTGGCCGACCAGCTCCACCGCCTGCTCCGGGGTGACAATCCGGTAGCTGCCATTTTCCGCCCGCAACTGCTCGACCGTTTTGGCTGCCGAATAGGTGCTGGCGCCACTGCCAGCAGCATCCAGCCACTCGCCATAGACCATGGCATCGTGAAGCATGTAGGAGCCGTATTCGGCCCAGGCCTTGTCGAGATCTTCCGCCACAAACAGTGATGTCGGGAAGCCCTTGGGCACCACCCGGTAGTTGCCGGTGGGGTTGCCGGTTTTGGCAGCCTCATCATCGTAGGCCTGCTGCAATTTTGGGTCGGCGCTCTGAGGCATAAACATCATGCCGCGACTGGCGGCGCGGCGCGCGGCGGCGACAGTACCACCACCGTAGCCGAGCATGGCGCCACTGGGGGTTTTGGGTTTGGGTGTCACCTGCGCAGTACGGCCCTGCCACTCGAAGGCTTCGCCGCTGAGCCCCTTCATCAGCACGTCGATATACTCTTCCATCTGCTTGCCGCGAGTGGCCGGATCAACGCCGAACATGGCGTATTCAGCGTTGCGATAGCCAAGGCCGATGATGTAGTTGACCCGCCCGCCGCTGAGGTGGTCGAGCACTGCGATATCCTCGGCCAGCTTGACCGGCTCATACATCAGCAGCAACAGCGCGCCTACGGTGATGGGCATGGTAGTGGTCTGGGCCGCTGCTGCCGCTGCCATCAGCAGGGGCGACGGCAGATAACCATCGGGGGAAGAATGGTGCTGGGAAAACAGGGTACTCATCACTCCCACCGATTCGCCCCAGCGGATCATGTCGAGGGATGCGGCATAGAGCTCGCCCATGGTGGCTGGCGACGACGGCGCCAGGCGGAAATCAAATCGCAGTGTCAGCATCGCTGTAACTCCTCATTATTCTATGGTGCTGGTGTTAGGTGGGGCTGGATGGAAAACGAACCTGCTCCCGTACAGAGTATGGGAGCAGGGAAGTCGGCGCAAACAGTCCCGGCAAAGGGCTTACAACGGCAGTGCAGCGCTGCCGCCCTTGCGCATCATGTCCTTGACCGCCACATAGCCCTGCAACAGGCCACGGGTATTGGAAATGCCGCTGTTGTAGCCGCCACCGATATCGATCCAGGCAGCGGCGTTACCGGCGCAGTACAGCCCCTTGACCGCATCGCCACGGGCATTGATGACCTGCGAATACTTATCGACCTTGAGGCCGGTGGAGGGCGTACCCATGACCACCCGCTCCAGCTTCACCGCGTAGAACGGTGCTTTCACCAGCGGCGCCATATTGGGGTTTTTCTCGAGACTGGGATCGCCGGTCATCAGGGCACCCCAGGGCACAGTGCCGCGGGCAAAATCCGGGTCAACGCCAGAGTCGCAAAAGCCGTTAAAGCGCTGCACGGTTTCCACCAGACCGCTGGCATTGATGCCGGTAATCTGCGCCAGCTCTTCAATGCTGTCGGCGCTTTCCGCCATGCCCTCGGACAGCGGCTGGCCGGGGAAGAATGGTAGCAGGTTGTATTTATCCAGCATGTTCTGGTCGAACACCAACCATGCCGGCCAGTTGGGAGCGCCCTCCTCCTGGCCATCAAAACGACCCACCTTGGTGGCCACATCGGGGTAAAAGCTGTCGTTGGAAAAACGCTTGCCGTGGTGGTTGACGATGATGGAGTGCGGGCTGCCGGGCAGCAGCATGCGGTACGACGGCAAGCCATAGACCAACTCGCCGGGCACCTTGTAACCGATAAACACCGAGTTTTGCGCCGGCGCCCTGGCCGCGTAGGGAATGGCGCCCACATCCGCCGCCATCACCAGGTGATCGCCGGTCACGGTGGGGGGGCACATGGTACCGGCTTCGGGCAGCGACTCGTAACGGGTGACCATTTCCTTGTTCCAGTCGTAGCCGCTGGTGGCCAGCAGCACGCCGCGACGGGCGCGGATATGGCGCTCACCCTGGGGGCCGGGGATGGTAACGCCGATCACGGCGCCGTCCTCAACAATCAGACGAATCGCCGGGGTTTCGAGCCAGAAGTTAACGCCGCGGTCGAGGGCTGCTTTCAGCATCCAGGCAGCCAGGCCAGCCCCGGCGCAGCGCTCGTCCTTACTGACGTGATCCGCCAGCACATCCCAGATGCGCGGGCCGGTGCCATCCTGATGGCGCACCCATTCGCCGGACATGGAATAGGCATAGTGGTGGCCGTAGGAGGTAACGATGCAGCGGTCAGCCCACTCCCCCAGGTTGCTTGCGGTAAAGGGCGCCACTTCGAGGTAGCGGCCACCGCCCTTGCCACTGGCCAGAGCCGGGTAGTAATAGTCGGGGTAGTTTTCCACCACCTGGAAGGGAATGCCGATCTTGTCGGTGAGAAACTCGATAACCTCGTTGCCCTTGTCGACAAAGTTTTCCCGCAGCAGCGGATCGCCCAAGCCCTGGGACAGATGTTCCAGATAGGCCAGGGTTTCCTCGCGGCTGTCGGCAATACCGGCTTTTTCCTCCAGCTTGGAGCCACCAATCCAGCACTGGCCGGAAGAGATGCCGGTGACACCCCCGACCTTGGAGTCCTTCTCCAGCACCAGCACATTGGCGCCCGCCTCGGCGGCGGTGATGGCCGCCGCCAGTCCACCAGCGCCGGAGCCCACACAAACCACATCGACAATCGCATACCAGTTCATCACTTACTCCACTATCTTATTGATTTAATTGCATTCAGTATCCTGGCCCTGCACCGCTGCGCAGTGAGCAGCCCTGTCAGCCGTAAAACGTGTCGGCAATATTTTTGGTGTAGAACACGGTTTTCTCGGGGCTGAGGCCAAACTGTGGCACCACCGGTGTGATGGAATCGGCGTAGGCGGCGCGGCCCTCCATGCGTTTTTTCACCACATCCGCCGGGCCGACCAGGGCAATAGCCTCGACCATCTCGTCGCTACAGGCCTCGTTCATGGCGGCAAAGTCATTGACGGCAAAAGCATCCTGGATGGCCTTGGCTTCAGTACCAAAGCCGATGGCCTCGAAGTAGCGCAAATACTGGGGTGACTGGCTGTAGAAGGCGATGTTGGTGCGGGTATCGTTGATCGCTTCTTTTTTGTCGTCATTGATGGCCACGAACACCATCAGGTTGACGTCAAAGTCGGCGCGCTTGCGCCCGGACTTGTCGAGACCGATCTTGAGGTTGCCGTCCACTTCCTCGGTGATCCACTTTTCGCACCACAGCGGGTGAGCCAACAGGCCATCCGCCAGTTCACCGGCCTGTTGCACCGCTTTCTCGAACACGGCGGGCAGGTAGATCGGAATATGGGTGCGCAGCGGCGGCTGGGTGGTGCGAAAATGGCTCAGGTCAAGGCGGTGGTATTCCCCTTCGAGAATGCCCAGCTCGCCGGTGTGACCCTTCTCAATGATGGCGCGGATCAGGCCTATGACTTCGCGCATATGGGCGAGGGGTTTGCCGTACTCCATGCCAAAGGCATCGATCAGGCTCTTGGCACTTGAACCGAGGCCCAGCACCGCGCGGCCTCCGCTGATGCGGTCCAGGTCCATGATATTGAGGGCGGTTTCCAGTGGACTGCGGGCAAAGGCCAGGGCAATACCGGTGCCGAGCTTGAGTTTGTCGCTCACCATGGCTGCGGCGGAAAGCGCGAGAAATGGCGCGCCAAAGGTCTGGGAGGTCCAGATACCTTCGAGATTGGCGGATTCGTACTGGTTTACCAGGTCGGCGAGCATGGCCTTGGGGAGGGGGGGCAGCTGGGCCCAGATTTTTTTGCGCTGATTCATAGTCGGTCGTCTTTTAGTTGTGTGGTGGTTATGTCGATCCGGCGCCGCAGGCAGAAGCAGGAGGACGCCCATGTTAGAGCCAGAGGCACTTTTAAGACAACCGCTTTATGGCTGTCGCCATTGAAGCAGCTGCCACCCTACTCCCGGCCCTAACCGGGGAGTCAGGAAATCACACCCTCGGCAGTGAAAATATGGCTTTTTTCCTCGACCCGTTCACTGATGCGCCAGCCCTTGTCGGTGCGTACCAGCCTGTCTACATACCACAGGTGGTAGTAGGTCATCTGGTAGCCACCGCTCTCCAGCGGCACCGCCATGGGGTTGAAACACAGGGTTCTGGCGGTGGCCCTGTCGCCATCCAGGAACACCTCACTGTTACTGATCATGTGTTGCTTGTTCGGCACGGCGGGCAGCGACTGCTTGAGAAATTGCTTGGTGGCTTGCAGCCCGGCCCGGTCGAAGCCGAACACCGAATAATCAATGATGGCGTCGGGGGTGAAGATCTCGTCGAAACGGTCGATATTTCCGCTGTCCACCGCAGTGCAATAACTGATCAGCAAGTCGTTGATCTCGATGCGGTCGGACAGGGTTTGCAGCGTCATGGTCATAGGGCGTGAGCCTCTTGTACTTATTTGAGCGAAGTCAGGTTGTTGGTGCGAAGGCAGGTTGAACTGGCCCGTCGCACCGTTCATAACTGAGCTTTACTAATGAGCTAGCTTACAGAGCCGGGCGACGGGCCAAATGGCGACCGGTTTACTGCTTGGCCGCAGCCACCAGCTGGTAAATACCACCGCCGTAGAACTGCAACTGTTCCATGGTCATGTGGCGGTAGGGTGACATCGGGCACAGGGAGTCAGCGACATTCCAGAACGGTTCGATACGCTCCAGCACTTCATCCACCGGACCACAGGATACGAAAGCCTCGACCATCTCGTCCGGCACCTTGTCGAGCACCGACAGCACATCGCTCTGGCGCTTGGAGGCCTCCTGGCAGATTCTCGCTTCCTTGAGGAAGCCGTGGGCCTCGAAGATATGTTCGTACACATCAATACCGGCATAGGCCGCCACCGTGGGCCGCGAGTCGTTGATGGCCTGGCGCTTGTCATTGTTGACTGCCACCCAGGGCCAGCAGTTGATATCGATATCGCTGCGGGCGCGGCCAAATTCCTTGAGGGTGCGATCAATCAGCGGCGCCATCTGGTCGTTGGTCCAGCTCACAGTCCACAGGGCGTGGGCCATCAGGCCGTCGGATACTTCCAGGGCAAGGCGGGTCATGTTGTCGCGCAGGGCCGCGATCCAGATGGGGATATGCTCGCGCACTGGCGGCGCGGTGACGATCATTTCGGCGTAATCGGCCTTGTAGTACACGCCGTCGTAGGGTTCGAGACCCTTGTGGGCGCCGGCGATGATATGGCGCACCGCCTGCACGGTATCGCGCAGGTGTGTCATCAGTTTGTAGTCGGGCATGCCGTAGAGGCCAACGGTGGCGGATTTGACCGCGCTGCCCAGGCCGAGGATAAAGCGGCCATCGGTGATGCGGTCCATATCCATCGCGGCGAAAGCGGTTTCAAAGGGGCTGCGCGATGCCGCCACAGCCACACCGGAAGCCACTTTCAGCTTTTGTGACGCACAGGCAATGGGCACTAACGGCGCAAAGGGAGGGCCGTAGATCTGCAGGCAGGTGGCAGTGGAGAAGCCGATATCCTCCATGATTTTGGCCATTTCCGTGGTCTGCTGCGCAGAAGCGACGGGAATGACTCCCCAGAATTCTCTCTCGTTACCGTTGGCGTTGAGTTTTTGCGACATGTACGACTCCTTGCGGGAAGTATTTTCCGTGCTGCAACTGTCAGCAGTGCAGCTTGCGGGATTTATTGTGTTGTAAATCAGGGTGGTTTATCCGCCAGCCGCAGACAAAGCCGTTTGATCGATCAGGTTGTCCCTGGGGACAGACATAAAAAAACAGTGATTCTGTTATGTGTCAGGCGGTGAGAGAGTAACAGCTTCACCTCCATCACCGACAGGATTAAAACACCTGTCTTGGCCCGACGGAGCCTCTGAATCCTAATCCCATGCCCCGCCAAATTCAATTGCTCCAACTGGTCAATAGGGGGTATTTCGTCTATATTCGGACTTTCCTTTTTCCCGGCCCTCATGAATAACTCCCGTACAACTCCCCGCACCAACAAGGCCCGCGACGCCCTCCGTCAGGCCATGATTGAGTTGCTGGTGGAAAAGCCCTACGGTGATATTCGTGTGCAGGATATCGCCCAGCGCGCGGGCATCTCGCGTTCCAGTTTTTATGTGTATTTCCGCGACAAGGATGACCTGCTGATCAGCGGTTTCGAGGAAATTGGCGTCACCTCCTACGACGACCTGTTCGAGGTTAACGACAACGATCCCTACTACCCCAATTTTGCCATCGTCCTGTTCCGCGGCTCGGAGCAGCAAAAGGATATGTCGCGGGCACTGCTGAATCTCGAATCCAGCAATCCGGCCTCCCTGCATATGCGCAACATGCTGGTGATCAAAACCCGGGAATGGCTCAAATCCATCAACCCCAAGCTGCCTGAATCGGACCTCGAATCCACAGTCCACTACCTGGCCAGCGCCCTGCAGGGATTACTCACCTGGTGGGTATCCAACAACTTCCCCTACCCTGCCGACACCATCAGCCAGCACTTTAACCGCCTCGCGGTATCGGGATTACAGGGGTTGTTGCATCTGGCGCCTGAACCCAGCCTGCAGAGCCCGCAGGATTAACGTGCAGACGTAAAAAACCCTTCAGCGCCGCCTGGCAGTGAAGGGTTTCTATGCTCATGACAGCGCACAAGGCGCCACAGTTATTCAGTCAGCGCGTTCGCAGCCCAGCACGCCGGAAATATCCTTGCCGGGATCGGCATCCGACTGGTAACTGAAATCACCCTCCTGCTGGCGGCGGATGAGCTTGGCCAGAATCATACGGTAACGGCTGCCCGCTGCATCAAAGCGCGAACTGACATC
>LADM01000049.1 GCA_000961645.1 Gammaproteobacteria bacterium BRH_c0 | reverse complement strand
AAAATCCCGACGGTGCCGCAGGCCTCGACCGCGCCCTCGACCAGTGGGTGATGGGGCAGGTGGCGTCCATCATCAACGCCGACCCGTCGCGGCCCCGCCTGTTCTGGTCGGTGGACAACACGCCCCGCCGGTGGTGTGGCCATGTTTTCCCCGGTGCCGCAGTGGCCATCGACAACCCCGACAACGTCAACCGCGTCGCGCCCCTCGACGGCGCCTGGCGTTATGAGCTGAAGGGCCAGTACGGTGAATTCCCCACCTCGCAGATGAATATCAATGTCACCCTCGCAGCGGATGGCCAGTTGCGCTGGGGCGATGCCATCGCCACCTTTACCAACCGCGATATCGTCGCCGATGCCGACGGCCGCTTTACCGTGACCATGGACAAGGACCCGGCCAATGGCCGCCCCAATCATATGCAGCTGGTGGACGGCCCGCTGCAACTGGCCATTCGCGACAGCCATGGCGACTGGCGCCAGCAGGCGACACTCTTCGACCTGCAGGTGGTGGGCGGGCCAGACAAGCTCAGGCAACCCAGTGACGATGAACTGGCTACCGATATTGCCAGTGGTATGCAGGATTTTGTTCAGTTTTGGGTGGGTTTTAAAAATACATTCTGGAACAACCCCAGCCCCAATCAGGTGATCGGTCCTTTCGGTCGCCCCCGCGAGGGCGGCTGGGGCACCCAGGCGGGCGGGCGCTTTCAGCTTGCCGACAGCCAGGCCCTGGTCATTACCACCCTCAGCGGCGGTTCAGACTACACCGGCTTCCAGATCAGCGATCCGTGGATGATTTCCCCTACACCGCTGCACAGGACCACCAGCCGCAATATTGCCCAGTGCACAGCGAACCCCGATGGCACTTACACCTATGTGATTGCGCTGGTCGATCCGGGTGTTGCCAACTGGATTGATACCGCCGGGCTGCACGAGGGCTGGTTTATGCTGCGCTGGCAGAACCTCGGTCCCGATGCGGTGATTGAGGAGCTGGTGCGGGACGTGACGCTGGTTGATCTGGAAGACCTTGACCAGGTGCTGCGCGAGGGAACACCGCGGGTCACCCTGGAACAGCGGCGGGATGAAATACTCGACCGCGTGGCAGCACACCAATCACGATTGGGCTAGTGCCTGTTAACAGGCCCTAGAACCCAGGCTGCCCTTTCCTGCGCTCAAACAAGCAGGAAAGGGCAGCTTTCGCCTGCAGCTGTGGTGATGCAGAGACAGGATTGAGTCTGCGACTTTTTTTCCCGCGCCGATTATTGCTGTGCAACCGGGCCCAGTTTTTCTGCCAGAAAATCCCGAAAACGCTGCCAGGATTTTTTGTCTGCCTCCTCGTCGTACACTTCCGCGCCAAAAATGGTGAAACCGTGGGGGGCGCCGCCGTAGCTGATCATTTCATTGGCAACCCCGGCCGCTTCCATCTCTTCGGCCAGTGCGGCGAAATGAGCCATGGGAATAGCGCTGTCCGCCGTGCCGTGCAGTACCAGAACCTCGCCTTTGGTGTTGCTGTAATCCTGCCCTTCGGGAGTTGCCAGCACGCCGTGGAAACTCACGTAACCCTTGAGGTTTGCCCCTGAGCGCGCCAATTCGAGGGTTGCACCGCCACCCAGGCAGTAACCTGCTGCCACGGCGTTTGTCTTGTCAGCACCGGCTTTGCCTGCGGCATCGAGGGCGGCAAGCATCAAGCCGCGCATTTTTTTCCGGTCGGCCATCAGCGCACCGGTATGGCTCTGCTTGTCTTCGGTGGTGGTAGGGCGCACACCGGCACCGAACATATCCGCCGCCAGCACTGCATAACCCAGATCGGCAAGCATCTCGGCACGGCGAACTTCGTAATCAGTGAGCCCATCCCAGTCATGGAGCAACAACACCAGCGGCGCACCAGGGGTTTTACTGGCGTAGTAGCCTTCGTAATCTGCACCGTCGTATTGGTAGCGCAGTGCTGTGCCGATCGCCGCACTGGCCGCGCCACTGCATAGCATCAGGAAGAGGGCTGCAAATAAGTAAACGTGGCTGCGCTTGCTGGCAGCCAGTGGCAGGGACTGTGTTGTGACGGGATGAAAGACCATTGGAAAATCCTCAGATTATGCTGCTGTTATGCTTGCCATCAGGGTTTGCGGTTGTTAACCAGTTGCCATCCGGGTGACCCTAAATATAGCGGAATTTGCCGCTGTTCGCAGACTGCAGGCTTTGTCTGCACTAGTTGCCTGCACGAGTTGCTTGCAATTTTTGCCGACAATAAAGCAGATGTCTTAAAAAATCCTGACAGCTATTCCCTGTGCCGGAAAAGCTGAGGTATCATCAGCCACTAGATGCTGGCATCCCCGGTACAGTCACTGATTTGAGAGAGAAATAATAATGACAAAAAGAATGGGGCTGATGCTTGCTGCGCTGGCAGTCATATTCGGCGGCATTTTCACCTACAAATGGATTGAATCGCAGTTTATTGCCGATTACTTGGCCAGCTATCAACCGCCTCCCGTCGCCATTTCCGCTAAACCGGCCTTTGAAGAGGCCTGGGAGCGCTCCCTGCGCGCCACCGGCACCACCGTTGCCATCAATGAAATCGATGTAAGCAGCGAGGCCGATGGTGTGATCAAGGCGGTTCACTTTGAATCCGGCGACCAGGTAAACAAGGGCGATCTGCTTATCGAACTGGATGACCAGGTGGAGCAGGCCAATCTGCGCAGCTATGAGGCGCGCTTGCGCCTGGCCAAACTGAATTATGACCGCGACAGCAAGCTGGCAACCCGCAAGCTTATCTCCACGGACCAGTTCGACCGCAGCAAGGCAGAGCTGGACGAAGTAATGGCACTGGCGGAGCAAACCCAGGCCATTATTGACCAGAAAACCGTGCGTGCTCCCTTTGCCGGTCGACTCGGTTTGCGCCGGGTTTCGGTGGGGGGATATCTGGCCGCAGGCGAGGCAGCGGTCACACTGCAGTCGCTAGACCCTGTGTTTGTGGATTTCAATTTCCCCGAGCAACATCTGCCGGATGTGCATGTTGGCCAGACACTGGACTTCACCATCAAGGCCTTCCCCGACCATGTATTCAACGCCACGGTGACCGCACTCGATGCAAGGGTAAGCACCAAAACCCGCAATATCGCTGTGCGTGCCCTTGCCCCCAACCCGGAGCAGTTGCTGCTGCCCGGCATGTTTGCCGATGTCAAACTCAGCCTCGGCACCGATGAGCCGAGGATCGTTGTGCCGGATACCGCGGTTATCTATTCGCTCTATGGGCAGGCCGTGTTCGAAGTGGTGGATGGCAAGGGCCGTGGTGCAAACAGGGAGCAGGTTGTCCAGCGCCGCGCTGTCACCAACGGCGCCCAGCAGAATGGCTGGGTTCAGGTGGAAGGGGATATCGCTCCCAGCGCCATGATTGTCATCAATGGCCAGAACAAGCTGCAGAACGGCATGCGCGTCAAGATCGTCAATCGCGAAAAGAAAGACCCAACACTCGATGAAACTGAAGCCAATCCGGATGCTGCCGCGCCTGTAGAGGATTCCACCACTCAGGAGCAAGTCACTGATCATGACGCCAGTGGCGCAGACCCGGTTATCCTGGACACTGTGCCAGAGGATGGTATGGAAAGCGCCGACTCCGGCGCTGCCACACCCGCCACTGACAGCCCGCGCTAGCGCCAGGACGAAACCCAGCCATGTCGTTTACTGATCTGTTCATCCGCCGCCCGGTACTGGCCATTGTCATCAACCTGTTCCTGTTGCTGCTGGGGGCCATGGCCTACACCCAGATGGAGGAGCGCGAATACCCCAAGGTTGAGGATACCCAGCTGCGCATCACTACGGTGTATCCGGGTGCCGAAGCCGAGCAGGTGCAGAGTTTTGTCACCACGCCACTGCAGGAGGTCATGGCGGCAGTTGAAGGGGTGGATTACATCACCTCCTCAAGTGCTGACGGCATTTCCATTATCTCGGTCAATCTCACTTCCGGTTACGACGCCAACGAAGCCATGGCAGAAATCACTGCCCTGATCGCGCCAGTGAAAAACCAGTTTCCGCGCACAGTCGAATATCCCGAAATTGTCAAAAGCTCTGCGGCACTGGGGGCGGGACTGTATCTCCAGGCCTGGAGTGACACCTACACACTGGAGCAGCTGACCGATTACATGGACCGGGTGGTCAAGCCGGAAATACTCACACTCTCCAGCGTCGGCGGAGTTGTTGTCTACGGCGCCCGGGAATTCTCCATGCGCCTGTGGCTTGACCCGGTGCAAATGGCGGCTTTCGATATTTCCGTCGAGGAATTTCACAGCGCGGTCACCGAGGGGACATTCCAGACGCCCGCCGGGGAGATTGAAAGCGAGCGCACCACGATCAAGGTCAAGGCCGATACCGAGCTGAGTACGGTGGAGGATTTTGAGAATATCGTTATCCGCCAGCAGGGCGATGAGCGGGTGCGGGTCAAGGATGTGGCGCGGGTTGAGCTGGGCGCGGCCAGTGACGCCACATCGGTGTTTTTCAAGGGCAAGCGCGGCCTGTCCCTCAGTGTTACCGGTGCGCCGGGTGAGAGCCCGTTGAATGTGTCCCGGGAAATTCGCAAAAAGCTCGCGGAGGTCGAGAAACAGTTGCCCGAGGGGGTGCATGTGGGGGTGAGTTTTGATGCTGCCGAAGCCATCGAATCCTCCATGACCGAGGTCTACAAGACCATTATCGAGGCGTCGATTATCGTCCTGCTGGTGGTGTTCCTCTTTCTTGGCGATGTGCGCTCGGTGATGATTCCGGTGGTGGCCATTCCGCTATCACTGTTCGGCAACCTGTTTGTCATGTGGGTGCTGGGCTACTCCATCAACCTGTTTACCCTGCTGGCCATGGTGCTGGCGATTGGCCTGGTAGTGGATGACGCCATTGTGGTGGTGGAAAATATCCACCGTCATATTGATGAGGGCCTGAAACCTTTCGATGCGGCGCTCAAGGGCGCCCGTGAAATCGCCATGCCGGTAGTGTCCATGACCCTGACCCTGGCGGCGGTGTATGCCCCCATGGGCTTTTTGCAGGGCATGACCGGGGAGATTATCCGCGAGTTTGTCTTTACCCTCACCGGCGCGGTGATTCTATCCGGCCTTGTGGCGCTAACCCTGACACCGATGATGAGCTCCAGATTGTTGAGGGCTGAGAGCTCCAGCCGTTTTGCCCGCTGGCTGGATCATCATTTTCACCAGCTACAGAATGGCTTTCGGCGTCAGCTCAGCAGCGCCATGACCCAGCGCCCGGTGATTGTGGTGATGCTGGTGGTGATGCTGGCCACCATCGCACCATTGACCCTGCTGGCCAAATCCGAATTGGTGCCGGTGGAGGATATCGGCTGGCTGAATGCCATGTTCACCGTACCCGCCACTGCCAATATCAACTACATGGAAGAAGAATCGGAAGTCATCGACGATATCTTTTTCAGCATGCCGGAGTATGGCGAATACTCCTTCCGTTATATCAACGTGTTTAACGATCGCACCTCCATGGTGGCCGTGCGGGTTACCCCCTGGGATGAGCGCGAGCGCACAGCGCAGGAAATCTTCCCCGATCTGGTGGCCGCCTTCAGTGAAGTGCCTGGCCTGCAGATAAATCCCTTTATCGTCAACCGGGTGCCCGGCTCCATGGGCGGCCTGCCGGTGGGCCTGGTGATCAAAACTACTCAGGATTACCGGCTGCTGGCGGAGGTGGCAGACAAGATGCTGGCTGAAGCACTCACCAGCGGGATGTTCATGTTTGGTTTCTCGGATCTCAATTACGACAAGCCGGAGCTGGAAGTCAGCATTGATCGCCACAAGGCAGCGCAGCTGGGTATCTCCATGGCATCCATCGGCACCGCCCTGACGACCTTGCTGGGAGAGGCGGAAATAGGGCGTTTTACCCTCTACGGCAACAATTACAAGATCATTCCCCAGGCCGATGATGCCAGCCGTACCGACAGCAGCTGGCTCAATCAATACCACCTGCGCACAGCCGGTGGTGATCAGGTGCCTCTCGGCACGATTATCGATACCAGTCTCAGCGCCAAGCCCAGCTTTCTGAACCAGTTCCAGCAGCAGAATTCCACCACCCTGGCACTGGCGCTGGCACCCAATGTGAGTATGGGGGAGGGACTCGATTTTCTTGAGCGAAAAGCCCAGGAGCATCTGCCCGAGGGTTTTTCCATCGATTATCAAAGCGAATCCCGGCAGTTTAAAAAGGAAGGCAGCGCCCTGTATGTGGTGTTTTTTATGGCGCTGCTGTCGATCTACCTGGTGTTGGCGGCACAGTTTGAAAGCTTCCGCGATCCGCTGGTGATCCTCACTACGGTGCCCATGTCGGTATGCGGCGCGCTGGTATTTCTGGTGCTGGGTTTTGCCACCCTCAACATCTACACCCAGGTAGGACTGATTACCCTGATCGGACTGATCACCAAGCACGGAATCCTCATTGTGGAGTTTGCCAACAAACTCCAGCTCGAGGGTGTTTCAAGGGCTGAAGCGGCTGTTGAGGCCGCGGCGGTGCGCCTGCGGCCCATCCTGATGACTACCGCTGCCATGGTGCTGGGTGTGTTGCCGCTGTTGCTGGCCTCCGGTGCGGGTGCAGTGAGTCGTTTCCAGATTGGCCTAGTAATCGCCACCGGCATGATGGTGGGCACTCTCTGTACGCTGTTTGTGGTGCCGGTGATGTACAGCTATCTGGCGAAGGATAAGTCTGACGTCAGACATCCGAAATCGGACGCCGGGATCATGACAGGTAGCACATAACACGCTGGCTATGTGCCAAATTGCAGTGTTTGCGAGGATTCCGGGCTTTTATGACGCGGCCTCAAAGCCTGCTGTCATAGGCTACATCGCTTCTGGCCGCCAGGATAAAGTCATTGAGGTGCAGGCCCTTGATGGTATGGGTCCACCAGTACACGCTGACTTTACCCCATTCGAGAATGATCTTCGGGTGGTGATCGGCTTCCTCCGCCATTTCACCCAGCTGCTGGGTAAAGCCCAGACACTCCCGATAGGATTTGAAGCTGTAGGTGCGCAGCAACTGATCGATACCGTCGCTGCTGATAATTGACCAGTGGGGAAGGTCCTGCAGGTATGCCTGCGCCTCAGCCTGGCTGACAGGCGGGGAATCACTTCGGCAGGGGACACATGAGGTTTCTGTCAGTTTCATTTCAAATCTCTGCAAATAAGGGTTGTTTTGCTATGACAATCAATCCGGCTGATTCACGCAAACTCAAAGGCAGTTTTTCGGCTTGTGCAGACCGGCCAGCTTGCTCAGCGCCCGCGCGGGATTGGGGGGAAATAGCTGCATCAGGTAAATACTGCGGCCTTTTTCCGGGCCAAGGGTGATGCCGATAAACTTGGTCAGGGGACGCATGGAGGGTGAAAACCCATACTGGCTGTAAAACGCCCTGGTGGTATTGATCAGCTCCCAACGCTCAGGGTCGAGGTCGACGCTGTCCTGAGCCGCAACCAGCAGGACAAACGCTTCATCCCAGTCAGCGGGATCTTCGAGAAAACCCTCCTCATCCACTCTGTAGTGTTTCACCATCGCACAGTTATCTCGTCTATCCCGTCTATCCCGTCTATCCCGTCAATTCCTGCCCGACAAGAAAAAGGCGGCCTAAGCCGCCTTGTGAGTTCATGCCGTTGATCAGTCGTCGCCAATACCGATCAGGTGCAGCAGGCTGGTGAACACATTGTAGATCATCACAAACAGCATCACGGTGGCGGAAATATAGTTGCGCTCACCGCCGTGAATGATGGCGCTGGTCTGCCACATGATCAGGCCGGAGGCGATGACCAAGAACAGGGAGGAAATCACCAGTGACAGGCCCTGGATCTGCAGAAACACATTGGCGATGGCCGCCACAAAGGCAACAATGACGCCGGTCATCAGGAATCCCGTCATAAAGCTGAGATCCTTGCGGGTCGTCAGCACATAGGCAGAACAGGCGAAGAAAATCAGCGCCGTACCGCCCAGCGCTGTCAGTACCGGTTCAGCGCCAGAGGTCTTCAGGTAGTGGCTGACGATGGGCGCGATGGTAAAACCCAGCCAGCCGGTAAGGGCGAAGACCCAGACCAGGCCCATGGCGCTGTTCTTGTTCTTCTCGGTCAGCCACAAAAACAGGAAGTAGGGCAGCAGGGACCAGAGCCCAAGGTAGGGGGCATTCATCGCCATCGCAGCAAAGGCGGTAATGGTACTGAACGCGATGGTCAGGCCGAGCAGGGCGTAGGTGTTGCGCAGGACTTTGGTCACTTCCGGCGAAAGACTGGTGGAGGTAATGGCTTTCTGTTGATTGATCGTCGTCATGGGACACCGTTTGTGGAGAAAGGTAGTGCTACATGTTACGCGAAGCGGCCTCTAAATCAAGTAGTCAACCACACCATGATTCTGGCCCCGAATGTAGCGCCTCAGCGCTGCGGAAGGTACACTTTGCAGCCCGAGACCCAGGCCGAGAGTTATCCATAATGACAACCAGCACCACAAAACCCCGCATTGACATGGCCCAGTTTTTGACACTTTCCGTCAATACCCTGCACAACTACTTTTTCAACGTCCCCAAGGAAAAGTCTCGCCGCCTCTATAAGGAGATCGCCGCCGGCGAATCGGTAGGGATTGCCACCCTGACTGTGGGCGACACCAAGGAATCAGGCAGTAAGGAACCTGGCAACAAGGAACCAGGCAGCAAGGAAAATGGCATCAAGCTCAAGCTGTGTCTCGATCAGTCGGAATTCAAGGGCCATCTGACCTTCCACCTGTTTCAGGGCGCCCTCGGCATGATGCTGCGCAATATTGCCGACAAGATCCAACGCAAGGCTGATCTCAACATATTCACCAGCAGCGAAACCGGGGAAATCCTTATTCACCTGCCTGGCCTGGTGGAAGATCGCGGTCACCTGAATGTGCTGGTGATGGGTATCGCGCCCAGCAAAACCGGCGCCCTGATCAAACTGCAGTTTCTCGATTCGGACCAGTTCCGCAAGGATAATCCGCAGGCAGCCGCTGCCGCAGCGGCCAATGACTCGGAGCCGGACTCTGGCGAGGAAGAATCCAGCGCGAGTGAACAGCAACATGAGCACAGCGGCGGGCAGTCACCCCAGTGATCGTTACACCAGCCAGTGCTGGATCACACATCCGCAATTTTTGATTGAGGCAGAGCGATGATCGAGAAATTTAATCAATACCTGACCTGGCTGGCCCAAAAGGGTGGTTCGGATGTGTACCTCAGTACCGGCGCGCTGCCGAGTGCCAAACTTCACGGCGAATTGGTTTCCATCGATGATGCGCCGCTGCGCCCCGGCGAGGCAGGGGAAATCGCCGACGCGATCATGGATTCCGAACAACGCAAGGAATTCGCCATTGAGCTGGAAATGAACCTGGCCTACAGCATCAGCAACGTGGGGCGTTTTCGCGTCAATATTTTCAAGCAGCGCAACGAGATTTCCATCGTCGCCCGCAACATCGTCACCGAAATCCCCAGCGCCGATTCACTCGGCTTGCCGCCGATCCTCAAAGATATCGTCATGTCGAAGCGCGGCCTGGTGCTGTTTGTGGGCGCCACCGGTTCCGGCAAGTCAACGTCCCTGGCGGCGATTATCGATCACCGCAACAGCAATTCCGGCGGCCATATCATCACCATCGAAGACCCGGTGGAGTTTGTTCACAAGCACAAGAAAAGCATCATCAACCAGCGCGAGGTGGGCATGGATACCCGCAGTTTCCAGGCCGCGCTGAAAAACACCCTGCGCCAGGCACCCGATGTTATTTTGATCGGCGAGATCCGCGACCGCGAAACCATGGAACACGCCATTGCCTTCGCCGAGACCGGGCACCTGTGTATTTCGACGCTTCACGCCAACAACTCCAACCAGGCGCTGGACCGCATCATCAACTTTTTCCCCGAGGAGCGCCGCAATCAGCTGCTGATGGATCTGTCGCTCAATTTGCGGGCCTTTGTCTCCCAGCGCCTGGTGCCCACCGTGGACGG
This sequence comes from Gammaproteobacteria bacterium BRH_c0, assembly GCA_000961645.1. Classification (GTDB taxonomy): domain Bacteria; phylum Pseudomonadota; class Gammaproteobacteria; order Pseudomonadales; family Porticoccaceae; genus NAT127. Next base: position 99,563 of record LADM01000049.1, on the reverse strand, counting down.
CAAGCGCTGTGCCGCCATTGAAATCCTGCTGGGTACGCCGCTGGTCAGCGAATTGATCCTGCGTGGCGAAATCGAGGGCATCAAGGAAGTGATGCAAAAATCCGAGAATCTCGGCATGCAAACCTTTGACGCCGCATTATTCAAGCTCTACGAAGCCGGTCGAATCAGCCTCGAAGAAGCATTGAAAAATGCCGATTCTGCCAACAACCTGCGACTGCGCATCAAACTGCACAGCCAGCAACGGGGCGACGCGGAAGAGGTCGCACCGGCTAAAACGGAGGGGGCTAAATCACTGCTGAGCAGCGGGCTTGATCTTGAAATGCTCGAAGATGGCGACGAGTAGTGCCTGTCCGTTTCACGTTTCACAAAGCGGAGCGGGCTGAAAAAACCGCAATGGTCCCAGCCCGCTCCGCGCCAAAGTTTTGTGTGCAACCAGTGTCTTGTGTGCAACCAGTCGTTTATTTCACCAGTGGCCAGCCAATCAACAAAACAGTCAATGTGCTTATCCCCACCAGCAGGTTCATCGGCACACCCACTTTGAGAAAATCCCTGAAATTATAGCCACCGGGACCGTAGACCATCAGATTGGTCTGGTATCCCAACGGTGTCGCAAAACTCGCCGACGCCGCCATCATGATGGCAAACACAAAAGGTTCGTTGTTCAACCCGGCTTTTTCCGTCATTTCCAGCACGATTGGCAGCATCAGGATAGCCGCAGCGTTGTTGGTAATAAACTCCGTCAGCACCGACACGGTGAGATAGGCCAGCACCAGCATCAACCAGGGCGTACCGCCGCTGAGATAGATAATGTTTTGCGCCAGGAAGGTCGCCACACCGGTTTTGTCCAGGGCTACGCCGAGGGCGAATGACGCGCCGATGGTGATGAGCACCGTCAGGTCCAGGCTTTTTTCCGCCTGGCTCACCGAACAGCAGCTGGTCACCAGCATCAATCCGGCACCGATCAGGGCCGCATTGAGCATGTCGATAACGCCGAAGGTGGCCAGAATGACAACGCCAACCAGAATGGCCCAGGAAAGTAAGGCCTTTTCATGGCGCGGCGGCTCGGTATCCAGATCGTTGACCAGCAGGAAATCCTTGTTATAGCGCTGGCGGCTGACAAAAGCAGGGCGAGCCTCCAGCAGCAAAGTATCGCCAGCCTCCAGCTCAATGGTGCCGAGATTGCCTTTCACCCGCTCACCGTTGCGCGCCACCGCCAGCACTACAGCGCCGTACTGGTCGCGAAAGCGTGCATCGCGAATCGCCTGGCCAATGGCCGCACAATGGGGTGATACCACGGCTTCCACCAGGCGCCGTTCAGCGCGATTGGTGTCGAGTGCCTCTGAATGGCCGCTTTCCGTTGAAGGCTCCAGCCCGTTGATTCGCAACAGGTCGGAAATGGCCTCTGTATCTCCGGCAAAGACCAGGCGATCGCCGCCCTGCAGAATCTCCTCCGAGGGCACGGCTGTCACTACCGTATTGTTGCGTTCGATTTCCACCAGGTAGACCCGCTGCAAGTGGCGCAGTCCGGCATCCTGAATGGACTTGCCCACCAGTGGCCCGTTGGCCGAGACACAGACTTCCAGGGTGAATTCCCGCAGGTTGGCGAATGCCTTGTTGTGCATTCTGTCCGGCAGCCAGCGGGGGAAAAATACCCAGATAAATAGCAGCCCGATGATCGCCACAGGCAGGCCCACGGCAGTAATCGAAAACAGCGAGAACCCTGCCTCACCGGTTAGCTGCTGATACTGTCCATTGATCACCAGATTGGTGCTGGTACCGATCAGGGTCAGGGTGCCGCCAAGGATGGCGGTGTAACTGAGAGGAATCATCAGTTTTGATGGCGCAATATTGATCTTGCGCGACCAGGCGTGGATAGCCGGGATCATCGTTGCCACCACGGGGGTATTGTTGAGGAAGGCACTCAACGGCACCACAGGGCCGAAAATACGCAACAGGGCAGAGCGCGGATTGCCTGGTGTACCCAACGCCTTGTGGACCAGCAAATCGATACCACCGGAGGCGTGTATGCCCGCCGCCACCACAAACATGGCGGCTACAGTGATCAGGCCCGAATTGGCAAATCCACCCAGCGCTTCCGCCGGGTTGAGAACGCCAGTGACACTGAGCACGGTAAGCACTCCCATCATCACCAGATGCGGGCCGATACGGGTTAAGGAAAGTGTCAATAATGCACCGAGCGTCAAGCTCAGCGCCAACCAGCCCTGCCAATCCACTAGGTGCTCCTGTTATACCTTTGTTGGGGCGCACAGCATAAAAGGGTCGCGATCAAAACAGTAAGATTTCGTTGTCATAAATCTGACAGTTTTAGTTATAACCGCGCTGACAATGATTCCATTACGCCATAACGACAATACAACTTCAGGCGTTCCGAGCCCGTTGTTAGCAGATAAGCATATGGGGCGGGCAGGGCCTTGTTCACTGCTCGCTAACCATTCTCGTTAACCATGATGATCCATGGTTACAGAAAAGTAGTCACAAATCCCAACGCACCGCACAGGGCAATCACTTCGATGACACCACGCTTGTAGCGCAACAGGGCGAGGGCGGCGCCGCTCGTGATCAGTGCCGATATCCAGTCGAAATCGCCGTCGAAACCATCGGGCCACAGGGTGTGGTAGGCAAAAAACAATGCCAGGTTGAGAATGACGCCCACCACAGCTGCAGTAATGGCGGTGAGGGGAGCGGTGAATTTCAGATCGTCGTGGGTTGCTTCCACCAGCGGACCGCCAATCAGGATAAAGAGAAAAGACGGTAAAAATGTAAACCAGGTGACCAGGGTGGCCGCCAGAGCTCCGGCCGCGAATCGCAAGTCGGGGCCGAAGGTGCCCTCCACATAGGCTCCGATAAAACCCACAAAGGCCACCACCATGATCAATGGTCCGGGTGTGGTTTCACCCAGGGCCAGCCCGTCTATCATCTGGCTACCGGTTAACCACCCGTAGTGCCCGACAGCCCCCTGGTAGACATAGGGCAGCACCGCATAGGCACCACCAAAGGTGAGCAGGGCGGCTGTGGTAAAAAACCAGCCCATTTGGGTGAAGGTGTGATTCCAACCAAAAGCGACATACAGCAAGCCCATGGGCACAAGCCACAGAATCGCCCCAACCACAAGAAGACATGCCAGCCGCCACCAGCGGAAGCGGGTATGCGGCTGCTGCGGAGAGTCATCATGGATCACAGCCGGGCCGTAGTCCTTGACGGTAGCCGCATGTCCAGCCCTGGTGCGAAAATACTGCGGCCACCATTTACCCCCGACGATTCCTGCCAGGGCCGCACCCGCCACAATCAGGGGGAAGGGCACATTCAGTACAAAGATGGCTGCAAATGCTGCCGCAGCAAGCCCCCACAGTACTGAATTTTGCAGAGCCCGCCCACCGATCCGCCAGGCGGCGTGCAACACGATGGCGGTGACTGCCGGTTTGATGCCGTAAAAAATGCCAGCAACCAGTGGCACATCCCCAAAGGCGATGTATATCCACGACAGGGCGATCAGAATAAAAAGCGAGGGCAAAACAAACAGTACCCCGGCAACAATCCCTCCCCAGGTTCTGTGGAGCAGCCAACCCATATAGATCGCCAGTTGCTGGGCCTCCGGTCCGGGCAGCAACATGCAGTAGTTGAGAGCATGGAGAAAGCGCTTTTCACTGATCCAGCGCCGCCGCTCCACCAGCTCATCGTGCATGATGGCAATCTGCCCGGCTGGGCCGCCGAAACTGATAAAACCCAGTTTCAACCAAAACCGCAGGGCTTCGGCAAAGGTGATACTGCCAGGGGCAGGTGGGGTATGACTATTTCTGTTGGTGCTGTTTGTATCCATGGATGCTGCTCACTCGATCTGGACGCGAGTCTACACGGAAATCTGCTCCTCAAATTCAGAAATAGCCCGGCACCCTTTTACCAGTAGCGGAGTTGCTGAAGTATCTCGCGCTGGTCATCGCGAATTTCCTACAGCAGTGTGGCAAGGCGGCTAGTGTCGATATCAGGCTCTGCGATCTCCTCAAGCAAATACCCGAGTGGATCTCAATGCAGTTTAAGACGCGGGCGCACCAGTCGATTGAAACGACCCAGCGCCAGCAGCAAAAGAGTGCGCGGCCAACCGTAGAGAGCCGCCTGGTGCAAACGGTAGAGGCTGATATACATGCTGCGCGCCAACCAGCCTTCGATAAAGAACTGGCCGCCCTTGAGATTGCCCATCAGGGTGCCGATGGAGGTGAACTCGGAGAGGGAAATCAGAGAGCCCCGATCCTGGTAGTTGAACGGTTTGACGCTTTCCCCCCGCAGCAGCCGTTCAAGATTGGCTGCCGTCTGGGTCGCCATTTGCTGGGCGGACTGGGCGCGAGGCGGGATTTGCTTGCCGCCTTCTTCCAGGGTGCAGGACGCGCAGTCGCCAATCACCAGAATGTGCTGGTCGCCTTTGGCTTGCAGGCCGGGTTCCACCACTATCTGGCCGATGCGGTTTGTCTCCAGGCCCAACCCGGTCAGCACAGCGGGGGCCTTGATACCTGCGGCCCAGACCAGCAGATCAGCGCTGATTTCCTGGCCATCGCCGGTGATAAAGGTGTTTTCCCGCGCCCGGGTGACCTGGGTGCTGGTATAGACATTGACACCCATAAGCTCCAGGCGCGAATGGGCTGCAGCGGCTACGCGCTCATTGAGGGCAGGCAAAATGCGCGGGCCAGCCTCAATCAGGTGCACATGCAGGCGCTCACGACTGAGCTGGCGGTGGCCGTAGCGATGCAGCATGGTCACTGCGTGGTGCAGTTCCGCCGCCAGTTCAACACCGGTGGCGCCAGCGCCGACGATGGCGATACTCACCGGGCGGTCGGCAAAGTTGGCGGAGAGGCAAATATTGAGGAAGCGATCGTGGAAGCGATCAGCCTGCGCCCGCGTATCCAGAAACAGGCAGTGCTCACGCACGCCGGGAATATTGAAGTCATTGCCCTGGCTGCCAATGGCGAGGACCAGATAGTCATAATCCAGACGGCGCTCCGGGAGGATCAGACGACCTTCATCGTCAAAAAGAGGAGCCAGCACCAGTTCCCGTTTAACCCGGTCGACACCGGCCATCAGCCCCAGCTCAAATCGGTAGTGATTCATGCGGGCATGGCCACGATAATCCAGCGCATCAAGATCGGAGTCTATGGCGCCGGTTGCCACCTCGTGGTAGCGCGGCTTCCACACATGGATGGAATTGCTGTCTACCAGGGTGATCTCGGCACTCCGGGTTTTGCCCAGACGCTTGCCGAGGCGGGTAGCCAGTGGCAGGCCGCCGGCGCCACCGCCGACAATAACGATACGGGGCAGGGCAGGGGGCGTTGACATGCAATATTCCTGAGGCTGGGAGGGTAGGGAGAAGGCGCGCAGTCTAACTGCACGCAGGAATTACGCCAACTGCCAGAGCGACCTATTTCACATCAGATTTCAAATCTCACCGCAGCTCCGGGTACCATTTTTACTGGCTGCTCTGCCAATCTGTACAGCTTTGCCTAATCATCACGCCTAATGCGCTTCTTGCGGTGAAATGGCTGTTTCGTTCTGGGTCAGGCTGTGATCGCGGGCGATCAGCAGGTAGGCCATGGGCAGAATATACAGAGTAAAGAGGGTGCCGATGGTCATCCCGAAGGCGATAACAAAGCCCAGGGAAAAACGCGCCACAGCGCCAGGTCCGGTAGCAATCAGCAATGGAACCATGGCCAGAACCAGCGCCGCCGTTGTCATCAATACTGGCCGCAGGCGCATGGCGGATGCATGCTCAATGGCCCTGAGTTTGCTGTAGCCCTGTTCCTGCAAACGGTTGGCAAATTCAACAATGAGGATGCCGTGTTTGGAAATCACCCCGATCAGGGTAACCAGCCCCACCTGGGTATAGATGTTGAGGGTAGCGCCGGGCACCTGGAACATCGCCAGCACATTAAGCCCGAGGAGGGCACCGCTGATGGCCATGGGCACAGTGATCAGCATGATCACCGGGTCGCGCCAGGATTCGAACTGGGCTGCCAGTACCAGGTAAATAATCAGCAGTGAAAAGAAGAAAATGCCCGCCAGATTGGACGTTTCAGTCTTGAACTGGCGTGACTGCCCGCCGTAGTCAATGCTGAATCCGGTTGGCAGAATATCCGCTGCTGCGCCATCCAGGATGTCGAGTACCTCACCAATGGAGACGCCCGGCCGCGGCACACCGCTGATGGTTACGCTGTTGAGCTGCTGAAAGTGTTGCAGTCGCTGCGGCTGCACCGAATCCTTGAGCTGGATAACGGTGCCGATGGGAATCAGTTCGCCGCTGACCGTGCGCGTATAGTAGTTGTTGAGCTGGTCGGCTGAGAGCCGATCAACCCGCTGCACCTGGGGTATGACCTTGTAGGAGCGGTTATCGATGGAGAAGCGGCTGACATAACCACCCGCCAGCAGGCCCGACAGATCAGCGGATAATTGCGCCATATCGATACCCAGCTGGGATGCCTTGTCGCGATCTATCAGGATATTGGTAACAGGCTTGTTGATATTCATATCGCTGGTGAGGAAGATAAATTGCCTGGTCTCCTGAGCCCTCTCCATGATCTGATCGGCCAGTTCCTTGAGTATCTCCGGTGGCGCCGTGCCGCCAATCACAAATTCGATCGGCATGCCGCGGCCACCGGATGGTAGTGACGGGCGCGGCACAATGGCGATTTTGAGGCCGGCCACTTGCGCCACCTTGCCATAAATATCCTCGTTGATGACCTCCACCGTATCACGGCTGCGTTCGCTGGATGCGCTCAGAATAAAGGGTCCAAACGCGCCATTGGTGGCTGTTGCGCCACCAAAACTTGCGCCATTGAACTGAAAGTTGGCCACGATATCCTCGCTGGCGTCGTCAATCCTGTCGAGCTGGGCAGTAAACAGCTCGATATATTCGCGGGTAAGACCGGGGTCACTTTCGGCCATCATAAAGGCAAAGCCCGTATCTTCCTGGGGCGCCAGTTCGCTGGGAGCGGTAATAAACAGGAAAAAACACGACAGGATGACAATCAGGCCAAAAATGCTGAGGCCAATTTTCTGGTCCATCAAGCCGTGCAAACCCCGTTCATAGGCGTTCTTGAGGCGGTTGAAGAGGGCATCGAGGCGGCTTTCAAGGCGTTGGCTGTGGCCATTATCCTTGCTGTGCGGTTTCAGCAGATAGGCGCACATCATTGGTGACAGGGTGAGTGCAACAACACCCGACAGCAATACCGAAGCGGCGAGGGTAAAGGCAAACTCGGAAAACAGCGTACCGGTAATGCCGCCGAGAAAGCCGATGGGCAGATACACAGCCACCAGGGTGGTGGTCATGGCAACCACGGGCCAGGCCAGCTCCCTGGCGCCTTTTAAAGCGGCGTCCATCGGCGTCATGCCGTCTTCAATGTGGCGGTGAATATTCTCCAGCACGATAATGGCATCATCCACCACAATGCCAATGGCCAGCACCATCGCCAACAGGGTCAGCAGATTGAGGGAATAGCCCATCACCAACATCAATGCCATGGCGCCAATCAGCGACAGGGGCACGGCAATGGCGGGGATAATCACCGAGCGCAACGAGCCCAGGAACAGGAAAATCACCACCACTACGATGATGACTGCTTCAATAATGGTGGCTTGCACATCATCGATGGCGTCGCGGATGTAGTCTGTCGCGTCATACAGCAGCTGGCCTTGAAGACCCTCGGGAAGCTGAGAATGTATCTGCTCGTCCCAGACTTTATGCACGTCCTTCATCACGTCGATGGAGTTGGCATCGGGTGACAGGTCCACCGCGATAAACACCGCCGGTTTGCTTTTAAAGTACGCTGTGGGCGAATAGGTTTCAGAACCCAGTTCCACCTCGGCAACATCACTCAAACGAATGATTGAGCCATTTTCCGTATGCACAATCATCTGGCGGAACTGTTCTATGGAGCGCAAATCGGTATCGGCTTTCAGGTCAACCGAGATCATGGCCGAACGGGTAGAACCTACAGACGTCAGTACATTATTGCGACGCAATGCGGTAGTGACGTCCGTGGCAGTGAGGTTCAATGCAGCCATACGTTCCGGCTTCAGCCAGATGCGTGCAGCAAAAGGCTGACCACCGGCAAGGTTGACTGCCTGGACACCGGGAATGGTGGCGAGCTTTGGCTCTACCACACGCACCAGATAATCAGTGACCTGGTTAATGCGCAGCAAGTCACTGTAAAACACCATATAACCTGCTGTGCTGAAGCCGCCCACCGAGAGGGTGACAACCGGGCTTTCCGATGCTTCCGGAAGCTCGCCACGCACCTTGTTAACGTTGGCGATGACTTCAGTCAGGGTCTCGTCAGGGTCCTTGTCCAGCCGCACGAAAGCATTAATCAGACTGCGGTTGGTGTCACTGGTGGAGGTGATGTAGTCAATCCCCTCTGCGGATGCCACTTCGCGCTCCAGCAGGGTGGTGACAAAATCCTTAACCAACTGGGCATCGGCGCCAGGGTAGGGCGTTGCTACGGTGATAACGGCATTCTCCAGCTCGGGATACTCCCGCACCTTGAGTTCCATCGCCCCGCGGATGCCCACAATCAGAATAAACAGACTGACCACAGTGGCCAGAACAGGTTTGCTGATAAATAGATCAGTGAATTTCACGTTGGTATCCCTGCCTGATCAGACTCAGCCGTTATCCGGCGTGGGCGTAGTGCTCGCTTGCGGCACCACCTCGTTATTGATGTTCACCAGGCTGCCATTGCGCAGTTTCAGCAAGCCACTGCTGGCGACAATCTCATCCAGCGCCAGCCCCTCGCTGACAGCAATCACATCACCCCGCACTTCACCGGTTTGAATCAGGCGCTGCTGTGCCCTGAGCTTGCCACCCTTGTCCTTGCTGAGGATAAAGACGGAGTTGCCGTAAGGATTGAAATTGATGGCTGTGCGCGGCACGGTAAGCACGCTGTGGGGTTCGCCGAGACTGATTTCTACGCGGGCAAACATGCCCGGGCGGAGAACTTTTTTCGGATTGGCCAGGGTTGCCTGCACGGCGAAATTGCGCGTGTTGCTGTCGATGGTGGGTTCAACTGCGGTTATCTTGCCTGTGAATACTTTGCTGCCAAGGGCATCGACAACGACTCTCACTCCCAGCCCGGCGTCAACCTCCGGGTACCACTGCTCTGGCAAGGTGAAGTTGAGATGCACAGGGTCGAGCGACTGCAGGGCGATCATGGGATCACCGGCCGCAACAAACTGGCCAATATTCACCTTGCGAATCCCGAGTCGCCCCGCATAGGGTGCGCGCAGGGTTTTTTGCTGCAGTTTTGAACGCCGCGCCTGGGCATTTGCCCGGGCCTGGGCAAGCTCTGTTTCACGACGGTCAAACTCGGCTTTGGAAATACTCTTGCGGGCAAGCAGTGATTTGACACGGTCGCGCTCGATTTCCGCCAGCCGCGCAGCGGCTTCCAGAGATGCAAGCTCCGCTTCGTCGGTGGCGCTGACCAGGCTGATGATAGCGTCGCCAGCTTTGACCTCACTGCCGCTGTCAAAGTGGATTTCTTCGACAATGCCGGCCACTTCCGTCGTCAGGCTGGCACCGTTGACAGCAGCCAGGGTGCCCACCGCCGAGACCTGGCGCGTCCATTGCTGCTCGATCACATCGCTGGAAGACACCGTAACCGGCGTTTCGGGCATATTGTTCAGGTAGGCATTCATCATCCGGTTGCCCATCATTTTGGCAACCATAGTGCCGCCAAAAACCAGCACAGTGATGGTGAGAATCGCGATCATGCGTTTGTTCATAGGACATCCTGGTCAATTTGCGGGAACAGGGAGTGGGCGCTAAAGCCAAGGTCAGCAAACACCTCATCCACTATACGCTTGATGAGTGTTGATGATTGCTCGGCATCGTTTGGATCTTGCAGGGGCTGCCAGCCAAGACCATTGAGCAGTGCGTTAACGTGGTAAAACAGCAGGGAATAGGGGTTGGCAATTTGGTACGTCTCAAGCAAACCCTGGGCGTGAACGAGGTTGTGCATGCCTTCTGTGAGCGACCACAATCCGGCACCCAGTTGGTATGACGTCAAGGTCGAACTGATCTCACCGCGATTTACCGCCTCATCAATCACTCCCTGGAACAGGTCGGCGAGAGGCTTGTAGGCTCTGAAAGCAGCGTCACGCTGGCCAGGGGAGGTAGCCGCAGAGATCACACGGGTTGAAATATACTGGTTGAGATGAAAGAACAGGGGTTGCTGACGGGTAAAGCACACATCGGCAACCACAAACGCGATGATTCGCTCCCTGCTGCTGCCTGTCCAGTTAGCGACGCGGCCAAAAAGCTGGATACGCTCGGCAGCCCGGGCGGTGAGCATGGCCAACAGCAAGTCTTCCTTGCTGATAAAGTGCTGGTAGAGCGTGCCTACTGAGTAATCGCATTCCTTGGCGATTCTGTTCATCTGCAAGCTCAGCAAGCCTTCTTCAGCCATCAGCCGGTAGGCAGTATCAATAAACAGTAGCTCGCGCTCGGCAAACTCCCTCTCGCGGCGATGTTTTGTGCTCATAACAAAGCTTTAATAGTGATTAACGGGCCGAGTATGAACCGGATTCAAAAACTGAGCAAGAATTTATGCTGTTGCTTGCACGGCGCTCAGACAGTTGTCTGTGGCATGATTGAGTACCTCGCAGTATTGAGGGGAAATACGGAGGGTTATCTATGACTGGGCTCGCAGCAGCGGAACCGATAATCCGTGTTGTCGGCTTTTGCGGCGTGTTTGCCTTGATGACCCTGTGGGAAATTTTCGCGCCGCGGCGTGCCCTGCAGGTAAGCAAGGCTTACCGCTGGACTAATAATCTCGGTATTCTTGTCGTCGGCATCGTGCTGACCCGGCTGGTGTTCCCGGCAGCTGGAGTAGGGGTAGCGCTGTATGCAGCGGATCGGGGATGGGGCCTGTTCAACCTGCTGGAACTTGGCTGGATTGAGGTGCTGGCTGGCTTCCTGCTGCTCGATTTTGCCATATGGGTTCAACATCGGCTTTTTCACACTGTTCCCTGGTTGTGGCGATTGCACAGGGTCCACCACGCCGATCAGGATTTCGATGTCACCACTGGTTTGCGTTTTCATCCCGTAGAAATTCTCATTTCAATGTTGATCAAGGCATGCGTGATCATCAGTACCGGCGCGCCGGTCGAGTCGGTTCTGGCGTTTGAAATAGCCCTTAACGCTACCTCGATGTTTAATCATGGCAATGTCCGTTTACCAACCAGTATTGATCGAGTTCTGCGCTGGATTCTCGTAACACCGGATATGCACCGGGTCCATCACTCAACACGCCCGCAAGAAACCAACTCCAATTTCGGCTTCAATCTGCCTGTGTGGGACCGATGGTTTAGTACTTATCGCGACCAGCCAGAAGATGGCCATCTGCAAATGACCATTGGCCTGACACAGTTTCGCAGCCTGGGTGACCTGCGGATTGATAAGTTGTTGTTGCAACCCTTACTGACAAGCCCGGTTGATAGCGCTGAAGTTGAGGGCTCAAACCAATTTTTCAGTAGCCGGGATAAGCCATGAAATTTTCAGGTCCTTGCCACATACACGGCGGGTTTGCCTGAAAGCGGCAACGGCATCTGACAGAATGACCGGGCAACAGGGCGGCGTACTCAGTGACTCGGTGGAACAACACATTGATTTTATGTCGATTTCAGCCGATAAGGCCGCTCACCAACCCCAAACAAGACTGCGCATAATCTATATTATGTTAAATTAAGTGGATCGATCATAGCTCTTCCTTACTAACAGGCACTCCCCCATCAAAATCAAAGCTATAGCAAAGCGGAGCCAGCCGGCCTCAAATGGGTGCAAGATCGCATTTAAGTGGTGCTGATTATCCCTGGACTGACAAAAGGTGTTGCATTCCGACCGGGTGTATTTCAGTGAGCTGGCCGATATGGCTCAATTTATCCATGAGACATGGGATATGACCAGGAGCTAAATGAATATCGCCATTAATGAAATTCTGCTTTCCGCTGCACTGTGCCTTGTCATCATTGTGGTACTGACGCCGGTTGCCATTCGATTGGGGCTTGAAGACAAGCCTTGCCAGCGCAAGATCCATGACGGCCACATCCCGCTTATCGGCGGAATTGCCATCTATCTGGCCATAGCTGTGCTGCTGGTTGTGCTCCCGGAACCCCGGGTAAACAGGGAAACACTGAGTTTTCTGGCAGCAGGCGGTTTACTGGTTGCAACCGGGGTAATTGATGACCGTTTTCAGCTGAATGTCAGGCTGCGAATGTTTGTCGAGGCTGTAGCTGCCAGCATCATGATCTTTGGCGCCGACCTGTGGATCAGCAACCTCGGCAATCTGCTGGGCTTTGGTGAGGTGTATATGCCTTTCTGGATCGCCTATCCCTTCAGCCTGATAGCCGTGTTTGGCATCATCAATGCCTTCAACATGATTGACGGAATGGATGGTCTCGCGGGTGGGGTCGCTCTGGTTGCCATCGCTACACTGCTGGCTTTTGCGCATATTTCCCCTGTCGTCTCCAGCCTGGCCCCCCTGGTCCTGGGAGGACTGGCGGCATTTTTAGTGTGCAACCTGCAGATCCTGCCCTTTATGCCGAAAATATTCCTGGGGGATGCCGGCAGCAAACTGGTGGGGCTGACGCTGGTCTGGTTCCTGATTTCCATAGCACACGGTGGCGGCCAAAATCAGGGGGGAATCATGCCAGTCACTGCGCTTTATATTGTTGGCCTGCCACTCTTTGATATGGTGGCTACCACTATCCGCAGAGGACGCCGGCGCATTTCACCCTTTCAACCTGATCGAACGCATATCCATCACATTCTGCAGGGCATAGGTTTCAGCAAGAGGGCTACCATTGTGTCTGTTCTGGGGCTTGCGCTGTCGATCAATTTGCTGGGTGTGGTTTTCAGCCTCACCCAGTTACCGGAAGCGATACAGTTCGTGGCTTTTTTTGCGCTGTATTTTATCTATTCGCGTATCACAGGTCGGTTGCTGCAGATTGGTGAGCATGACTCGGCCCGCGCGTTGCAGGGCGAAATCCGCACATCCCTGAAGTAGTTTTGGCTGGGGTCACAAATCTATACCGGTAACCACCGCACTGAAAAAAGTCATGCCAGCAAAATGTTATCGCCCGGTATTCTGTGCCATTATCATCCCCTGTAGTCGCAGGCAAAAACCGATGGAATGACACAATGACATTAGACCTGATGAACAATGTGGCACTACTGCTGGCAGTGTGCTGGATCCAATCCTTTATCAGCTACCGTTGGAACAAGGACTCTCTGCGCGCCCAGGTAGCTTCCGGTGTCCTGTTTGCCGTGGCAACGGTCACTGTCATGATGGTTTCCATCCTCGTGCAACCCGGGCTGTGGCTGTGGGTTGATTCCAGCATGGTGGTCATCAGTGTTTCCACCCTCCTCTACGGTCCCATCGCTGGCGGTATTGCCATGGTGGTGGGCATTGCCTATCGCCTGTGGATGGGTGGAATGGGTGCGACAGTGGGGATGGTCAGCCTTGTAGTCGCATTTCTGGCAGGTTTTCTGTATCAGATCTTGCTCCAGCGCAAGCTGGCAACGACTGGCACCCTGCAAATGTTGCTGTTCGGGCTGGTCGTCAACGGTATTGGCGCCCTCCTCCTCAATGAATATTTCATGCCGGTAAGCGTGACGGATTCGCCAGCTTATATTACCGGCCTGCTGCTTATCATGTCCGCTGCTACCGGCTTGCTGGGTCGCCAGTTGCAATATATTGAGCGTAAAAAAGCCCTTGAGCGACAGATCAAGGCCAACGAGGAACGCCTCAAATCAATCACTGAATCAATTCCCGACCAGCTGGTTGTCAGCGACAGCAAGGGCAAACTGCTGGACGTGATTACGCCGGCAGCCCTGGCCTCGCGGGCTCCCGAATTGATCGGCAAAGATATGGCGCAACTTGACCCGGAGGTGTTCCGCAGCCATTTCAGCCTGGTTATCGCCGGGGCACTACATTCAGACGACAGTTATAGTGATATCTATGCCACACACCAGCACTATCTGCTGGATAACAAGGTAAGCAGCGAAGAGCACTATTTCGAATCCAGCGCCAAGCGCATGGTGAGCGAATTGGAGGGTGATAAGGTTCTGATCCTCACCCGTGATATCACCGAGCGCAAACAGGCCGAAGCCCGCATCCGCTTTTTGGCCCATTTTGACAGCATGACCGGTCTACCCAACAGGCATCTGGCCATTGAAACTGTTGATAAAGCCATTATCAGGGCGAAATTCAACCATTCAGGCGTGGTTGTTGCCATGTTGCATCTTGATGAACTCTATATCGTCAACCAGAGCATCGGCAGCGAGGCAGGTGATTTTCTTGTCAAGGAAGTTACCGGGCGCTTATCTACGTTTTTGGGTGACACCTTTCTCGCGCGTTATTCAGGTGCGGATTTCCTGATTATTGCCGAAGAGCTGGATACTACTGAAGCAATCGAGATGTGGAGCAATAACCTGCTTTCCAGCATTCACAGCCCAGTACAGTTTGAAACCAACAAAATCAGGGTACGTGCGTCACTTGGCATTGCGAATTTCCCTCAACATGGTATTGATTCGAACCAGCTGATTCGCAGTACCACAGTCGCTACCCAGCACGCCCGTGAAAGCCTCAGCAAAAAAATCCAGCATTATGACAGCGCCATGGACACTGTACTGACGGACTATGTGCAGTTGCGGGACCGTCTGGCCACAGCCCTGGAAAACGATGAGTTTGAGATTTACTACCAGCCCTATATTTCACTCGAGGATGGTCAAATACAGGGTATTGAGGCTTTCCTGCGCTGGAATATGCCTGATGTTGGTCTGAAAGCGCCTGACTATTTTCTTGAAACCGCAGAAAAAAGCGGCCTGATTGTCCCCATTGGTGACTGGGTATTGCGCAAGGCCGCCGATCAGATCAAGAGCTGGAAAGAAGCTGGTTTGTCGTTTGGCACCTTGGCCATCAATATTTCCTCCGCCCAGCTGACACAGGGAAACCTGGTTGAAAAAATCAGGACCATTACCCGCGAACTGTCCATTGAGGCAAACCTCCTGACCCTGGAAGTCACAGAATCTTCGGTCAACCGCGAATTGAACCGCAACATCACAATGACAGCCCAGTTAAAACAAATGGGTGTGGGTATTTCCATCGATGATTTCGGCACGGGATTTTCCAATCTCCAATACCTGCACCGCATGGCAGTGGACAATCTCAAGATCGACAAGGAGTTCATCCTGGGGTTTGAAGATGACGCCAACAAGCGGGATATTGTCAGGGCCATTATTCAGATTGCCAGAGCCATGGGCATGAAAACCATAGCGGAGGGTGTCGAAAGCAGCCAGATAGAAGCGCTGTTGCGTGAAATGGGCTGCACCCATGCCCAAGGGTATTACTACTCCAAACCATTACCCGCAGATGCCATGGCTGCGTTTTTGCTTTCACGCAACGCCAGGTAATTAACCGGATATACATCTGATTAAAACAGCACGGGGATAGTAGTATCAGGAGGATGGCAATCATGCAGGTTTTAGCGCCAGTCATCGCTATAGGGGCGCACCACCGACGTACAACGTCCAATCCATGTTAGCTGGCGAATGGCAATGGGCCCGTTAGTACGACGCCTTATCCTGATGGTGGCGTTCAGCTGCCCTGCCCTGGCCTACGGTTTAAATCTGGAGGGTGACGGCACCATCACCGACAAGGAACAACAAGCCCTTGAGTACTACATCAGCTACTTTGGGCGTGCAGGCCTCTTTGTGCGGGAATACTGCATTTTTGATGAGCAAGGCAACCCGAAGAACAAAGGCAGCTGTCGTACTGAAATTCCGCGCCTGCCTGTGCATCCCACTTTTGGCACCGGTGGCCGTGAAGCAGAATATGCCAGGCAATTTCACGGCATGGCGATGGGTGAAGTGATTGCCAACCCCAGGATGGAGCTGGTCTATGTTCACGCCTTTCCCGAAGTGTGGATTGCCTGCAACAACCCCAAAGCCTATGGCTGCACCTTTACCAGGGACTGGCCTGAGAAGGTCACGGTGATCGTGACCACCTATGACAAAAAACTGAATAACATGACCCTTCATCACGAGATTGAATACCACGTCAAACGTGATATAAAACATTAACACCCTCAACGCCAAACCAATTGGCCAACCACCTCCTTGATCAGCTGGCCGCTGACTACAAGCGCTTCTGCATCAGGTAAACAACAGGGCTTTCTTCTCATCCGCCCTTCAGCATAATCCGTTGGCGCCGGGAAAACCCTCAACCCCTCCTCTTCGAAATGGTGAACTGCCCTCGCCATATGCGCTGCCGATGTCACCAGAATAATGTCATTTACGCCATGTTGATGGAGCAAACTGGCTGAAAAGCGGGCATTTTCCCGGGTATTGCGGCTTGAAGATTCGAGTACCAAAATGCTTTCAGGTACACCCAGATCGCGGGACAGTATCCCCATGGCGCGGGATTCGCTGAAGGGGTCTGCCTCAGTAGTCTTGCCGCCAGTCATGATAATCATCGGCGCCTTGCCGGCATGGAACAGTCGGGCCGCAAACCACACCCGGTCAGTGGCTTCACCCAGCTCAAGTGGCTGGCCGGCTTTCTCTGCAAAAAGGGAAGCACTCATCCCCCCACCCAGCACCACAATGGCTGAGGATTGGGGTATATCGTCAAGCACTGCAGGTTGATAGGGCGACTCAACGCTACGCGCCACGCTTTCGGCAACCGGAGGCAACGACCACACAAGCAGCCAGACAAAGGCAAAAACTCCCAGCGTTGTACCCAGATTCCTGCGGCCAAACCACAGGAACAGGCATGACAGAATTGCAAACAACAGGGTTGTGCCCAACGGAGCAATCAAAGCGATAACCAGCTTATCCAGAAACACTATTCACTCCTTATCCGCGCCTTAGCTACAAAACGGCGCACAAATTATTCATTGCCTACAGAAATCAGCTACAGTAACGCACTGGAAATTGTACTGATAAATAGTGAGATAACCACACCATGAGCGCATTTCGCTACGGCATACATCGTATCGCGCTGTTACCGTTTACCACAGTTGAACAAGCCGTTTGGCTCGCTGATATCCGCCTCTGGCTCAAGGAAAATGACGAGCAGTCACTGATCACCTTTCTGATTCAGCAAGGCCTGGCGCCACTCTGGCACCGATTAATCCAGCACAGCGATGCGGGGCCAATCTTTTCAGACCAGAGGATAGAATCTTTGCGTCTTGCTGCTGTTCACGCTGCGCAGATATACCTGATCCAAAAGCACAGTCTCAGCACGGTGAACGAGACGCTGGAAGGCCACGGGATTGATTATGTTATTTTCAAGGGTGCGCATTTACGGGAAATTCTTTACGACCAACCCCTGTGTAGAACAGCCCTTGATATAGACCTACTTGTATCGCCTGAAAAAAAGCATGAGGCCATTGCAGCCCTGATAAAAAAAGGCTACACATTGCACGCATCCGCCACCAGCATCAGCCACGAGGCCACGCTGGTCAAAGATCAGGTAAGCATTGATATTCATTGGGATATTCTCAGGCCAGGCAGAACCCGTCAGCCCATGACACCAGTCATTCTTGCCGAACGTAAACATATTGGCAGTCACTGGGGGCCGAGCATAGAGCACAGCCTTTTCCTGATGCTGGTTCACCCGGTTATTACCAAATATGCGACATCGCCCCTGTCCACCATTAACCGGCTGCTGGACATTATGCTATGCATCCGCAAGCAGGAGATCGATTGGGAGGCCGTGCAGAAAATGCTGGCATCTAGCGGTCTGCAAACAGCGGGCTGGATCATGCTGGAATGGCTGCGGCAGATCACTGGCATCTGCCCTCCCCCCGCATTTGTTCAAGCCATCAAGCCGGGGACGATAAAACGCCGTTATCTGGAGCTGTGGCTGGCAGGCGACTATTCAACAAGATTGTTGCGTTATCACACAATTATTCGCGCCGCATTTACACTGCCAGCCCATGACACACTGCACGATGTTGTGCGGGCAACACGCAGCCTGTACAGCGAAAAACAAAACGCGCAGGCCCATCTCGACGCGCTGGCATGGGCACAACCTTTAATAAAATAGTCCTTATTTCTTAATTTTCCATTACGCTTATCGAGGGAGCGAAGCGTAAATTAACAATACCGAAGAGAGACATGACGGGCCAATTATTTGCGGAAAAAACCGGCAATATACTTCAAAAATCGGTAAATCTTAATTAGAAAACGATTGTAATAAAAAGTGACATTTTGATAATTACGATCAGGAAGGAATGAAGCGACTATTAATGGCAGATAGATTGCTTTTTTGAGGCCTCTTAAGAGACCGGAATTATTCCGTTGATTGGCTTCTTCAGCACTTATCTTATCCTGTAAAATTCCAATATTTAAAATGCAATGATCTTTCAAAGACTCTATATCAACATCGAAAACGTTACCGTCCCCGCATTTCACTCCAAAAAAATACAAGTCACAAGAATATTTGTTAGTCAAAAAAAAATGCTTTTTGAATAGTCGGTCAAAATCAAATTTTCTTTTAAAATCCTTTTCTTTGAGATTCAAATAATAATCCCAACCAACATCTTGCGTTCCGGGCGAGGATTCGGGTGATGTTCTTGTCGTTCCATGCTCCACGCGCCCTGTTGTAGCACATGTAAAAATCAAGATTCCACCAGGCTTTGTCATGCGATACATATTCACAAAAGTTTCTGACCACTGTGGATTATGCTCAAAACATTCACATGAAACTGTTAATTCATAATTTTCATCGGGATGGGAAAGCTTGTCTCCTTCACAAACAATATCCACTCCTGGCCCTTCAGTTAAGTCGACCCCCACATAATTTGCCGAAGTGAAGTATTGCCTGATTGATCCGTTCACATCATACGAGCCAATTTCGAGGATATTTTTTCCCGAGAAATCATCAGATAGATGCTCGCTTACGGACTGAATAAATTGAAGTTGCTGTCTGTGAGCCATGGTTAAATTATCTTCCGTAACATGTTTTGAGTGGGTATCTAATACATTTTTTAAAGCCGCAGCTCTGCCTGATTATCCAGAAACCATTGGTAGGTGACCCTCAAGCCATCCTTCAGGGCAAGCTCTGCCTTCCAACCCATATCCGCCAGTTTACTCACATCCATCAACTTGCGTGGCGTGCCATCGGGTTTGCTGGTGTCGAAAATTACACGACCGGTATAGCCAACAACGTCAGCCAGCGTGTGGGCCAGCTCTGCAATGGTACAGTCCAGGCCGCTACCCACGTTCACGTGGCTGAGCATGGGGCTGGTATGTTGCTGCCAGGTTTCCTCAGGCAGGTTCATCACAAATACTGAGGCTTCAGCCATTTCATCAACGTGTAAAAATTCTCGCATTGCCTTGCCCGTGCCCCACACTACCACTTCTGCCGCGTTATTGATTTTTGCTTCATGGAAGCGCCGCATCATGGAGGGCACCACATGACTGTTCTGCGGGTGAAAATTGTCACCGGGCCCATACAGGTTGGTAGGCATCACCGAACGATAATCCGTACCATACTGGCGGTTGTATGACTCGCACATCTTGATACCGGCAATCTTGGCAACCGCATAGGGTTCATTGGTCAGCTCGAGTTTGCCGGTCAACAAGGCGTCTTCAATCATGGGCTGCACAGCCAGTTTTGGGTAAATGCAGGACGAACCCAGGAACATGAGTTTACGGATACCATACAGATAGGCAGTATGAATCACATTTACCTGGATCATCAGGTTGCTGTAGATAAAGTCCGCCGGATAGGTGTCATTGGCATGAATGCCCCCCACCAGCGCGGCGGCTAGATACACCTCATCAATCGCCTGTTTGGAAAAAAATGCTTCGACTTGCGCCCGATCGGTCAGGTCCAAATCCTGGCGTGTGACTGTGATCAGTTCCACCTCTTCATCCCGCTCCAGCTGCCTGCAAATAGCTGAACCGGCCATGCCGTTATGTCCTGCAACAAAAACACGCTTCATAAAAGAAAACCCTCGAATGCTTATTCACGGGAAGTTCTACAGGCTGACCCTCAACCTGCCTTATGTGACTTGACTGCATCCCACAAAAAAATGGGGGCTGATATGAACATTCGTCGCCACAACCGCCTGGGTTGCTGTACCAACCGCGGCAGCCATTCAAGTCCCAGCCACTGGAATACAGGGTGTGAGCGCTTGACACGCCCGGTATAAAAATCAAACACAGCGCCGATAGCTGCTGCGAAGCGCACCTCTAAACGTTCGCGATTGACGTAAATCCATTTTTCCTGCTTCGGTGCTGTCATGCCTACCCACAACACATCAGCTTGCGTTGCGTTGATGGCATCGATCATCTCATCAAGCTCTTGCGGTGAGTACTCTGGTTTGAATGGTGGAGAGTAGGTCCCAACCACCTGGATATTTGGAAAATCCACCGCCATCTTGCTGTAGATCAAGGTAAGAGTTTCTTCGGTGGAGCCCAGGAAAAAAACCCTCAGCCCCCCTGCCCTGTCCATCAGTTTGTGCATCTGCCAAAAAATGTCTGACCCGGTAATGCGCTCGCGTATATTCCCACCCTGTATGCGAGAGGCCAGGAGAATACCGGCACCGTCGGGTATCAGCCAATCGGCGTCCATAAGAGCCGCATTGAACTGCGCATCGCCTTTGGCAACAGCGTAGGAATGTGGATTAAGGCAGGCCAGCCACTGGCAAGATCGGCGCTGTAAATCGGGGTTGTTCATCAAATCATGAAACACCCCGGCAACAAAATCATCGGGAGCACCGTGATCTAACTGGTAACCCAGCAGTATCTCTTTCATGAATTCCCCGTTCATTACTGGCGCTGGCGTGACATAGCGATGGCTTTTTCATAAATGCCAAGCAAAATATCATGATTGATGGCAGAGGTGTACTTTGAAAGAAATTCTGCCCGTGCGCTACGCCCCATAACTGCAAGCATATCAGGCGTGTTCCAGGCATTGGCAACCGTCGTCATCAAACTGTGGGCATTGCCCGGCGCAAAAACCACACCGTTGACGCTGTCAGTGACAATGGAGGGCAAGGGACCGAGATCAGACACAGCTACAGGTGTGCCAAATGCAAATGCCTCGCGCAATACCATTGGGAAGCCCTCAAACCATTCCGAAGGAAGCACCAACAAACGGGCAGTGCTTATCTGCTCCTCTGCAGCCTTGGCCGAAAGCTGCCCCAAAAACTCCACCTGTAGGCCGTCTGCTTCTTGTTGCAATTCTGCCCTCAGTGGGCCATCACCAACAATGCGCAGCAAGGGCGCACCCTGACCCCATTGCCGCCAGGCTTTAACTAACGTGCGTACGCCTTTTTCTTCACCCAGGCGGCCCACAAACACTACATGATTGGGGCGATCGGCAAAGGGTACCACCGACGGATTCCCTGCATAAAAATTTGGTTTCACATGAATTAGTGTGTCCGGCAAACCGCCCTCTGCCATCAGTTGTTTCTGGAAACCTGATAACGCAATAAAGGCATCTACCTGCTGCTGCCAAGTTCCCAACGCCCGGTGCAGAGCCACATTGGCAGCGACCGGCAAGGTTGGCAAACGGCTTCCGCGGTAACAGCCGTATTTTATCGCGGGGCGTACCGTACGCCCGTCTATGCACTCTGTACACACCTTGCCGTTGCGCATGGGGATAGCTGCCGGGCACAGCAGGCGATAGTTGTGCAACGTTAATACTCGCGCAGCGCTGGATCCAACAGCGTGAAAGATCGAAGGTGAAATCAGCGGAAACGTATTATGCGCATGTACCACATCGGGTTTGAAATATGCTACAGCCTGCGCCACGGCGCGGGCGCTGAACGGGTTCCAAGGCACGACGGCTGCAGCCGATAAAGCACCCCGCAATCCCTGTTCTAGAACCCCATCACTATGACGGGTAAAGATAGCTACGTCATGACCATTTTGCTCAAGCAAGGCTTTTTCTGCCTCGAATACTTTATTCTCTCCGGAAGGGGCACCCGAACCGTAGTAATTGTGCAGCAGCATAACTCTCACGGTTGCACAGGTAACGGAGTTAGTGAACGTGCATCAATACGCTGATGTCCCAACGCAGCATACCCCAGCCCCAACATTGCAAACTGTAGATTACCGAACCAAGAAACATAGAGAATAATATTGTCGGTAAACATGTATAGCACCATAGGAATAAACGCACTAGCCCCCGCATACATAAAAACAGCCGACAGCCCGTGCAAACGCCTGGCGGCAAAAAAAGCATGCAGGCATTGTGCGGCCAATGTAACCGCAAACAGCCACATGCCCAGAGTACCGTAGTCGTACTGCAAGCGAAGCCAGTCATTATGGGGGTGAGCAAGCCTGAACATCCTAACCAATATGCTTTCTGTAGCGTTGGCGCCATTCCCAAACCAGTAATTCCGTTCTATACCGGACTGCAACAGAATGCGCATCCCGCTTCGAGAGTGATCCTTAAAACCAGTGCCTATCACACTTTCCCCGGATATCATGGCTATGCCAGCCTCAAATGCCTGGGTGACCGTACCTTGGCCAGAATAAAACATCTTCTGCTGTACCGTTTCAGTCTGAAACACGAAAAAGCCAGCTAAGCTTATTATCCCTAGAGTAATAAGCCGCTTGCGCAACCCAAGCGGGGCGAGAGTAAAAGGTAGGGTGCATGCGGTGGCGAGCATACCCATCCTGGTGGTAAACACCACCGGCACCATGGCCAGTACCAGCCAGCGCTGTAAGTCGCTTTTCTGATTGCCCAAGCTATAACGGGTAATAATCCAGGTTGCCATCATGGACACCGTCATGCTTCCTGCTGCGTATTGCCAACGGCCAAGCCCAAGAAAGGATAGGCCGCTGCTAAGCAATACTCCGGCAAGCATTACCCACAAAAATCGCTTTAGCCAAAGATCAGCCTGAATCAACAATCCATCACTGACTGATAAAGCAGAAAAGGCACAACCAATGACGAAAGGGCATAGCAACATGACAGAGCGTTGCAATGCATGGTCAGCGCTGGCAGAAATCAGATAAATCAACACCCACAAGACCCAGGGAAGCCAAATTATCCACGGGAAACGCATAGTGTGAAGACGAGACAACAAATAAATACTAGAAATTGTCAGCGGCAACGCCCAACCCAAAAAGGCAATCTCGTCAAAAAACCGGAGTCGTATGGGCACAAAATTAACCAGCAGGCCAAATATTAGTCCCCAGATAATCAGTGGGGTCTGCCGACGGACACTATTCTTCAGGCCAGGAGCAATGCTAGATGTTGACTGTGTAGTTAGCGACATAAATGTGATTCAGGTTGTTCACGGAACAATATATTGATGAAATAAGCCATAATAAGACTCAGAAAACTCCTTAATAGACGCGCATATGGTGTGATGATAACTAAAATGACACCAACGGGTAGTCGAACCTAGCGTGGATAGAGAGTCCTCATAAAACCGGCCATGTACCTAGGCGATCCACTGCTGATATGGCGAGAAATCAACACTATCCCAGCAGTCTGCGCATATCCTTAAACGTCAGCTATGGTGGAAAAAATAACCTCTGCGTGCTTGCAGGAAGGCGACATTACCATAGTGACACAACAGACCGTATTATCGCTTATCAACAAGTAAATCCATCGATCTCACCGTCTCCTGCTTGTGCTTCGCCCAACTATTAATATTGGCAAGAAATTTTGCAGGATTACCCGCAACGACAGAATTTGATTCAACTTTACCTCTAACGACGGAGCCTGCACCTATAATAACATTTGAACCTATATCCGACCCGGGTAGAATAATTGATCCTGCACCGATAAATACATTATCACCAATTGTTACACTTTTAATATAAGCGACATCAGTATCTGGCCTCGCCCCCAATGCCGCTAGGCCTGTAGTATAGGAATAATCATGCGTCATAATAATCACGCGGGTTGATATCACAATGTCTTTCCCAATACTGATTCCTGCAGTAGGGTCGAGGTAAACATTGAAATCTATATAGCGACTGGGTCCAGAAAATGTTAACCCTTTAATTTCTAACGCCCGCTGATAAAGAGAGCGGGACATGGATTTGAATCGGAATTTCTGTAGCACTCTTGCGCAATAGGCCAACAGATAAAAAAACACCTTGATCATAAAAGCATCCAAGTTATTGTGTTTGCTAACGCATACCTCTGCTCGCATTCTTGAATATAATGCGCCTTATAAAATTCGGTACAATAGCCAGCACAATCAGAGAAAACGCTTTTATATTCAATGGGGAATGTTTCAGAAGCTTATGGTATTCAGTCAGTGCATGGGCTCGCATACCCTTGTACACATATAGATGCAGGCGCATTTTGCACCAGTGACCTATATAACTCTTGATGTTTTTTTTTCTCTCCCCGGCCCGCTCGGCGTTGTATAGCGCTACTAGGGCTAAATAAACAACGTCGTTCTCATCGGGAATGCGAACATTATGGTCGGCACCCAATTTTACAGGAAAATGGTACACTGCCTTGGGTTGATTCAGAAAAGCTATATCATACTGCTGAGCCAACTTTGCCCAACACAACAGATCTTCACCAGCCATGATGCCGGGAGTGAAAAGTCCGATCGACAAGAGCGCACTCTTTCTTACAGTGACTGAACCAATGCAAAATGGCGGTGATCCCTTGCAAGCCAGATAAAAATAATCATGAATAATCCCTTTCTTTTCAAAGAAAGGAATGGATGGCGAGACAATGTTATCCCCATCTTTGAATAAATACGAAGTCGCATAGACAGAGCACTGACTGTACTGCTCAGCTAATACTAATATTGACTCAATATAATCAGGATACCATTCATCATCGGCATCAAGAAAAGTGACAAGATCGCTTGTGGATTCCATAACCCCACGGTTTCTCGCCGCCCCCACACCGGCATTGAGCTGTTCAACAAAAATAATTCGTGGATCAATAAATTGACTGACCACGTTGGCGCTGTTGTCTGTCGACCCATCATTAATAATGATAAGCTCAAAGTCTAGAATAGTTTGTGCAAGCACTGAGCTAATTGAACGGCTAACGCTATCCTCCTTGTTGTACAAAGGCATAATAACGGAAATACAAGGCTTTTGGCTAATCATCTATTAACTCTTGATAAATCTTGCATGGGAAAGAGCCAATGTCACCACCTGAGAGAAAAAGCCATCAAATTTACTTGTATGGGTCATTTGCATGTCAAATGTAGGATCGGCTTTATTCTGTCAATTATCGCTGTCAACTGACTCGCAAGTTTATAATAGCGAGTTATTTTTCATTAAAAACTAAGTTGCGTATTTTTCCTGCGAGCTTATCTTTTCCATAGGTTACCTGCGCATGTTCTGCTGCGGCGATTCGCATATATGAATAATTAATCGGCTTAAATAACAGCTTGCTCAAACAGTCCTTCAATGACTCTGGATCATCCACAGTAAAGAGCAATCCAGTTTGTCCATCAATCACCACTTCCTGCAAAGCGTCGACGCGGCTGGCAACCAGCGGTAGGCCGCAGGCCATGGCTTCAAGCGCCGTTAACCCAAAGCCCTCTTCGCGGCTCGGCACCACAACGATATCAAAACCTTTCATTGCAGAATATATATCCTCACGAGGCATTTTTCCGACAAAATGCACCTTGTCCTCCATGCCGTTTTTAGCCGCCAATTGTTGCAGGCGCGGCTTTTCCTCACCCTCCCCCACTATGATCCAGTGGGCATTGGGGTATTGACGATTCACCAGCGTTGCGGCCTGCAGCAAGACATCGACGCCCTTATTATGTGCGAGCCGACCAACAAAGCCGATAATGGGCTGCTGTCCAGTAATGTCCAATTGTTCACGCCAGTTGCGTGGAATTGCCTCGATCACTGCATTCATATCAAGTACGTTGGGAACTACACGCACAGCCCGCTGCAAGCGTGCTGTAGGCTGCCCACCCATAATACCCTTCGCCGTGGTGTTCGAAACACACACCAGTCGGTTGCACCACCAGCTAGCCAGCCAACGTAAACGACGCAGACCGCCTGGCGTGTAATGCCTGGCCGCCACATGAACGGCGGCAATCAGGTGAGGGGAAAAAAAACGGGCAACAATTAACGGCAGTAATGTCGGTGTCATGTATTGAACCCACACCAGCGCCAGGCGTTTTCGCCACAGGCTGCGCGTCAGAGCCGCGATCAGCGCCAGTGTTCCGCCAGCACCACCACGGGTCAGACCTAGCAGCTGCAAATGAATTCCCGCTTGCCGGAAGGTAGCGACCATGACCGGATCGGTTTCATCAAAATACACCACCACGGTTACGTCAATACCGAGCTCGGTGAGCGCCCTGGCAGTATCCAGTGTGGCCACTTCGGTGCCGCCGATCAGCAGGCAGGGAATAAGCAAAGCTGCACGCTTCATGCTTTTCAATCGATTGCTTGTTGATAACGAATACTTTTGTTGCGCACGCGGATGCTTTTTATTCTAGCAAGAACATTAAATACCCAACGACGGGCTTTACTTGAAATTCTGTTGCTATCAAATTGCACGTCAAAAATGTAAGTTATATCGCCACCCCAGGAGTCTTTATAGCCTTCAGCACCCCTGAGATGATCGCTAATCGTAAAGCCATCTTTTTTTGCTTCGCCCAGCGCATACCCTTTCATCAGGTATCCAGCGGAGAATTTGTAATATGCCTCGTCAACAGTGGGCATATAAAGACTGTATCGATTTTTGAACAAAAAGCTAATTTGCCATGCAATGGGCTTGCCTTGAAACGACATCTCAACAAAATCCAGCAAGCCGCTTTCAAGTCCGAAATCTAGCAGGTTGCGGTGAAAGCCGGGAGCTTTATAAGCATTGGGCCAACGCTTCATATGCATGGGCAACATAACTTCAAACGAAGATCTAGCAGCGTCTATCTTTGTAAAATCATAGCGACAAAATGTTACTTTGCCCTTTTCTTGCAAGCGTTTAAGCCTGCGTAATACTGAACGAGCCTGGCTTTTTTGGGCCGGAAGAACCAGATGCTCCTTGATTGGTGCATCTTGCAACGATGAGGACAGGCAGCCCTCGCGATGCATCACCTTCATAAAAACCGGCACATAGGCTTTATGGAGCCCATCAAAAAAGATTTGGTCATAATAAATACTGTTATCCAGTACTTCTTTTAATTCACAGTAAAAGCTTTGAATTTCCTCATGAGTGGGAGTGTGCATAAATATCGGATCATGATAATCAAAATCTGAATGCCCAGCTGGCACTATAACCCGCATAAAACCGTTCTTCCAATTGCGCTTCCATAATACTAGTGGAAATATGACCTGCTGTTCACCACAGGTGGCATGAACAAACAACGGCTTGATGTCGCGTAACGGGCGATAGGTTTTGAGCCACAGATTGACCAGCACAGGATGAAAAAAAACATGGGCATCGGGTGATTTGTCTATGACAGACTGCCACTGGCTGATGAAATCTGGCGAACATACTTTCTCCCAGGTCGTCAGGAGTTGTAGGTTCCAGCTGCGACTTATCATTGGATACTCTTTTTCTCAAGTACTTCGATATTAAAAGCAAATGCCCGGCGTAAGACACCAGGTAGAACGCCGCTCCAGGGCTTGCCAAGCGACGATGTTGCATCCAGATAAGTTTTCACCAGCACTTGTTTACGGGTTGCCCAAGGGCGAATATTGACGGCAAACAGGCCAGGCGGCCACTTGTACCATAACTGCCACGGCCGAAGCTGATACCAGGCCCACACCCAGTATTCATACAGCACTGGCTTATGACCTGCGCTGGCGATGGCAGCCTCTGCCAGCTCCGCACAAGCAACATGATCAAAAGGCCAGTAATCCATGTGGCTGGTGGCCAGCACATAGTCGGGCTGAAACCTGTCTATCAATTGACCTAGCTGATTGACAGTTTCGACAAAACCGGGCTGGCCATAGTGGGGCACGCTACCATCAGGTAGATGGAGGCGGTAACAGTGTTGCTCTGCAAGATCCAGCTGCTTCAATATGCTATGTGTTAGTTTGGCTCGCTCGCTTATTACCTGCTCGGCTTTGTAGTCAGGGCAAGCTGCCTCACCATCGGTCAGGTACACAATATGCACACGCTGCCTTTGTGCCAAAGCGGCTAATATGCAGCCACCAGCACCGAGAATCTCATCATCCGGGTGCGGCGCCAACACTAACAAACTCCCAGTGGGTGGCACAGCGTAAGGAGCGCGCAAGGCGAGGGTTATCCGCAGGCAAAATAGAAAAACTGTATGAACCAACTTGCCAATCATCACGCCTGCCCTGACCAACGGTGGAAGAGCTCAATGTACGCACCGGCGGTTGTTACCCAATTGAAGCGGTCGGCCTGCATCAGACAAGCCGCCTGATTGTGACTTTCATGCGGGCTACCATCCCGATCCAGCTGCAACATGATATCCGTCATGTCGTCCAGCCCGTCAGGACTTACGTAGATGGCTGTATTGCCGCCCACCTCTTTCAAGGAACTGTTATCACAGGTGATCACTGGTGTGCCGCAGGCCATCGACTCCAGCACCGGCAGTCCAAAACCTTCATAGCGAGAAGGAAACCAGCTCGCAGTGGCGCCCGCATAAAGGTCGCCCAGCAGGGTATTGTCAACATGCTTAAGAAAGCGTATCCGCCCAATTTCGATTTCGTTTGCAAACTCAGCGAGGTAATCTGCTGGAGGGCTACCCCAAACCAGCAGTAGATCATGCTCACAGCCTGCACTGAGTGCCGCTCTAAAGGCGTGCAGCACCGCGATGGTATTTTTACGGCCAATATCGCACGATACCGCTATAAAATAGGGCCGATGAGAACCAGTGAGTGCAGCCACCCGCTTCTTTGCGCCAAGCTTATCAGTCGCGTGGAAAGTGCTACGGTCAACTCCCCAGGGAATCACCGTAACCTTTTCGGGTGATATATCCATGTACGCAACGATGTCCTCCTTCGAGGATTGTGAGGGCGTGCTAATTCCACGCACTCGTTGAGCGAACGGCGGCACGCACTCCCTAGCTCGGTCATGATCGAGAAAAGCCTCGGGATAGCTGAAATACATAGCGTCATGGATGGTTACTACGGCATTCTCCGGCCGGTACAAGGGTGCGTAATTACTCGGTTCGTACAGAATGTCATAGGGTGCCAGGGTTTCTAGCAATGGCAGGCGCTGTTTTAACCAGTCGTAGCGAGAGCCAATAGGCCAAAGGAGATTGCGCACTGGGAAGTGCTGGAACTGGTAGGGAATGTGGCCCCGAAAAGTCTGGCTTAGCAGACGAATGGAAAAACGTGGATCGTTCAACTCGTCGAGGGCTCTGGCCAGTTCAAGCGCGGCCCGTCCGATGCCCGGCAGGTGGGTGGACCCGGTGCGCATCACCATAGGGTTGGCATCAAACAGCAGGCGAACCGGTTTCATATTTACGCTCCTGCTGCTTGCGGGGATGACAAAATCTCGTCATAGAGACCGATCAAATCAGTCACATGCTGTTCAATACTGTTTACGTTGCTCAACTGGCTGGCCATGACACTGACTTGCACTGGACTATCAATCAACGTAGCCAACTGTTGATGCAACGCCACCGCATCATTGGCGGGCACCATCCAGCCATTGTGGCCGTGTTCGATTTGCATCTCGGCACCGCCGCAGCGGCTGGCAAGCACCGGCCTGCCCATGGCGATGGCTTCGGCAATATTCAAACCAAACACCTCAAGGCCAATAGTGGGATGGACCAATACATCGCAATGGGCCAACCACTGCTCAACCTGTTCTTTTGAACATTTTCCATGCCAGTAGATATGGTCAGCACTGTAGCATTTGGTCAACCTTGCCAGGTATTTCTGTTCTGACCGAGTAACAGCACCGCCAACAATATGCAATTCCACTTTATCCGGCTGCAAGCCTTGTAGAGCTTGCAGCAATATATGAAGGCCTTTGATGTGGGAAATGCGCCCAACAAATATCAGACGCAAAGGTCGTTGCCCAAGGTATGCCGCTAGGGGCTGACGCTCTGGCATTGGAATCCCATGGGGAATTACACGGATTTTTTCAAAGGGGACGCCATTGCGTTGCAACGCATTAGCCATGGCGGCAGAAGGCGCCACTAGTCTATCGGCGCAGGTATTCAAAACCGTAATCTCCACCAGCTTGCGAGTAATTGCCGCCGGGGTCTTGAAGGCAGGTGAAACATAAGGAATATTTGGCAAACGATGAAGTGTTTGCGCCACAGCTTGACCGATAGGCTCTGGAAAAACCTGGACAACAGGCGCCCACCTATCACCACAAGGAACAGTATGTAGTGCACATCGCAGGCAATTCTGCCGAGAAACAGGCTTATCGCAGATTTGCCCCTGCCAGTGCAGCAAAGTGCCATTGGGGCAAACCAGTCCGCCGTGGTGGGCCGTGACAACACAGGGTATACCCAGCTCGCTACAAACGGTGGCAGCAGCTACCTTGGCGCCGTGTGCATGCACCACGGACGGTTTTATCTGTGTCAATAGATCACTCAGTGCGCTGAGCATTTGTGGTTGCAGGTCAAGAGGATGTTTCACGCTGGCAGATGCCAATGGCACTGTCAGTTGCCACAGGGTAACGCCTCTATAATCGTCGCGGACAAGGTTTGGCGTGGAGGTGTTGCTGCTGCGTGCTATCGACACCACGCAGCAATCAATCTGCGCAGCTCGCAAGCCATCCATGAGATTGCGGACATAAACCTGGCCTCCCCCGTAGTTGGAGAAGTGGGCGCCTGAAGTAATAAGTGCAATCTTCAAAAAAACTAATTTCTCAAAATTTTATCCAAAACTAATTTATCCCTTGATGCAAGCAATACAATCTGATCCGTTCTTATCAACAAACATATGGTATCCATGGCTTTTGAGCAGAATAATTACTCCACGCCTATCTGAATCAGACAGATTCATCCATTCGTATTTAATCACTCGAGGTTTGGATGATTTAAAATTAAAGGTTTTGATTACTTCATAATTAAGGTGAAATACTGCAACTGAATTATTCAGAAACCTAATGGCTTAATAGCGCGATTTATTATTCCTAGAAATCCCTTTCAGACAGAGACTTTGACAAAGATTTAAAAGCCAAGTCCAGTTTTTTTTGAAGCTTCTGAACAGGTTGTTTATGCAGCCTTGTTAACGCAACAAGCTGATCAAGCGTTTCACTGCCATCAGCCTCTAGGGGATGATCGGATGAATCAAGCGAAGAGTAGTAGTCTTGAAACTTGTAGTCATAGAATTCACCAGGCATTGTGTCTCTCATCACAAAGCGGGCATTTTGAATATCAAATGCATCAGCGACGATCAGCCCGTGAAGCGAAGACGACAAGATATAATCACATGCTTTGATATCTGTGATCACCTTAGGGGGTGAGCGCAGCACATCAATCACCAAACACTGATCGCCAAAGCGGTTTTTCCAAACCTTGATGACTTTATGCTCTCTATCGACAAAATGTGGAACAATCCCAATCCTATATTTTTTCACAATGTGCTGAGGGAATACATTGTTCAAGATTAAACCGGGGTCGCCTACGACTCCTTGCTTAGCGGCGGGGGTTATGTTGCCCAAGGTTCTATAACCTCTCACCCCGACGATTAATGATTTTGGGAATTCGTAATGTTGATTGTCGCCACCAGTGCCTATGATGATACCGCTATAATCTCTGGGGAGCCATTGTAAAATGGTGCCCGCCAAAACAACTTGAGACTTTCTTTGCGACACAAAGACTGGAGTAAAACCATAGTGCTTTAAAATATACGGCGAAAGACAATCGCCGAAATTATTCAGCCCTCTTCCCCAATGGACCTTTATCAAGTTGCCTCGTATTCGACCAATTATGCAACCGGGAATCCTTACAAGACACAAGTACAAGAGTTCTTTTATTCGTACAATAATCATTGTATATATTCATCATTTATTTACGCACTATTGCATAAAGATTATAAAAAACGGTGATTATTATCCGCAAACACATCACCCATATTTTCAAAGTTAAAACCATGTTGTACTGATCATCATGCAGGCGGCACGCACCCTGTCAGTACTTATAGGTTCTACTACAGAGTTATTTTTCTAGGGAGCATGCGACATAGAAAGCTCTGATTTATAGATGGACATCAAGTAATCCTAAAGAAGTCTTTCTTAAATAATGATTATTGAAAGTATTAATTCTGACTCCCTTTATAGAGATAAGCTTCTTATCAATTGAGTAGAAGTCACGAAATATCCGCCATCTGCCTGAACAACGGATTTCTGCCTATCAATTCATCATAGGTGCCACAGTCAACAACCCTTCCCTGCGTCAGCATGTAAATGCAATCGCACTTTCGTACCGTTCCCAGTCGATGCGCTATCAGGACAATGGTCTTTTTCCCGGAGAAATCATGGATCGCATCCATGATCAACTTCTCGGTAATACCATCCAGGGCGCTGGTGGCTTCGTCAAAAATAAGCACATCGGCATCGTGATACAGGGCGCGAGCTATGCCAATGCGTTGCCGCTGGCCACCAGAGAGTTGTACACCGCGTTCTCCCACAGTAGTGTCAAGACCGTCTGGCAGCTGCTCTAACAATTCGTTCAGATGAGCCAGTGTTGCTGCGCGGCTTACCCTCTCGCTATCGATCTCCGACTCAGGCAAGCCAAAGGCAATATTATGGCGAATGCTGGCATCGGCCAGGTAGATACTCTGCGCGACATATCCAAGACTGTTTTGCCAGGCACGGAGGTTTCCGGGTTCCAGGGGTTTGCCGTCAACCAGTATTTGACCGGAGTCCGGTGTCAGCAGCCCGAGCAGGATATCGATGGTGGTGGATTTGCCCGACCCTGATGCGCCGACAAGGCCGATCACCTGGTTTGCGGGAATTTCCACACTCAGATGATCCAGCGCCTTTCTGTGTGCGCCGGGATAGCGGAAAGTAATCTTACAAAGACGGATGGATGTATCAGGTGCATGGTGAGCCTCCGCTGCGCCCGATGTAGCCGGGTACGTAAACGACAGGCTGTTGCGCAGATCGTCGTGAAGGGTTTCAAACCCCGGCAAGTTGCCGCGAATACTCGAGACACTGCCGTATATCTGCTGGAAGGCGGGCAACAGTTTGAACCCTGCAATGGCATAGACAGAAAGCACCGGCAGAATTGTGCCTAGATTGCCATGGTGGGTCAGCAGCAGATACAGCAGCAGAAAAATAATGGTGCCAAAGGCAATCAGCTCCATGGCGTAGCGCGGTGCCTGGCCGAGCACCTGGATATTACCCGTGGCGTAGGCAACCTGGTCGCTGGCTTTGGCAAAGCGCTGCACAAAATGTTCCTGACGACCCAGCAGCCGGATATCCTTGATACCGCCAAATCCTTCGGACATCAGCCTGAAACGCAACTCTTCCTGGCGGCTTATCTGGGTACCGTTTTTTGCCAGGCTGCGTCTGACTGTTTTGTACAGGACCCAGTAGGCGCCACTGAAAACGGCAATGCCCGTAAACGCAACCACAGGGTTGTAGATAAAGATGGCCGCTGCCATTGCCATAGCCATCACGAGTTTGGCGTTCATCTGCATCAGGGGGTTGATGATGCCGCCAGTAATGCGCTGACTTTCGCGGGATATGCGATTGGTCAGCTGGCTGCTGTTGGTGGCAACATGAAACAGCCATGATTGGTACATGTAGTATTTGTAGAGTCTGTTGCTCAGTTCGGCACCCACTCTGTTGCCATACATCGACAGCTGCCAGACCGTATAAGTTGAAATGGCGGCGGCCAGGGTGAGCGTTGCCAGGGCAAACAGCGCCACAAGCACTAGAAAATCCGCGGGTGTGGATATACCAGTCAGCTCATAGACCCGCGCCAGAATCCCATCACGCTCAAGCTGCCCGATATCACCCACCAGCGCCATAAACGGGCCGATGGCCAACACACTGGCGACTTCGACAATCGCCATGAGAATCACCAGAATTTGCAGCAGCAGCAGCTTTTTGCGCTGTTGGCTGGTGAGCAGATTGTAGAGTTCTTTGAGGTTTTTCAGCATGGTCCGTCTATCGGTTCATCGATCTTATTGAGTATTGAGTAATGAGTGTACTCCTAACCCCTTCCACCAGATACGCTACCGCCCTGCCCTGTTGCAGACATCATGGCGTGTGTTACTCGCCATCACATTTCTGATGGCCTGCCCCGTGTTAACAGCCCTTCAATCTGACTGTGACGAATTGTGCTTTGCAGGGTGGGTGCCACCCATCCTGCCTGGCTCCAGCGATTGTGCCGTTACGTCAAAGAAAGTTGATCTATCTCCACGGACAGGGATTTTAGCCCCCCGAGCAGATTGACCAGCACCATCACCCGCTGGTCTGATTGTGCCATCTGGAAGGCTGCGGTGATGCCCGCCAGCGGACCGGATACGATAATAACCGGATCGCCGGTTGCCAGTTGCCGGACCGGGCTGGTTGGCTCGTTGGCCTGGAGGCTTTCGCTGTGCTGAATGTGACGGATGATGCCTGCATCGATGGCCACCAGCTGGCTGCCGATACGCACCAGATCGATCACGCCCTGGGTTGAGCGGATCGGCGCGATACTCTGTTGCGCCGGGTCCACATGAATAAACAGGTAACCGGGAAACAGCACCTCTTTGCTGCGCTGCCACTTGCCCTGCCTGCGGCGATTTTGCCAGGTATGGGGCAGATAGACCTGATAGCCCTGGTTGTTCAGGTGTGCGACGGCGCGCGCTTCCTGCCTGGGTTTGGTGCGCACGGCGTACCATTTGGCCTCGCTGGCATCAGTTGCTTGAAGTGAATGAGCCATCAGTGAAGTCTCCCCAATATTGCTTTATTTGTTGGGCTTCACAAGAAGCGTTCAGCCCAACCTACACGGCAACGCACAAAATCAAATACAGTGGATTGTGCGCTTACAGGTTGGTCATGCGCAGCACGAGTTTGATATCGGCGCCGCCAAATTCCAGGGCTTTTTCCTTGGCCAGATGCCATTCTTTGTCACGCTCACCCAGTAATGTCTTGTATTCGGCGATCAGCGCCCAGGTTTGGGCCTGGGCCGGTCGCAGCCGCAGCGCCTGGCGCAACAGGTCGAGCGTCTCGGCGTAATGGCTTGCCGCCAGTGCCGGGTTGCCCTGTTGCCGGGCAAGGATAAAACCCT
The DNA here is from genome assembly GCA_000961645.1 of Gammaproteobacteria bacterium BRH_c0. Taxonomy (GTDB): domain Bacteria; phylum Pseudomonadota; class Gammaproteobacteria; order Pseudomonadales; family Porticoccaceae; genus NAT127. The sequence goes on along the minus strand of LADM01000049.1, from coordinate 64,433 downwards.
TCCAGCCGTGAATCTGTGCTGCCAGGGTGAGGGCATCGGGGTTGTCCGGCGCAAAGCGGAGTGCCGACCGGATGGCGCTCTCGGCGCGCTGGATGCTGACGAGGGTGGGTTGCGATGCATCGCCATGCCAGGCGCTGACTTCGTGCTCTGCCTTCACATAGGCCAGGTTGCCAAGGCCGATTCTTACCGCCTGCACCATGCCCATCAACAGCAGCAGTACGGCAAAGGCTAGAGCGGCCCTACGCATGACTGGGTGCGGCAAATTGGCTGGCCACCAGTTGCCGCGGGGCGTCCACTGTCAGGCGGGTGGCAATGTCGGCACCCACCATGCTGGCAATGATTTGCCGCGCTGCCGCCATGGCCGGTGGGCGGGTGCTGGTATTGTGGGCGTCACTGGCGACATAGCTGATCACCTGTTTGCGAATATAAAATTCTGCGGCGGCGCTGGAGCCTTCACCAAATCTGCCCGTCAGTGAAGCGCCAGTCACCTGCGCCAAACAGCCCTGGTCGATCAATGGCAGGAGCTTTTCCGGGCTTTGCATCAGTTCGCGGTTTCTTTCCGGATGGGCGATCAGCGGGCGGATACGGTGGCGGATCAGCCAGTCCACCAGCTTGCCTGTACCCGGCACAATGTGGCTGTGGGGGAATTCCAGCAACATGACCTGATAGCCATCCAGCTCCCCCAGAAAGGGAATCTGCCCGTTATCCAGTTGCTGGAATATCTGGTCGGAGATACGCACTTCGGCAGCAAAGCCCAGCTGCAAGGCAATATTCTCTGCGCCAAGGGCCGCACGAAATGCCTCTGTGGCAGCGGCGATTAGCGCCGTGCTGTTGTCCCAGCGGCCGGGGTTGATATGGGGCGTGAGGATGGCATGGGTGATGCCGTCTGCCACGGCGAGTTTCGCCATTTGCAGCGATTGCTCGATGCTGGACGAGCCATCATCGATACCGGGTAACAGGTGGCAGTGTATGTCAATCATCGATAGCCATCGGGATGCTCATAACAGCACAGGAGCATTTAACTGCGTGATTGTGGTTCATCATCGGCGCCATAGTAGGACTGGTAGGCGTATTCACCGGCCCCGTAGTATTTGCTGGCTTTTTCAGCATTGAAGCGATTGAGGATAACCCCGGCCACTGAGGTGTTGGTGGCCTTGATGCGCTGCAGGCCACGCTTGACGATGGTGGCGGAGGTGGAATCGGCACCGACCACATAAACCAGGGTATCGGCATAGGTGGCAAGTATCAACGCATCGCTCACCGCGTGCACCGGGGCCGAGTCGATAATGATGCGGTCGAAATGTTCACCCAGCTCTTCCAGTGTGGCGCGGAATTTTTTCGAGCTGAGCAGTTCGAGGGGGTTGGTGGGGATCAACCCCGCAGGCATCACAAACAGGCCCTGCTCGCCGAACTGGGTGATACATTCATCCAGCTTCATATCACCAGCCACATAGTTGGAGAGACCGGGATGCTTGTGGTGCAAACCGCACTTGGCTGCCAGGGTTGGGCGGCGCAGGTCGGCGCCCACCACCAGCGTTCTTTCCATCTGGGCAAAAGCGGCGCCAAGATTGAGTGAAATGGCCGACTTGCCCTCTGCGGGCAGCGACGAGGTGATGACAATGATCTTGTGGGGTTTGTCGAGGCCGCTGAGCACTACGGCGGTGCGGATGGTGCGCACCGCCTCGGCGTAGTTGCTCTGCTGGTTCTCCCAGTAGGACACGAAGTGGCCGTCCTTATCCTCTTTTTGCAGCGGCAGTGTACCCAGCAGGCTGGCATTGAGTTTGACTGCAACATCTTCGGGAACCTTGATAGTGTTATCGAGTACACCCTGCAACACGGCAACCGCCATGCCCAGAACAAGGCCGCCAAACAATCCGGCCAGGACAATCATGCGCTTGTTGGGGCTAACAGGCCCTGTGGGCACCTGGGCGGCATCGATGACCCGGGCGTTGGCTTTTTCAAACTGACCGGCCTGGGTGGTTTCCTTCATGCGGGTAAAAAACAGATCGTACAGCTGGCGGTTGGTATCCACCTCGCGCTGAAGTTCCTTGAGCGCGAAATCCTTGCGATTGACTTCGCGGTAGTCGGCTTTGGCCACTTCAAGCTGGTCACTGAGTGTTTGCTCAGTGCGCAGCGCCAGCTGGTACTCGGTATCAATACCGGCAATCACTTTGCTCACTTCGAGACTCAGATCGTCCTGGATGCTGGTGAGTTCGGAGTTGGCGGCAATCATACGCGGATGTTTGACACCGTAGCGACGACCCAATTCATTCACCTTGCGCTGGGCATCGGCCTGCATTTGCCGCAGTGAACTGATCAGTTCGTGGCGCTGTACAGCCGGTACCGTGAGGTATTGTGCCGTGGAAGCGCGGCCCAGGCGCTCGACCTCCTGGCGGATATTCTGCGCGGTGATGCGCTTTTCCCGCGCTTCGTTGTAGGCCTTGGTGAGATCGGCAATCTGCTGGGCGCCGAGGGTGCTGATGCCCTCCATATCCACCAGTTTTTCCTGCTCGGTAAAGGCCTGCAGGCGCTGCTCAGCCTGTATCAGGCTCTCCTTCAGCCCGGCGAGGCGATCAGTCAGCCATTCGCTGGCCCTTTGAGTGGCGCCAAGCCGGGCGTCGAGATAGCTCTCGATATACTGATCGGCCAGGGTATTGACGACCTTGGCGGCAAATTCCGGGTCATGGGAGCGATAGGTAATGCTGAAAATCTGGCTGTCGTTGAGCTGTGTAACGGTAATGCCGCTGGAGATGGTGGCCGCTACACGCCCAACCTGTTGTGCCTCAAGCTCTTCCGGAGTGGGTTCCGCCACTTTTTGCTGTTTGGCCTCTTGGCCAGCGGGTTTGAGGAAGGAAAAGTCAATCCAATCGCGCCATCCACTGTCTTTCTCGGCTTTTTGCTGTGGCGCGACAAAACGCGGGTCTTTGTGCAGCTCAAGTTTTCGCACCACACGCTCGGCAAGATTGCGGGACTTGAGCAGTTCATGCTGGGTGAGGCGATATTCGTAACCCCGGTAGCCTGTGGAGTAAACATCCTGAATGGAGACGATATTAGCGTCTTCCGATTCAATCAGCAGGGTGCCCTTGGCCTGATAGATGGGTACCAGGCTGCTGGCGTACAGAAAGGCAATAATGGCCGCCAGCACACTGAGAGCCAGGATAGGCCATTTATGGCGATAGACGGACATCAGCATTTGCCTGATATCCAGCTGGACAGCGTTATTGCCTTCCTGCTCCTGCCACAGTGCCGGGAGGGATGTATTCATTCGTGTCTGCCTGTCCTGTGGACTATCCGGAGCCTTTCAATTCTTCTCTTCACCCGTTGAGCTGCATCTGATGAGCGGGAGCGGCCCAGCCTACAGGTCATTAGAAAAAGCTTTCTTCGATCGTTATGGTGTCGCCAGGGCGGACATTGTAGTTGAGATCCACCCGTCGCCGTTTTGCGGAAGGGTCATTGTCATGCACCACATAGATTTTTGACTGCGAGGCTCTTTCTGTCAGCCCTGCCGCCAGGGAGATGGCCTGCCGCAGGCGCAGCCCGGGCTGATAGGGATAACTGCCGGGATTGTTGACCTGACCGTTGATAAAAAATGGCCTGTATTCAACGATGCTGACGGAGATTTTCGGGTCGATGAGGTAGTCGGGCTTGAGACCAGCCATCAGAACCCCCTCAAGACCTGAAAGACTAAGGCCCTTGATAGTGAGTTCACCCAGAAATGGGTAGGAAATCTTCCCCGACTCCCCTACCAGGACGGAATCAAAGGTGAGATCCGGCTCGCCGAAAACGTGGATACGAATTATGTCGCCTGCACCCAGAGAGTACTCTTCGGATCCACCCTCTCCCTCAACACGCTCCTGGGCTGTAGCCCGGGCTGCAACACTTGTGATGCAGATCGCCAGCAACAGCGTCAGCAGGTGACCAAATAGTCGTGGCGTCTGTTGTTTCATGAAGCCTCAAATAAGTACAGATCAGAGCTCAACATTGGCCTTGATAAACACCAGATTGCGCTCATAGTTGACGAGCTCGAAATTGGAGTCGTTTTCATTGTAGGCAACACCACCGCTCAACTTCAGCCAGGTCCTGGGCTCATAGAATACTTCGGCCAGCCAGAAAGTCTGATCGTCCCGGCGCGAACTATCCTCATAATCATCGTTGGTCACGCCGGCCTGCAGCTTGGTAGACACCCTGCCACGCCAGGCATGGTTCCAGGCCAGGGAGTGTTTCTTGACGTTGATAAAACGCCCTGTTCCGTAGGTCTCCAGCGATTCACGACCACTGGTGAGCACGAATTCAGAATAACTTAGAGGACGCCATTCCAACTCCGCTTCCCAGTGGGTATTTGAGCTGGAGAAATCGTCGTAATCGCGCTCACTGCGACCAACGCGGACTTCTCCCCTGGTTTTGGCCGTTAGTTCCCAGGAAATACCCGCCAGGTAGTAATCTTCATCACTGTCGAGATCAAAGGGCTGGCCATTGGCATCAAGGGGCGTGTTGTCGTAGCTCACATTGAGATTGCGATATTCCGCAAGCAGGTCGGTGCGTGCGCCAACCCGGTAGCGCAGCAGAGCGCCTAGTTGATCAGCCTTGTAATCGCGGGTATCGCCGACATAGCTGGAATCAAAGCTGAGAACGTCGCGGGTGGCATTCAGTTCAACCCGGGCGCGGGCCTGGGGCGCACCGATAAAATAAGTAAACGCGAACTGGGTTGCATCATAGTCATCGGGACTTCGCACAAGGGTGTTGGGCTCTTCACTGAACCCTGTGCCGCGCTGTTCGGTGAGCAACTTGTGACTGACCTTGGCATTGATCGCCTGCCGGGTTGTAAAGCGATGATTGATATCGGCGCTAAACTCATGGTCGTCATAGCTGTCAGCACTGGCGCTGAAGTATTCAGCGTAGTTGAGGCGGTAGCCCACCTGATAGCTGTTACCCTGATTCAGAAAGGTAGCCTTCACAAAAGGCGATGCGGCCAGGATAAACGAGGCCTTTTCCGAACTCTCGGAGCGGTAGATGTTGTCGTCGTAACGCAGCTCTGAATCCAGCCCATAGCTGAGTCCTGAGGCACTCTCCTGGCCCAGTGTCAGAGGGCTTAAGCCCAGTATTGCGATGGCGGCAGTCAATTTTAATGGCACGTGTTTAATTGTCATTTTCATAGTCCGGCAAGGCGTGAGCTCAGGGTAAATGTCGGGTTATCTTAAGGGCTTATCCAGCATTTTTCTAGCATCAAGTGAGAAAGGAAGTCACGCTATTGCTCCTCGATAATGCTCTGCAGACTTGCCTGAAGGCAAAAGGCTGGCAAATGCCAGGGCAAACAGGACACAGAGCGTCATGCTGTTGGCCGGGATCTGTAGGTTGAAATCAACCGTAGAATGGATCACCAGCCAGACAAACACCATAACTAGGCTGAATCCGACCCCTCGCTGGAGCCTGGAGTGATCTGGTCTTTGCAACTGGAGTGCCCGGTACAGAACAAACAGGCAAAACACGCCCAGAGCAAGAAGAACCGGAATACCCATTTCGGCTGCAATTTCCAGGTAGTCATTATGGGCGTGGCGATAATAGCCCCAGTCTCCGGCGTCCTGGTAGTAGGTAAACACACTGTGATAACTGCCACCGCCACTGCCCGTGAGGGGGAAATCTGCTAGAATATTCGCTCCCCTGCCCTGCACTGCCAGCCGGTACTCGCCTTCTGGGGATGCAGTTTCAAGACGCTCCACCAGCTGGTCCAGCCCGAACCATTGGCCAACAATAATCAGATCAATGATGAAGAGACTCCCAATCAGTACCAGCAGCTTGGGAGAGAACTTTCGCCCACAGAACATAGCCACCAGTCCGGCAATGGCGAGGGCGGTAAAAAAGGCCGTATTGCCCATCCTTGAGCGGGTTAGAACCAGCGCAATCACCATGATCGCCAACAACAGACGAATAACAATCTTGTTGGAGAGCAACGCATTCAATGTCTTTCTGAAAAAATCGCGAAGGCTACTTGCCTCCTGGGCAGACAGTTGTGACAGCAACAGTCCGGTACCGGCTGACAGGCACATCACCAGGTAACCTGCCAGATGGTTGCGATTGACAAAGGTGCCGGTAGCCACACCCTTGCCTGAATATTTTTCAATTAAAAACCCCCATTCAAGGCCAGTCAGCACCATCAGAGAGCCGTAAATTGCCTGAAAACTGCCACTGGCCACCAATGTCCATAGCAGAATTTCAGTGCGGCGAGCGCAATTCACAAGAGTCAGAACCAGCGCAAAAGCACACCAGCAGGTAATGCCCGCGAGCAGGTATTGGCGAGTTCCGGCCAGATCAAGAGTAAGGGGAATCCAGGCTCCCGGCAGATGCAGGTGCTCGGCGCGGGGAGACAGGATGGAAACCACTTCCCGCGGCAACGACAGTGTTTGGATCAGAGCCCATAATGGCATCAGTGCCAGCAATATCAGAGGCCATTTACCCCGCCTGCGCACCCGACTCGACACAGACGATTTACCGAAGCCATAAAGTACCAGCCAGCACGCCAGAATCGCCATCATTGCGAATGCCAGCAGTGACAACGCCCAGGGTCGATTGGAAGCAAAGGGTAAAGGCGCCCAGAAAACCAGGGCAATAAAGAGCCAGAAAAGAATACGATCTGCGGAACCGGCAGTCATGACGGTGCAGCCGTCATGACTGCATACCTTCCTCTATACAGGATATGTACTGAATGGGTATAGAGACCAGCAACCCCATGGGAACTACCTGAATGGCAAATTACTGGCTTGGGCTGATATCAACAGGAGGATCAACTTCTGGCGGGGTGGCTCCGCCTCCTGCCGTGGTTCCTGCGCCTGAATCTGCGCCTGCTCCGGCAAAGGCCTGGCTCTCAGTGTTGCGCTCATCCACCAGCCGGTCGCAGGCACCTGAGGCGAAGTTGTTGAGAGTCTCGGTCACCCTGGCCTGCACGGCATTGCGGGCCTGCTCGGTAGAACTGTCGACGGCTTGCTTGGCGACAACCTCGGCAGCCACCTGATCTGGCGCGAGGCAAACACCTTCATGGGCGTAGGTAACGGCCAGGCCAATGCTGCTGGCATTGGCAACGGTATAACCAGTCGCAACCTCAAGGTCATTGCCTTTTTCGACCAACTCGACAATGGTATCTCGGGGAGCACGGCCCTCGGCTTGCAACTCGGCAAAGAGCATTTCCAGTTCCGACTCACTCAGGCTGGCGTTCACGCTGGTGCTGGCAAACAGAAACAGCGGGGCTGCTGCGCAGGCCAAGATCTTTAGTGCTTTCATAGGATACCTCCGATGAATGGGTGTTAGGGCCATCATAGCACCGGCCTTTGTTGCCTGGATAGTGCTTAACCAGAGACCTTCGCAAGATTCAACAAGGTAAAGATATACACTGACAGCGCTGGACAAATCGACCACATGCCAATAGTCTAATTTCACTAAAGCAACACCCACAGCATGCCGGGCATGATTCACTATCAGCAGCAATACTTGGCTATCTCCTACTTCATGCACTTAACTCAAGGCTGTCAATGCAAATTAGGTCTGTAACCATTTCACCTGATGCCCTCTTTCAGGAAATCAGTGGCGAGGGAGTCATTCTTGATCTGGCCAGTTCCAGCTATTTCGGCCTGGACGGAGTCGGTGTTCGTCTTTGGCAGCTACTACAGTCCGATAGCAATCTTGAGGCGGCCTGCCAGCAACTGATCAATGAGTACGAGGTTGACCTGGAGCAGCTGAGGGAAGATATTTTGACTCTGGTCGGACAACTCTCGGAGGCTGGCCTTGTCATTGTGGAGTGATGCCAATCGAAAGATTGGCAAGTGGCGGGCCTTGCCTGCATCTGAACGCTGTACCCTCGCGCAGCTGGTATGCCTGCTTCTCCTAAGCTGGGCAGGCTTGCGCCTGCTGGGTACCAAACGCATGCTGGGCATTGCCCAGCCAGAGGTGTCGATTGCCCGCAACCAACAGAACATAAAGATACAGGCAACCGGTTATACACAGCGCTGCGCAGAGCTAACAGCAATTGCAGCGCATCACTGCCTGCCTCGCGGAAGCTGCTTTCCCCAATCACTGGCTCTTTGCTGGCTGTTGCGCAAAAAAGGCCTGGAGGCGCAAATCAGAATTGGCATAAAGCCTCACAGTGCCCCTTTGCTGGCCCATGCCTGGGTGGAATATCAAGCCATGGTCCTGGGTAATCAGGAAAGTGAGTACTCTGCATTCCCGGACCTGTTGAAGCAGTACTAACCTTGCGGTTCACGCATTGATGCTGATTCGCCTCAAAGTAAACCTGCACTAATCGAACAAGCAGAGCAATATGTCCTATTCCAGCATTTATTCCCAAGGCTCCATGGCATTCGATGAATACCGCAACCGGATGTATGCTGAGGCCATAAAAGCAGCTGTTACCCCGGATTCAGTGGTGCTGGATCTGGGCGCTGGCATTGGTGCGCTCGGGTTAATAGCTGCCGCCGCAGGTGCCAAGCGGGTTTACCTGGTAGAACCTGAGCCCATTGTTAAAGCAGCCATGAATATTGCCAGGGCAAATGGTCTTGATGACAAGATCGTGGTCCTTGAAGGCAAAATTGAGGATATCGACCTTCCAGAACAGGTTGATCTGATTGTTTCGGTTTTTACGGGCAATTTGCTGTTCAGTGAAGACCTTTTACCTTCGCTATTTTATGCGCGCAATCGCTACCTGAAACCCGATGGCAAGCTGATACCTGACAGTGCTGAACTGATGGTAGCTCCCGCATCCGCACCGGAGGCCCATGAAAAACATATTGGTATTTGGTCAAAGCCACATCATGGGCTTGACTACTCATCCTGCCGCCACCTCGCCGCCAACGAAATTATCTGGCTTGACAGGAAAAGCCTCAAGGCGGGCAAGCTCAGCAATGGGCAAGCGATTGCGGCAATCGATCTGACAACCGCCAATGACGGGAACTGTATCGGCGAAACCAGCCTTCACACGAACAAAAAGGGAACCTGCCATGGACTGCTTTTCTGGATCAGGATCAAACTAGGCGATCAATGGCTGAGCACGGATCCTGACGAACCGGATGTTCACTGGTCCCCGGTAATGCTGCCACTTGACCCCCCCCTCGAACTTGCACTACCAAGTACCATTGCGATTAAAGTTAACAGGCCCTTTCGTGGCGACTGGACATGGACAGCCACCTGTGGGGTTGAGTCACGCAGACATTCCACTTTCTTTTCCAAACTCAATGAGATAGATCGCTTGCGCAAGATAGCTCCTGCCAACCGCCCCGGCCTCAACCTGCAAGGCCAACACAGTTTGCAGGTGCTATCACAGATGAAAGAAGGAAAAAGCAATCAGGAAATTGCACAAAATTTGGCTGAATCTGCCAATGATAGCTTTGCCAATACCGAGGAGGCCCTATTTCTGGTTCAGGGCTTGGCGATGCGCTATGGCTTATAAAAGCATGAAACTTACATGAGCTGTATCGCCGGCATCATCAATCTTGATGGCAGCCCCGTAAATGAGTCGCTGCTGGAAGGGATGATAGACACATTAAAAGGCAGGGCACCAGATGGCATAGGCCTGTGGTCTGCACAACATGTTGGCTTTGCACATGCACTACTGCAAATGGACTCCAGCCAACCTTTGGAAAAACAGCCCTGCTCGCTGGACGGGAAAATCTGGATCGTCGCCGATGCACGTATTGATGGTCAGCAGGAATTGCGCAACACACTCAGATCCCATGGTCGGCACCTGACTGCAACAACCACCGATGCTGAGTTGATTCTTCATGCCTATGCCGTTTTTGGGGAGAGGCTTCTGGATTACATAATCGGTGATTTTGCGTTTGCCATATGGGATGAAGTCGAGTCTTCAGTATTCTGCGCCTGTGATCATTTTGGCATTCGCCCACTGTATTATGTACAAACAAATAATTGCTTTCTTTTTGCCAGCGAGGTGACCGCGCTTCTAGTTCACCCCCAAGTTAAACGAACATTGAATGAGACCGCAATCGGAGACTTTCTGATGTTCGGTTGCCCTATGGATAGCGATATGTCCATTTACCAGTATATTCATAAGCTACCAGGAGGGAATCGGCTAGAGATTAGAGGAACAAGCCCCGCAGCAAGAAAAACCTACTGGCAATTAGATGAGCCTGAGGTAGCACCAAGATTGACAGAAGAAGAATATGCTCAAGAATTCCATGCGATTTTTTGTGAAGCTGTCAAAGACCGAGTACGCACTAATAATATTGCTGTAGAAATGAGTGGCGGCATGGATTCCACTTCGATCGCGGCTGTTGCAACTTCATACATGAAGTTCAACGGCAATACAGTCAACGCCTACACTTCCACATGTCAACCACTAATACCTGAGGACTGCGAAGCCCACTTCGCTGACTTGGTTGCGAAATTTATTGGCATTCCTATCACTTACAGCAATCTGGGAAATGCATACCTTTTTAGCTCTGATGAAGATTCAGAACTTGCTACCGATCAGCCTTGCCCAAGTCAGAACATAGCGTACAGTCACAAATCGCTAACAGAGATGACTAGAAAGGGCGCAAAGATTATAACAAGCGGATTTATGGGAGATGCGCTATTTCCCGACCCAGGAGAGTATTACATCCAACTCCTCCAAAAAGGAGAAATTGGCCGCTTGGCAACAGAACTGTACTTTCACCTAAAGTTTCATAAAACCATACGCAGCTTAGGACTCCGCAGACTGTTCTCCCCTAGAAGAGTGTCCCGTATCCTGCCATTCCCCTCCTGGATCGACGCTGAGTTTGCTCAGCGGACAAATCTTGAAGAACGCTGGGACAAACACTGGGAAATCTATATCAAGACAGATAGCAAGTCTCAGCTTGGACGCCCATGGCTCACTCATCATTTCAGAGCGTATGAAGTACTCAATTTACCCTTAAGAGTTGTCTATCCATTCTTGGATATACGCTTGGTCGAATACGCAATGACTCTGCCAAACTTTATTAAGCACAATAAACGAATACTAAGAAAAGCAATGCACAAGCAATTGCCAGTAGAAATACTTACCAGACCCAAATATGGGTTACCTGGAGATATACTACGAACGAAAATCATGGCAGGCATGTACACAAGAGCACCGAATGATCTCAAGATAGTCGCGAGTAAGAACTACATCAATATGGATAAATACTTGGTTGCATACGACCACTATTGCGCTGGCAAGGGGAAAGAATCGACCTTTTGGAGTGCCTTTATCTTACTGCCTATTGCACTTGATGAGTGGTTGAGTAAGAATTCCATCCTATAGTGGAAACTGAGGATCAGACAATGCAATCAGATAGCAGCAAATCCAAATCGAGCGAACTAGTCTTCCAATCTAACAAGCTTCACTACAACAAGCCAGTCTTAGTTAGCTTTGGTGCTGTCGCCTCAATAACCCAGTCTGGTGGCAGCTTTATAGGTAATGATGGCTCGGCACACAGCATTGGTTGCCCTGTCGGCGGGGACATGTCTATGTGTAAGCTGGATTAGCGCCTTACCAACTATCAGAGGTTATGGGCTATAGACATTCTGAACATTTATTGAGGCTTCAGTAGAAACATGAACCATAAAAGGGTCTCATGTATCAAGAGAAATGCATAGCATTTGAGCAGTAAATCCGCACGCCACCCCTTTCACCGAATGCTGATGCCTGATGGGTCCTTGTGGGCAAATTTCTTCCACGCAGATCAAGGCTATATCATCAGTTTTCCAGCGTTGGCTGAGTTCTGGATAGCAGCCGACGGGCTGGAAACTTCCTGCACACGAAATTTCGGTGTATCCAAGTCGACCATCGACCATCTATACCTCAACCAAATCCTTCCCCTTGCCCTTAGCCGCCAGTTCAAGCTGGTGCTGCACGGCGGCGCTATTGAAATCAATGACTTGTCAGTTGCATTTCTTGGCGCTTCTGGCGCTGGCAAATCCACTCTGACAAGCAGCTTTGCAACCAATGGCCATGGTTTCCTGACCGATGACGGCCTGCAACTGGAGTTGATCAACGGGAAATGTCTAGCTCAGCCCAGCCACCCTTCTATCCGCTTATGGCATGATTCACATGAAGCTCTTATGCCAGAGGGCTCTCCATCGTCACCTCCTGTAGATTACACACCTAAAACAAGATTTCTCGCTGGTGATGCGGTGCTTTACTGCGGTGAGCCACGACCATTGCGAGCTATATATTTGTTAGGTGATGGCAGTACGCCATCTATTTCGATCCAATCCGTGAGCAGCCGGGATGCGATTATCGAGCTTGTGCGACATTCTTTTCTGCTGGATATTGAAGAGCGGGCAATGCTGACCCATCACTTTGGCCAATTGACTGATCTGGTCAAGAGCGTCAGTTTTTTCCGCCTCGACTATCCACGTCGCTACGATTACTTACCAGATGTGCGGCAAGCGGTTATCGCCCACGCCAAAGCGTTGTAATCGGCCCTTTGTCTGTGACAGATACGCCTATGGGCACTTTAGGGGTTGCTATACAATCTTCCCCCATGAAATTCACCCGTCTACTGTCTGTTATATCCCCCCCCAGGAAAACTCTGGCGGCTTGCCTGCTGCTGTTGGTTGCAGGCAGCTTTATCAACCTCCTCAACCCCTGGATTGCAGGCCAGCTGACAAGCCACATACTGGGGGCAGAGGGCGGCTTTTTTGACTCCTTGCAAATATTGATAATGTTCTGGGTTGGCTTGCTGATGCTTCGCAGCGCACTGGGTTTTGCCACAGCATACATAACTGGCAGGACAGCAGAAGAAGTTCTGGCCCGCCTGCGCTCACGCCTGTATGAACACCTGCAATTACTGCCTGTGAGTTATTACGATGAACAAAAGCGCGGCAACGTGCTCAGCATCCTTACCCATGATTCAGCCATTGTCAGCAACTTCGTAACGGGCACGCTAGTACAGATATTGCCGCTGGGCATTACATTTATTGGTGCTGCCGGCATGATGCTCTGGCTGAACGTAAAGATTGCAACCATCACCCTGGCCTTGTTGCCAGTATATTTTCTCTCAATTAAAATTATTGGCAGAAAAATCAGGCCTTTATCTCGCCAGTGGGTAGATTCCTATGGGAATCTGGTTGCTCATGCAGAGGAAAATCTGGGCCTGCTGCCAACCATCAAGTCCTTCACCCGGGAGGCGCAGGAGCTACAGGGTTTTGAGATCAAGAACAGCCACCTACTGACCCTTTCCAAGCGGCAGCTGCTCATCTACACCATGCTTCCCCCGGTTATTGGCCTGCTTGCCGGGTTGGGTTTGCTTATTCTTGTATGGCTTGGTTATTCGGCGATTGAGGCAGGCGATCTCACCCCGGCAAACCTGGTGAGTTTATTGCTGTTTGCCATGTTGCTGAATCAACCACTGGGCCAGCTGGCGAATGTTTATGGTGAGCTGCAGAAAACACTTGGGGCATCAGAACGAATTCTCGATTTTCTTGATCAGCAGCCTGAACCCCAGGAACTACATCTTGAGCCTCTCACCGTTACTGCAGGTGAGATCAGGTTTCAGGCTGTTTCATTTGGGTATCCATCGAGCCAGCAACCGCTATTCGATAGCCTGGATCTGACCATCAAGGGCAGAGAAACAGTGGCTATTGTCGGTGAAAACGGCGCCGGCAAGAGCACCCTGGCCCACCTCTTGATGCGGCTGATCGACCCCGCAAGTGGAGCTATCACCATAGATGGCGTTGATATTCGCAGTGTATCCCTGAACAGCGTTCGCTCTCAGATTGGCCTGGTAGCCCAGCACACCCTGCTATTGAACGGCACTGTTGCCGAGAATATCGGCTGGGGCAAGGCTTTTGCGAGCCAGGAAGACATTGAAAATGCTGCCCGTACTGCCCGTGCCCATACCTTTATCCAGCAGTTACCCAATGGTTATCAAACCTTGATAGGAGACCAGGGGCTGAAGCTCTCAGGTGGTCAGCGCCAGCGATTATCCCTGGCTCGAGCGCTGTTAAAGAATCCGCCTGTCTTTGTCCTTGATGAAGCGACCTCAATGTTTGATCCAACTGGCGAAGCAGAATTACTACAGGATTGTCGCGAAATTTTTGCCCAGCGTACTGTAATCCTGATTACTCACCGCCCCGCCAGCCTGGCGGTAGCAGATCGGGTGCTGCGGCTCAACAACGGCAAACTGGAAGAAGTACAGAACGTGCTGGACTATCTGAAAACGGGTATGCATTCATCTGCCGGGGATTCATAACCTGTACAACCGATTGATTTTAATAAACTCTTTAAAAATCCTTCTCTGAATTGCCTATCGGCCTCTGGCCTGGATCGTGAAACTCGAACCCCAAGCCCATACATTGCTAAGGGCAATCACAAGCACACGATCCACCCAACGGATCAATGCAGTAACATTGGCTACATAAAGGTCTAAGCTCGGACATTTTTGTTACACTGCCCCCTGTGCGCTCGCTACCGAGAATTGAATTCATGAAGTTGAAGCTACTGTCTTGCCTCCTGCTGATTTGCCTGTCCTGCACTGGCGTGTGGGCTGCTCCTGAACCCTTGGCCTTTACCGACAAGCAGGTCGAAACGACCCTTGAGCTGCTCGAAAAACTGGGCGCCAAGCACTACAGCACCATTCCGGTGGACGACTCGCTGTCGCGGGATTTCCTCTCCAACTATCTCGACTCCCTCGACCCGTCTCGCATCTATCTGCTGCAATCCCATATCGACAAATACAACCGCAAGTGGGATGCGGGTCTTGATGATCTGATGAAGCAGGGTGATCTTTCCCCGGCATTCGTTATTTTCAAGGATTACCAGCAGCGAGTGCTCAAGCGCCTTGAGAAGAACATTGCCCTGCTGGAAAAACCAGAACCCTTTGACCTGACCACCGATGAGACCATGGTCATTGATCCGGATGCAAAGCAGTGGCTGAGTACCGACAAGGAACTGGACGATCTGTGGCGCAAGCGCGTACAGGACAGCTATGTACGCCTGCTGGTTGCCGACAAGGAACCCGATGACGCCAAAACGCTGCTGGTGAAACGCTACAAAAACCAGATCAAGCGTATCAAGGATATGGACAGCGAGGATGTATACCAGCTTTATATGAATGCGTTTACCACGCTGTACGACCCCCACACCACCTACTTTTCCCCCCGCCAGCTGGAAAACTTCAATATCAGCATGTCCCTGTCCCTGGAGGGAATCGGCGCTGTGCTGCAAACCGACGATGAAAGCACCAAGGTTGTGCGGCTTGTGCCGGCTGGCCCGGCAGACAAGCAGGGTGAGCTCGCCCCCCAGGACGTGATTGTCGGTGTCGGCCAGGAAGATGAGGATATTCAGGACGTTGTAGGCTGGCGCCTGGATGATGTGGTGGATCTGATCCGCGGCTCAAAAGGCACCAAGGTACGGCTTGAAATCATTCCGGCCAAGGGCGAGAGCGCTGGTGTCAACAAAGTTATTTCCATTATCCGCGATGAGGTAAAGCTGGAAGAGCAGGCTGCCAAGAGCCGCATTATCGACCTTGAGGAAGACGATAAAACCTTCCGGGTCGGGGTTATCGATATCCCGGCCTTTTACATCGATTTTGATGCGTTCAACAAACGCGACCCCAATTTCAAAAGCACCACCCGCGATGTCACCAAGCTCGTCAAGGAGCTTCAGGCACAAAAGGTTGATGGCATCATCATCGATCTTCGCAACAACGGTGGCGGGTCGCTGCACGAGGCGACGACGCTGACGGACCTGTTCATCAATCCCGGCCCGGTTGTGCAGATCCGCTATGCCAACCAGATGATTTCGCGCCAGAATCGCTCCCGCTCCGCCCCGCTCTATGATGGTCCGCTGCTGGTGCTGATCAACCGCCTAAGTGCGTCCGCATCGGAAATTTTTGCCGGCGCCATTCAGGACTACGGTCGCGGGTTGGTGGTGGGAACCCAAACCTTTGGCAAGGGCACAGTTCAGGCCCTGCTGCCGTTGCCTGAGGGTCAGCTCAAGCTGACCGAGTCAAAGTTCTACCGCGTTTCCGGCGAAAGTACCCAGCATCGCGGGGTACTGCCGGATATCGGTTTCCCGTCGCTCTACAATATCGATGAAATTGGCGAAAGCAGCGAGAAACACGCTCTGCCGTGGGACAAGATTCACGGCATCCCGGTCAGCCGTCACCAGAACTTCCAACCCCATGTGCCGCGCTTGAAGAGCCTCCATGAACAGCGCATTGCCAACGATCCCGACTTCAAGTATCTGGTCGACGAGTTGGCATACCGCAAGGAGCGCATGTCCATCAAGGAGGTCTCACTGAATCTCGAAGCGCGCTTGCAGGAAATCAAGGATGGTGAAAACGCCATGCTCGCCCTGGAAAACAAGCGCCGGACAGCCAAGGGACTGGAGCCCTACCCCACGGTCGAAGACTGGAAAAAGGATAACCCGCTGGAAGACGATGAGGATGAAGTAGCCGAGGAAAAACCGGAGGATGAAGAAATCCCCCTGGAAGATGACCCGCTCCTGAAAGAGGCAGGCCTCATTCTGGTAGACGAGATTCTGCTGAGCAATACCGCACCGGCAATGGTAGTCGAGGCCCGCGAAAAGCAATGAAGTTTGTCTCCTTCAATGTCAACGGCATCCGCGCCCGCCTCGAGCAGCTGGAGGCGGTAATCGCCAGCCACGCCCCGGATGTGATGGGCTTGCAGGAAACCAAAGTGGCGGACGAACTGTTCCCCCTCGATGTCATTCACGACCAGGGCTATCAAAGCACCTTCCATGGTCAGAAGGGCCACTATGGCGTAGCGCTGCTGTACCGTCAGGCTCCCCTGTTTACCCAGTGCGGCTTCCCCGCCGATGGCGAGGATGCCCAACGACGACTTGTGCGGGTGACGCTGGAAACACCCTGCGGCCCCTTGCATGTCTACAATGGTTACTTCCCTCAGGGAGAAAACCGCAGCCACCCGTCGAAGTTTCCTGCCAAACAGGCCTTTTATCACAATCTTCTCGAGCATCTGGCCCGTAATCACTCAGCGGATGAGCAGATCGTGGTCATGGGCGACATGAATGTTGCACTGTTGGACAAGGATATTGGCATTGGCGATAACAACCGCAAACGCTGGTTGAGCGAAGGCAAATGCTGTTTTCTGCCTGAGGAACGGGAATGGCTGGGCAAGCTGGCGGACTGGGGACTTGCAGATGCCTATGAACACCAGCACCCGGCCGAAGGCGAGCAGCGCTATTCCTGGTTTGACTACCGCAGCAGGGGGTTTGAGCAAAGCCCAAAACGGGGTTTGCGGATTGACCTGATACTGGCCACCAAACCGTTGCTGGACAAACAAACAGCCGCCGGAATCGATCATGTGGCCAGGGCGATGCTCAAACCCTCCGATCACTGCCCTGTCTGGGCCGAATTCGACTTGAGCTAAGTTTTTTGTGACCCGGTCAACGGATCACAGTTTCCACCGTTTTTGGTCAGTGAGACACCAACAAAGGGATGGGACATCATGAACAAGTATCTTTCTGCCGCACTTCTTCTTGTTGCTGTGATGATGACGGCGCCAGCCATGGCTGATCGTGATCGTGGTTATCACTCAAAGCACCATGATTATCGATCGAATCACCATCGACGCGATTATGACAGGGGTTATCACAAAGGCTATGACCGCCACCATAGCTACAGCAAGAAACACTATTATGCTCCGCACGCACGTCATTACCGCGGCCGTGACCGGGTAATCATTCACCGTGATTACCGGCGCGACAATACCCTGGAGGTGCTGGGTGGCATATACCTGCTCAACGAAATCCTGCACCACCCCTATCATGGAAGATGATAGCGGGTGGATATGCCCCTGGTGAGCAACCGGTCTGACAGCTGCGATGAACCTGAATTCGGCAGCCTCAATGAATTCCTCGCAGCGGTAGAGCGCAGGGCATTTCTGATGGCCAGGGTGTCACTGGGTAATCAGGATGATGCGATGGATACGGTTCAGGATGCCATGCTGGTTATGGTCAGGAAGTACAGCCACAAGCCGGTGGGTGAATGGCGGCCCCTGTTCTTCAAGATCCTGCAAAACCGCATTCTGGATGTTCACCGCCATCGCAAGGTACGAAATCGTTTCACCGGCTGGCTCACTGGTTTCAACTCTGATGCCCAGGATGAACCAGACCTGTTCCAGCAGGTGGCGGATGTTGCCAGCAACAATCCCGCTCACCAGGTGGAACAGGGGCAGAGTATGGAGGCGCTGTCGGCAGCCATTGCTGCCCTGCCACTGCGCCAGCAACAGGCCTTTATGTTGCGCTGCTGGGAAGGATTGTCCACAGCAGACACCGCTGCCTCGATGAAATGTTCAGAGGGCAGCGTCAAAACCCATTATTTCCGTGCGCTACAATCCCTCAAGGAAGCGTTGAAGGAGCACTATGATGAACACGTTTGAACAGGCTCTGCGCGAACAACTGCGAGAAGCTGAGCACAATCTGGATGACTCTGTCGCCCAGCAGCTGGTCAATGCCAGACGTCAGGCAATGTCGGCCCGGCGCCGATTTCATTTGCCGCGCTTTATGGTTCCGGCCTTGGGAATGGTGACAGCTTCTGTTGTCGCTCTGATACTGGTTGTTGCTCCTGTGGATGACAATCAGCAGCGCCAATCAGGTATGGAGCGCTTAACTCCCGAGAATGCCGAGTTTTATGAAAATCTCGATTTTTTCTATTGGCTCGCTGAAAGTGACGCAGCGAAACGGAGCTGACATGCGCCTCACCGCCCTTCTCACTCTTGCCGTTGCCCTGCTCCCTGTCGGCGTCTGCGCCAACACGGCCACCGGCAGTGGGCACCACGCAGAAAGTTATGTTCAAAGTGGTGACCGTCAACAAACCTATCCAGATGATAACTATCTCGTGCCTCCCTACTATGGCAGCGCTGTTTTCCACACAGCCCACACAGACCAGAGTTATCAACTGGCCGCAAAGGGCAAGCGCTGGGAAGACATGGATTCCCGCGAACAGGAGCAGATCAGGCAGCGCAAGGAAAAATATGAATCCCTGCCAGCCCGTGACAAGGAGCGAATTCGCCAGGCAAAAGAGCGCTATGAGCGAATGCCTCCTGAGCGCAGGGAACAGATACGCGAACGTTGGGAAAAGATGCCCGCCGACAAAAAAGAGCGCTACAGGCTTGAGAGAAAGGAGCGCTAGGCTCGCTCCTGTAGAGGCTCAAAATCCACTTCAGGGTCGCATTTCAATCACCACATTCCGGGCAACCGTTTGACGGAATACTGTTTTTGCCACCTCCCGTCAGCTACAACCAGCTCCAGCACAAGTAGAATCACATCCCCATTCCAGTTAAAATCCGCAGTCTTTAGCCTATGTTATAAAACTCAAGAGCCTGGAGGTTGTCGTGGAACGTGAATCAATGGAGTACGATGTAGTCATCATCGGTGCAGGGCCATCCGGTCTTTCCGCCGCCTGCCGACTCCGTCAGCTCAACCCCGAGCTATCTGTCTGTGTGGTGGAGAAAGGCTCGGAAGTGGGCGCGCATATCCTCTCCGGTGCCGTGCTGGAACCCACCGCCCTGAACGAACTTTTCCCCGACTGGAAAGAGCGCAACGCTCCCCTGAAGACGCCGGTAGAAGGCGATGATATCCACGTCCTGTTCAGCGCCAAGGGCGGCATGAAAGTGCCCTCCCTGTTCGTTCCCAAGACCATGCACAACCACGGCAACTACATCATCAGCCTGGGCAACCTGTGCCGCTGGCTGGCGGAGCAGGCCGAAGCCCTGGGCGTTGAAATCTTCCCCGGCTTTGCCGCTGCGGAAGTGCTCTATCATGAAGATGGCTCAGTCAAAGGTATCGCCACTGGCGATATGGGTGTTTCCCACAGCGGTGAGCCTGGCGCCAACTATATGCCAGGGATGGAACTGCACGCCAAATACACCCTCTTTTCAGAGGGCTGTCGCGGCCACCTGGGCAAGCAGCTGATTCAGAAGTTTGCCCTTGATGACGGCAAGGAAGCGCAGCATTACGGCATTGGAATCAAAGAGTTGTGGAAGATTCCTGATGCGAAATACAAACAAGGCCTGGTGGTGCATACGGCAGGCTGGCCACTCTCTGAAAGCGGCTGCGCCGGTGGTGGCTTCCTCTATCACCTGGAAGACAACCAGGTGGTGGTAGGTTTGATTACCGACCTGTCCTACAGCAACCCCCATGTCAGCCCCTTTGATGAATTCCAGCGCTACAAGACTCACCCCACCATTCGCCAGTACCTGGAAGGCGGCGAGCGTGTTTCATACGGCGCTCGTGCACTGGTCAAGGGCGGTCTGCAAGCTCAACCCAAGATGTCTTTCCCCGGCGGATTGCTGATCGGCGACAACGCAGGTACCCTCAATTTTGCCAAGATCAAGGGCATTCATACCGCCATGAAGTCCGGCATGGTGGCCGCTGAGGTGGTGGCCGAAGCGCTTGGCGCAGGCCGCGCCAGTGATGATCTCACCAGTTTCGCTGAAGCCTACAAGGCATCCTGGGCCTGGAAAGAACTCCATACCCAGCGCAACTTTGGTCCGGCACAGCACAAGTTCGGCAACATCATTGGCTCTGCCTATGCCTTTATCGAGCTGAACATTTTCAACGGCAAACTGCCCTGGACCCTGTCAGACCCCATCCCGGATCATGCCACCCTGAAACCAGCCAAGGACTGCAAAACCATCGACTACCCCAAGCCAGATGGCAAACTGACCTTTGACAAGCTGTCTTCAGTGTTTATCTCCAATACAAACCACGAAGAGGATCAGCCCTGCCACCTGACCCTGAAGGATGCAGACATACCCATCAACCACAATTTGCCCCTCTATAACGAACCGGCGCAACGCTACTGCCCGGCCGGGGTATATGAAGTGGTGGAAAACAACGACGGCAGCAAACGCTTCCAGATCAACGCCCAGAACTGCGTCCACTGCAAGACCTGTGATATCAAGGATCCTACCCAGAATATTGTCTGGGTAGCGCCCGAGGGTGGCGGCGGTCCCAACTATCCCAACATGTAACCGGCAAAATTGGGATCAGCGCAGGCTTACTCGAGCGCAAAGAAGCAACCCAGGCTGTACACCCCGTGTACAGCCTTTTTTTCATCTTCACCGCGAGTTGCCAGTTCGGCCAGCTGATAAAACACTGGCCGCGCGATCAACCCTTCCATGCCGTTGCGGACCAACACATAGGGTGATGGCTCGCCGGTTGCAGTGTCGATTTCAACCCGCAGGGGATGACGGGGTCCGGCAACCACTTGGTCGCCTGTACTTGTTGTGAACACCAGCGCCTGTTGCTGCTCGCGCTCAAGCACTTCCAGGCTGACAATCTGGAATGGCACGTCATCAACCCTGATGCGCCATTTTTCTACCGGGGTCACCAGAAAGTAATCGTCCCCTTCCCTTTTCAAGATGCTGGAAAAAACGCGCACCAGGGCTTCACGCCTGATCAGGTCACCTTCGTGATACCACTCGCCACTGCGGGCAATACGAATATCGATATCGCCACTCAGCTCAGGGTTCCACTTCTCCACCGGCGGCAGCTTTGAGTTTCCGCCCTCATGGCTGGCGAGCACATCGGCAAACAACGTTTCAAGATCCTGCGACTGACTCATATTACTTTCCACTTTAAATGGTATTTTTAAGCTTTTGATAAATAAAACTATATTGATAGAATAGTTATTCTCTGCCTGTTGCCTTCAGGATATCTCATACTACCTTGATGCCATAGCAACCTAGCCAAGGGCGACACCATCACTGAATCACTTGGAATGTGGGGTATCTTGCAATGAATTTACACATAGCAAAACTGAGCCAGCTAACGGGTGCCGCAGGTGTTGATCCCCGCGAGAGTGAATTGGCCAAGCGTGTCGGCATTCTGTTTGAAATTCCCATGCTGATGGCAGCACTCTGGATACTGATGAACTGGTGGGGCCAAAGTCACACGACAGGGGCTGCTATCCAATCAAATCGTTATGACCTGATTCTGTGGGGCCTTTTCGTGCTTGAATCCAGCATCCTAACACTGCTGGCGAACAACAAGTGGCGTTATATAAAAGGTAACTGGCTCAACCTTGTCATTATCATTCTGGGCTTGCCGATGCTGATAGGGGTCCAATCCTATTTTGGCTTTTTGCGGTTGTTGCGACTGCTGATTATCTTTTCCCTTATCGTCCATGTGGGCAGCAGAATCCGCAATCTTCTCTCGCGCAATCAGCTTGGTACCACCCTGCTGGCGAGCGCCATTGTCATTTTTATGGCAGGGATCATGATGTCGGCTCTGGACCCGGGAATTACGTCTCCCATGGATGGTGTCTGGTGGGCCTGGGTGACTGTCACAACAGTAGGTTACGGCGATGTCGTCCCGGTCACCGATGTCGGTAAGGCCTTTGCCAGCGTTGTCATCCTCTTTGGCATGGGACTGTTTGCCATGATCACCGCCAGTCTTGCCGCATTTTTTATCAGTCGTCAGGAAGAGGAAATGATTGTTGATGAAAGGGAAAATTACCGTCTCCTCAGCGATCTCGACCGTCGCCTTGATCAGCTCGAACAGAAAATCGACCTGCTGCTACAGCAACATGAGGGTACAGGTCTCCAGAAATAACCCTGGCTGCAGATTTACAGCATGAAACCCGGTGCTATAATCCAGCCCTCAGATCGGAGAGTAGCTCAGACTGGTAGAGCACTGCCTTCGGGAGGCAGGGGTCGCAGGTTCAAATCCTGTTTCTCCGACCAATAAAATCAACGGGTTACCCGGGCCTGTTTCATGCCACATGCCGAGCGGCATAGTCAGCTGCCAGGAAATCAAACGACTTGCACAAAGGTAATTGAACTCCGGCTTTTCGCCTCTTAAAACCCCGTATTAATGACATATTTGCAGCAAACCCCACCCTTGCAGGACCGGCAATGCTAAAGGATCGCCTGGTAGCCCATCGCGGGTTTCAAAAGCTTTACCCTGAAAATACCCTGCTGGGACTCAGCAAGGCCATTGAGGCGGGTGCACACTTTATCGAAACCGACATTCAGTTTAGCGCCGACTACCAGCCCGTGCTCTATCACGACCTGCCCATGAAGCGCCTGAGCGGGGTCGAAAATCTGCTCAGCAACCTGACTCTTGCCGAACTGTCACAGCATTCCTGCTTTGAACCACAGCGCCTGGGTGACAAATTCAGGGGAGAAGCCATTGCCATGCTGCTGGACCTGGTAGCGCTGCTCAAGGCCAACCCCCAGGTAACAGCTTTTGTTGAGATCAAGCGTACCGCTGTGCAGTTTGCCGGGCTGGAAAACACTTTCAGTATCCTCGAGTCTCAGCTGCAACCGGTGCAGGCCCAAGCCGTGCTGATCAGTTTTGATTATGCGGTGATTGCTTATGCCCACTCAAAGAGCTATCCCCGGCTGGGATTTGTACTCCAGCAGTGGAGCGACCTTGAGAGCGATGTGGTAGCCAGCACCGAGGTGGAATTTCTTTTTTGTGACCAGGAAAAAATCCCCGCTGACGCCGATCTCGGCAACCTCTCCAGCAAACTGGTGGTTTACGAGGTCGACAATCCTGATGTTGCAGCGAGCCTTTTTGCACGGGGCGTGGATATGGTTGAAACCTTTGATATTGGCGGCATGCTGGATGGCCTTGGCCGTCATGCGCTGTAACACCAATATCGGAGAATTCTGTGCTGTGTACGATTGAGCCGCAATGTGCCTTCAGGTATCGTAGATGGCCCACCTGACCATCAATACTCAAACCTATCGGAGATAACCATGACTATCAAAGTTGGCGATTCCATTCCCGCCATTACCTTGCGCACCATGACCAGCGAAGGCCCCAAGCCGATTACCACCGATGAAATCTTTGCCGGCAAAAAGGTTGTACTGTTCGCCGTCCCCGGCGCCTTTACTCCCGGCTGCTCCAACACCCACATGCCGGGTTATGTCGTCCATGTTGACGACATCAAGGCCAAGGGCGTTGATACTGTCGCCTGCATATCTGTCAATGATGCGTTTGTGATGGGTGCCTGGGGCAAGACCCAGAATGCCGAACATCTGCTATTGTTGGCCGATGGCTCTGGCGAATTCACCCAGGCCATTGGCCTGGAACTGGATGCCCGCGGTTTTGGCATGGGTACGCGTTCCAAGCGCTACTCCATGATTGTTGAAGACGGCAAGGTCACTGCCCTGAATGTTGAGCCCGATGGTGCCGGTGTACAGGAATCCACTGCCGAGAAGATTCTCGAGCAACTTTGATCCGCCCAAAAACACCAGCAATAACCTGCGGAAGTATCACTTCCGCAGGCACCCTCCCCCATTCCCCCGGACCAGAACCCAGTGGCTGACAGCCCCATAGTTGATGTGGCCGTGATCGGTGGCGGAATCCACGGCGTTGGGATCGCCCAGGCTACAGCGGCTGCCGGTTATTCTGTGGCGCTGCTGGAAAAGGATGATTTCGCTGCGGGCACCTCCAGCAAATCCAGCAAACTCATCCACGGCGGGCTGCGTTATCTGCAACAGGGCCAGATCGCACTGGTGCGGGAAAGTCTCCGGGAGCGGGAGATTCTGCTGAAATTAGCCCCTCACCTGATACATCGCAGCCGCTTTTATATCCCTGTCTACAAGGATTCCCTGTACCGGCCCTGGCAACTGCGCCTCGGGTTGGGTCTGTATGCGGCGTTGGGCCTCAGCAATCCCTTTAGCGCCATGCGAAGTCTGGCTACTGCCTCTTGCCGAAACTTGTCGGGATTGCGGCAGGAGCAGTTGCAAGCCGTATTCAGCTACAGCGATGCCCAGACCGATGACCGCTTGCTGACCCGCGCCGTAGCCTCTTCAGCTCAAACTCTCGGCGCCCAGCTGTTTACCGGAGCCAAACTGGTACTGGGCAAACGCACAGCAGAAGGTTACGACATCTCGGTGCAAAGGGCGGAGGGCTTTCGCACAGTATGCTGCCGGGTACTGGTTAATGCCGCAGGCCCATGGGTCAACCAGATTGCCGCCAGCCTTGTGCCCGAAGCGCCAGCCCTTGAGATTGAACTGGTACAAGGCAGCCATCTGGTGCTGGACACGCCCCTTTCCGATAGCTGCTTTTATTTGGAATCCCCCGATGACCAGCGAGCAGTGTTCGCCCTGCCCTGGCGCGGCAAAACCCTGCTGGGCACTACCGAGGCAGTGTTCAGGGGAGATCCCGATCTGGTTAGCGTTACTGCTGATGAAGAGGCTTACTTGCTAAGCACCCTCAAGCACTATTTCCCGGACTACAGTCCTCAAGTGAGCGAGCGTATGGCGGGTTTGCGGGTGCTGCCGGCGGCTAATGAAGCGCTATTCAAGCGCAGCCGTGAGGTACAGTTTGTGGAAGAGTTCAGTGCCAATAGTGGCTACATGGCCGTATACGGAGGCAAGCTAACCGGTTACCGGCTCACTGCCAGCAAAGTTGTCAATAAACTTGAGAAGATCCTCGGCAAGCGCAAACACAAAGCCAATACTGCGCGTTTGCGCCTGCCTGATATCAGTGACTAACAACCGCGAAGGGATTTGCCGCTATAGGGTGACGACCTTCTGTGCCTCACAGCGCGCACAGCGATACACCGTAACCAGCTTGCCGGCCTTTACATCAAACTGCTTGTCCTTCCAGATCACCCATTTGTGAAAACCGTGCTGGCACATGCCGCGTGCTTTTGGTGTCTTCTTTTTAAACGCGATGATGTCGCCCACAAACCCATGCCTCCCACTCAGCCGTTGTGACACGGGATTATACAGCCAGCCTGGCGGCTAGCCCGGCGGATCCAGATTGCCAAAAATAGAAGGGTTGATGCGAAACCAGCCAGCAATGCTGTAACGGGTTTTGATGGTTTTCAGCACTTCATGGGGGATATCCTCACTGAGGAAAACCACCAGGGTGCCGGCTTTGGGCTGCACCTCAATGACCCCGCCCATGGCTTGATGTGTTTGCTCGGGATAGATAGCCAGATTGCCTCCATCATCATCGCCCCAGTCGGGATTGAGATAGAACACCGTGGACACAATCCGATTGTTGGTCCCCTTAAAGGCATCCAGATGGCGCTTGTAGAAGGCGCCGGGAGGATAGCAGGCGTAATGGGCTTCAAACTCAAACAAGCCAAGAAACAGGCTGCGATTGAGACACAAGCGCAGCTCTTCCATAACGCAGAGCCAGCTGCGGTCGATGGCGTGGTTGTCATTGAGCCAGTGGATCAGGCTGATACGCACACTGTCATTGTGTTGAAGATTGTCCCCGCGCCCAACACCTGCCAGCTGGTAATGGTCAATGGCTCTGGCCCGCAACAGCAGGGGTTGCCACTGTTCCTGAACAAGGAAGTCCGGCACCACTGCCCAGCCGCGCTGATGGAGTCCCTGGCAGATGGTATCGAAATGATGCTGGCGATCTGGCGTCACCAGCGGTAAATGGTTCACCTGTGTTGTACCTGAGACAAGGCGGCCAAATATATAGGATTCAGGCTATGCACACTATGCTTTACATCGCGGGCGACATTCAGCGCATAAAAAAAACGCCCCAACCGGGGCGTTTTTTATCGTGGGAAGTAGCCGCTGTCAGTGATCCTGGGCAGCCAGCGGGCGTACAGTTATCTCATTGACCGCCACATTGGCCGGTTGCAGCAGTGCGTAGGCTACCGCCTCGGCAATGGCGTGAGCTGGCATGGCCATCTGGTCAAACAGCTGCTCAACAAAGGGCTTCATGCCTACATCGTTGACGCTTTGCGACAGTTCCGACTCGGTAAATCCGGGGCAGATGGTGCACACCCTTACTTTGCCGCTGACTTCCTTGCGCAGCCCTTCGGAAATAATCCGCACGGCAGTTTTGGTGGCGGAATACACCGTGCCACCGGGGCCGACACTGTGGGCCGCCGTGGAGGCAATATTGATAATGCTGCCGCTACCCTGCTCCAGCATGGTGCCAAGTACGGCATGCACGCCGTATAACACGCCCTTGATATTGATATCGATCATCCTGTCCCAGTCGTCCACCATCCCGCTGGCGATCAATGACACCGGCATGATCCCGGCGTTATTGACCAGGGCATCGATGCGACCGAATTTTTCCAGGGCGTGGCTGGCAAGAGCCTTCAGATCATCACGTTTGGTGACATCGGTTTCCTTCCAGGTGGCATTGGCGCCAATGTCGCCCGCCAGTTTGGCGAGGCGATCACCGCGACGGGCGGCGAGTACAACGTTGGCGCCGAGGGATGCCAGATGGCGCGCAGTGGCTTCACCGATACCACTGCTGGCACCGGTAATAATGATGACCTGATTGTTCAGATTTGACATGTATCTCTCCTGTTATTAGTCCTTGTTTAAAGCCTTTTCAACGCCTAGCGCAAATCCTGTTGCAACACTTCAGCCGGCAATGGCTTCCAGTGTGGCGGGATCACCGATTTCATCAGTTACCCATTTCACCATGCGCCGCACCGGCTCAATGGCGTCCTGTTTTTCCATATTGTGCTGCATGGTGGCCGCGCCACCGAGGGATACCAGCCGCTGCGCGCCCTGGAATGCGAGCTGGTCGCGCAGTTCTTCCTTGAGTTGTTCAGGGAAAATACCGATGGTCTGGGTATAGGCATTGACGGAGCGCACCGCCGTCTGCAAATCATCAATGGGCACGATATTGCCCACCCGGCAAGCCAGCATACGGGAAAAATCCACCGGAATATCCTCTTGGGACACAATCACCGCACCCTCATTGCTGCGGCCACCGAAAATCCTGTATTCCTCGTCCATTAGGCGAATGCCATCAATCTCGGTTTTGAGGCTCATATCAAAACTTTTGTGGGGCGTGCTGATATGGGCAGGAATGTGCTGCAGCGCCTCGAAGGTCAGTTCACCCAGCCGGTTGGCGCGCTCAAGGCCTTCCTCATCGGTGCCGGACTGTACATAGATTACCCTGGCGCTGACACAGCCTTCCTGGTTGGCGGCGCCAATATCCAGGGACAGGCGTTTGGCGACATGCTTGAGGGTCGCCTCATCGGCAAAAGCTTCCTTGCCGATAATGGTGCTGGACAGCTTGGGATCCTGGGTGATCAGGTCAATCCCCGGTTGCAGGTACTTGGTGACATGCTTGATGGAGTCAAAACCGCCCCAGGCGATAATTTTTTCAATCTTGCGCGGGTCGTAAATCTGGCTCTCAATGGCATCATCGCCGCCTTTCCAGTAAGCCACAGAAATGTGTTTTGTCAGAGGGTGATCCGGCGCCATATCGATCATGGTGCGCGCCAGCGCCGCAGCAGTCAGCGGATCGTTGGAGGGCGTCTTGATAATGCCGTCCGAGCGGGTATAGGCATTGCGAATCACTGTGAGGATGCTGACGATGGGCGCATTACCGGCAATCACATGCACAGCCCGCGAACCAAAGGCGCGGGTTTTGGCGGTCAGGCCAGGCATGCCGCCAGACTGTTCCACCCAGCCCTCCAGGTAATTGGCGCCGCAGGAGCGCTCCACCATCATCGCCATTTCCTGGCGATTGAAGAAGAACCCCATGTTTTCGTACTGGTGACGCAGAATGCTTTCCGACAGGCCGGAGGTAAAGCAGGACAGCTCAAAAGACTCGTTCAGGTAAGGGTTGGTGTCAAAGCGCAGCTGGTTGCCCAGCTCTGCGAGAAAATCGAGAATTTCATTGAGGCTGATGCTGTAAAGATCGGCCATTTTTGACGGTGTCGACAGGGTCAGTTCGCTGAGATATTTGCGCACATCCGGGCCGGTGAAGGCGACGCCGCCGCGGCGCCCGCCAAATTCCAGGTCGGGATCGGTGATGACCTTGCCGCGAATGATAAGGGGAACCTGATATTTTTTTTCCATGATCTTTTTCTCTTTAAAATAGATAGTTGCGGCTCTTTATTGAGAAAGCTTTTATTGTGAGAGCTTTTATTGTGAAAGCTCGGTCAGAAACGCCAGCGCCTGGTCGTGGGCTTCCGGCGCGCCAGCGCACACAATCTTGTCATCGCCCCCTTCCTTGTCGCTGTAGCGGCGAATGCCATCGTGTACATAGGTGCCGGTACGGCCACAGGCGCAAGGCTTGTCGAAGCCGCCCCAGGTCACCTCATCGCCGGTAATCAGGCACGACCAGTAGGTTTGGGTCATCAGGTCCAGCAGCGCCATCCGCCCGGTCGTACCATCCTTGCGGGGCAGCGCTTCACCGGTTGCCGGATCGAGCAAAAACGGCACAATCACCGGGGGGATATGGTAGTGACCCTCTTCGCACTTGATGCTGTAACCCATTTGCTCACTGATGGCGTACATCTCATAGGTCGTGTCGAAACCGAGAAAGCCCTTGATGACTTCACGATAGTTGTCGGGCAGTGCCTTGCCCTTCATGCCGCCACCGCTGAACAACACGCTGCCCTTGCCGAAAATCCCGGAATGGCCATCGGCAAGCCCTGCCTCAGCCCAGTCGTAAAGCATGGTCCAAACTCCGGCGATATAAACATCCTTGCCACCGAACTTGGTACGGGCAGTATCGAAAAAGGTCTGCAAGTCCTGCGCGCGGGTTTTTTCCAGCTCCAGCAGTCCTTCGCGACGCTTGAGCAGGGCCGGGGAAATCTCCAGCATGCCCTGCTCACCGCGCGCCTCCGCTGAACGCAAGCGTCCGGCCAGGGACACTACATCGGCGGAGAAGCGCGCATTGGGGTACATAAACAGCGCGTTGTCCTCGCTGCCCGCAAACAGCTCGATCATGTAGTCGTTGGCGCGCTGGGTGGCGCTGCCACCGTACCGGTAACCCGGCAGAATCAGCGGGCGGTGATTGTTGAACAGGTCAGGTCCGCTGTTTTCACCCCACCAGTGGCGCAACATGCAGCCGGAGTGAACCACCGTCTGGCGCCATTGCTCCTTGGTGCGGGGGATAAACGACAACTTGCCGGTGGTACCAGAGGTGTGGGAAACGAGCAGAGGAGTTTCCTTGTCCAGCAGGTCGAGCCAGTCATCAATCAGTTCGATGCCGCTGGCATCGACGTTGGAGAGATCGACAGTGGTGAGGCCATTCAGCCAGCGGGTGAGTTTTTCAAAGCGGCTCTTTTCCAGATACGACAGCGGGTAGGATTTGTAGACGGTGTGGGGAAACAAAATCGGGATTACATCGTTGATGGTGTCGATGCTATCCACGCCCTGCTCTTTTGCCAGTTTGTCGAGCATGGGGATTTGCGGGCGCATTTCGGCAAAACGCTTGCGCACGCCGCTGAGCTGCACCTCATCGATCTGCTCGCGGCTGAGCTTGAAACCGTCGCTGTACACGGCGTTGTGGAAACTGGTGGGATCATCGAGCAGGGACTGAAAAAAAGCCGACATTGTTGTAACACTCCTTAAAACAGTATTTTTATACGAATCTGGATTCAATTCAGTGCAGCCGCCGAACGCGGATCGCGCTGACCACCACGCACCAGCCGTCCCGGCAGCGCCTCAGTGGCTTCACCGTTGCGGTAGATCACTTCACCGGCAACGATGGTGGCTACCAGCCCGTCGGCATCCTGCAAAAAGCGTTTACCGCCAGCGGGCAGATCGTGAACGATGCGCGGCGAGTGAATCGCCAGGCGGTCAAAATCAATGATATTGATATCCGCCTTCATGCCCGGCGCCAACAAACCCCGATCAAACATCGAATACAGCTCAGCGGACTTGCGGGTGAGCATATGGATGCCCGCCTCCAGGCTGAATGCATTGCGCTCCCGCACCCACTTGGTGAGCAGATAGAGGCTGGCGCTGGCGTCGCAGATTGAACCCACATGGGCGCCGCCATCACCGAGGGCTGGCACAGTAAAGGGATGCTGGAGAATGGTGGGAATCACCTCACTGAAATTGATGGCGGGAATATAAATCAGGGCGTGACCGCCATCAGTCAGCAGCCAGTCATAGAGCCATTCAGGCGCGCTAACCCCGGCAATCGCAGCCCGTGCGGCGACGGATTTATCTTTTTCAGGCATATATTCAATCGGTGGTTCCAGCGGGTACATGTCTTCAAAGCGCTGGCCCATGCCTTCGAGGAAAACATGGGGATTGACATCCTGCTCGGCGAGGATGCGCGCTTTTACTTCCGGGCGGGCCAGTTGTACAACACGCTCTTCGAGGGACAGTTTTTCCAATTCGTGAAATGTTGGCCTGGCGGAAAAAGGCGTCAGCGATGCATTCAGTCCCATCAAAACACCGAGAGGCCGGGACAGCACCTGGGCGCGAATATCGAGGCCCTCAGCCTGGGCTTTTTCAATCCGCCCCAACTGCTCCTGCCACATGGTGGGCTGCTTGTCGCTTTGCAGCATGGTGAAGGTGCCCTTGGCACCGGTGTTGCTGCACACCTGGCGGACGATATCGAATTCATGGTCGGCATCAGAGAAGTCCGACACCATCTGGAATACCTGCCCGGCGTTTTTATCCAGGGTCGAGCCGAGCTGTTCCAGTTCCTGGGCGGCGGCCTGGTAGGTGGGAATCTGGCTGCCCGCCAGGGTGCGGTGGATCACGGTGCGGGAGGTGGAAAACCCCACCGCGCCTGCCGCCAAACCGTCAGACAGCAAAGCTTTCATTTTGCCAATATCATCGGCAGTCGCGGCTTCGCGCTTGATGGCGCGCTCACCCATCACGTAGACCCGCAGCGGTGAGTGGGGAAACAGGCAGGCGATATCAATATCGCGATGTCTTGCTTCAAGGGCGTCGAGGTAATCCTCAAAACTCTCCCAGTTCCAGGGCAGCCCCTCCGCCAGAGCTGTGCCGGGAATATCTTCAACCCCTTCCATCAACTCAATGAGCACGTTGTGGTCTTGCGGCCGACAGGGGGCAAAGCCGACACCGCAATTGCCCAGCACCACCGTAGTGGCGCCAAGCCGCGACGATGGCGCGAGGCGCGAATCCCAGCTGGCCTGGCCGTCGTAGTGAGTGTGCACGTCGACAAATCCGGGGGTGACCAGCTGACCGCTGGCGTCGATTTCTTCACGCCCGGTAGCGGCGATAGACGGTGCGACAAGGGCGATACGGCCATCGGCGACGGCAATGTCAGCAATCATGGACGCTGCGCCGGAACCATCGACAACGGTGCCGTTGCGAATAATCAGATCATAGTCAGACATATTACTTACCTGTCACTGTAGTACTGGGGATGACGGGCGCCACAGGCATGGCGTGTGCCGACACGGGGCCCTTGGCGCGCTCTTTCGAAACAAAGGATGAAATCAGGATCATCAGCAGGCAGCCACCAATCACATAACCGATAACCCTGTAGACCGCGGTCTGGTCGGGATAGCTCGCACCGGCCAGGTCAATTGTGGAGGTATCCAGGGTGTAGGCGACGATTTGCGCGCCGATACCCATGGCGGTGGAACGGATCACCAGCATCATGCCGTTGGCCTCGCTGGTGCGCTCCATGGGCACTACCTGGGAAATAATGATGGGAATACTGGAGTAGAACATCGACATGCCAAAGCCGAGAAACGTCAGCATCAGAGTCAGGAAAATCAGCGAATCGTGTTTCAGACCGAGAATAATCCAGCCAAGCATCATGATGGTGGCACCCAGCACCATGGACACGCGACCGCTGTAACGGGTGATCAACCAACCCGCCGTGGGACCGCTGGCCAGAGCAATAAGTGTTTTGGGCAACAGGATAAGCCCCGCCAATGTGGCCGTAACCCCCAGCCCCACGCCGGTTGCGGTGGGCTGTTGCAGAACAATGGACCACACCTGCATCGACTGGAACGACGTCAGACCCAGCACGGCGCTGCCCAGATTCACCAGCAGCACCTGGCGGTTGGCGAGCAAGCGCACATCCAGCAGCGGCACCTTGGCGCGCAACTCCGTGCTCACCCAGACCGTCATAAAAAACAGTCCCGCCACCAGGCACAGCAGGGTATTGGTGGAAGTCCAGCCCCAGCTGGGCGCCTTGGTAATCCACAGCAGCAGTAGCACCACGGCGGGGGCAAACAGCACGCCGCCAAGGATATTGGTGCGCCGGTCAAACGGTGTGCTGGCCGATTGCGGCATCCAGAAGAAGATAGCGATAAAGGCCACAATCCCGGCCAGGGCACCGGCAAAGAACACCCCGTGCCAGCTGTAGTTATCGACGATAATACCGCCGAGGAAGGTACCCAACCCCATGGTAACGGTCAGGCTCGCGGCCAGGATACCGATAAACAGGGGGGCCGATTCGGGCTTGACGTTTTCCCGCACCAAGCCGATGCAGAGGGGGAAAATGGCCCCCGCCGTACCCTGAATCACCCGACCCAAAATCACACCTTCGAGGGTGGATGAAAAAGCTGCAATCAGCGAGCCGATAATGCTGAAAAATATCACTATCAGCAGGACTTTCTTGCGACCGAAAATATCCCCAAGTCGCCCGCAAATGGCAGCAGAAACCGCGCTGGCCAGGAAGAAACTGGTCATCACCCAGCCGACCGCTTCGGCGCTGCCGAAATCCGTGATCATAAAACGCAGGGCCGCGTAGAGCATCGACAGCTCAAAGGCCGACAGCACCTCCGCCGCCAGCAATCCCAGCATCAATTTAAGGGCGGTGGCCTTGGTAAACGTGGTTGTCATTATGGTTATACCCCGATTATCACTGACGCTACCCGGCGTTCCGGGTAGCGTTGTTTATAGTTGCATCTGGATTAGTGCCAATCAGCTGTGATCACCGGATTCCAGCACCCAGCGCATAAAACGGTTGAGGGGCATGCCGGCATCGTGGGGCGTGCCGCCAAAACCTTCACCACCATTCACGTCGCCAAGATCCACCAGACGCTGGGCACCGCAACTGGCGAGGCTGTCGCGCAGGGCAATGCGCTCTTCCTTGGGGTAGATGCCGACTGTCTGCGTGGCCACCGTAATGTACTGGATGGCATCGGACAGCTTGTCCACCCGCACCACATTCACAAGCTTGCCGGTGGGGCTGAAGGACACCGGCTCGTCAGAGCGAACCGCCATGCCGTTGCCGTCATATTTGCCAAATACCCGGAAAATCGGTTCGAGGTTTTGCAGCATATCGAGCTCTTCGCGGATATCCGCAGGTGGAATCAGATTGCTCTTGCCGGGGCCGTAACGGGTATCCACAGCCATCGCCTTGACCAGTTCCTCGCAATACTGGTCCGCCTGCTCGGTGGTGCCTTCGACATAGTGAAAGCGCGAAGCGGAGCAGGCATCCTGGTTCCAGCCGATCACATCGGCAGCGGCGCGGGCGGCCACTTCCTTCACGGTCTCGGCTGAGTTAAATGCGGCCTTGCCCACCAGGGAGACGGAGACTTTCGGGTCAAAGGACACCATCTCCAACCCAGGGCCAACGTACTTGACCACATGGCGCACAGCCGCTTCGCCGCCCCACACCACGATCTTGTCGAAATACTGGGAGCGGTAAATGCCGGACTCGATCTTTTCGTCGCCACCGCGCCAGTAGGCCGCGCTGAAGGATTGGGTGGTCGGGTGATTTGGGTCTACATCGGCCATGGTGCGCAGGATGGCGGTGGTAGTAAACATGTCGTTGGATGGCAACTTGAGCAGATGCACACCTTTGGTCAGGGCGCCGCGAATAATGGTGATGGGCGGCACAACAGGCGCGTTGCCCGCGAGGATATGCACCATGCGCGGTGGCACGGCGCGCACCCGGCTACTGGGCAGCCAGGGGTTGCGCGCCACCCAGCCATCGAGCACCTCAAGGGAGCCGAGGGTTTGTTCCACCTCTGCAACCAATCCGCCACGGCGGAACATGTACTGGATGTCGCGGTAACTGTTTTCCAGGACGCGGGGATCGAGGGGGCTGAAGTGGCCCATTTTTTCGACTGCTTCCTGCAGGTAGCTGTTCTTGTCAAAATCGAGCCGCTCGCCCACTTCCACCAGAAAGTCGATGATGTCGTTGATGGGCGTATTGAAGGCTGGCACAGGCTGATGGCGGCGCCACACCAGGTCATCCATGCTGATTTTCGGCGTGAATACCGGGGTGGACTGGGCGCGGGAGCGCTGCTCCACTTCGGCGCCGTGCTGCACTGCACCCTTGATGAAATGGGGTATTTCGAGACGGTTGGGCAGGCTGTCGGTTTTCGCTGTACTGGTCATGATCGAATCCTCCAAAAGGATTACCGGGTATTTTTACAGGTTGATGGCGCCGCGCACGTAGGAATCGATGGTACCCGCGCAGGTCAGCTTGTCTTCGCCCTCTTCCAGATCCTGATAGCGCGCGATGGAGCGCACCAGAGGGCCGGTAAAGCCGTCAGCAGAGTCAAAGTCAACGACCACCTTGTCGCCGGAAATCAGGCCGCCCCAGCGGGCATCGGTCAGCAGATCAAAGAAGGCAAAGCGGCCTTCCACCTCGCCTTTGCCATCTGCCGGATTGAGCAACTGCTCGGCGGATTTGTCGAGGATCAGCGGCACAATCCAGGGCGGCAGGGCGTAGGCATTGAGATGTTGGACAAAGGGGTTCAAACCCGTCATTTCCACCATGGCATAGCTGTTCAGGTAGTTCTCGGGTTTGACACCGAAGAAGCGGTGGATCTGCTCCTTAAAGTCATCGGGCAGCACCACACCTTTGATACCGCCACCCATCTGGAACATGCTGTCGGGATGGAACTCTCCGTCCTTGACGCCGCGCGCCTTCAACGCTTCCATCAGCTGGAATGCGGCAGGCCACATCACTCCCAGACAAATCGGCTGCCCCAGCTTGCTGTGGATCTTGTCGACAAAGGCATTGAAACGCACGCCAGCCTGCTTGGCATTCTTCTCGTTTTCCGCTTCAAAGGCAGCAATCTCTTCCGGCAGCGCGGTACCTGCAGCCAGGGCGCGGCGCAGTTGCCCGGCGCGAATGCCAGGGGTGGCGCGCAAGGGCTCGTTGGAAATAAAGTGGGCTTCGCCCTCGGGTGCCACAAACTCGGTGAAAAACTTGTGGTTGTGGATACACAGGCGATGCACGCCGGTAGGCGGGAAAAACACAAAGCTCGGGCGGTCGTGTTCGGGTTTGCGCGGCGCCCACTGACCGAGAAAACCCTTCATGTAGGCTTTGCTGGCCAGGGCGACATCTTCTTCAGTCTGGTCGAGAAATGAACATTTGCCGGAGGTGCCACTGGAGGCAAAAACATGGTGACCGGCATTCTTGAGGCGATCAAGCCAGTCATCGGCATCCCTGATGCCTTCCAGGTTTACCCCGGTTACAGGCTTGCCAGTCAATGTCTGCAGCCAGGTATTCATGTGGCCCCACTGGCCCTTATCGACAAAGGTTTCCGGGTAGCTTTTGTAATTGGTGTGGGTGAACAGCAGTGGCACCAGATCCTGCAGTGAGCTGATTTCGGTGATGCCCGCCTCAGTGGCGCGGCGATCGAGAATCTTCAACTGCTGGCGCTTTTCGGCAAAGCGCTCGCGCACAGCTTCCAGCTGCAGCTCACGGAGGTTTGCCGGCGCCTCACGGTACGGGTCGTTGCTGTCGACAAGGGCTTTGATCTGGTCAATTGCGCTCATTATTTTCTCTCGCAGTAGATGTGGTAAATGTGACGTTCAGACTAAACAGCGGGCGACCTTTAAACAACAGCCAAGTGTGTCTCTGCGGGGATAAAGTGTTGCTATCAGGACTTGATCGACATCTGGTCAAATCGTGTAACTCTCATCTGCCCTGCCACCGGGAAAAATCAATAATCACTGCAATAACAACGCTTTCAGAATCACCAATCCCGTAGAAGCAAGCAGCGTTATTCTAGGACCCAATGGTTATATAGGCTGAGAATCCTGTCCTTTACCAAACACTTTAGCCGCTTTATGATGAAAGTGTTTACAGGCAGACATCTCAATCCCGTTTGCCAGGACCATAAAGCCAGCGCAGGTCACTCCAGACTGGGTTACGCGGTTTTCGGCGCCACGATAAAATTGAATGTAATCAGGGGTAACTTGAAGTGTATACCGTATCTGAAATGTCACCGGTTCGACTGCTGCGCAATCCCGATCTGAAAACGGCCGAAAAATTTGCCCTGTGTCGGCCAAAAACCACCTCCAGCTGTGAGGTGGAGGCAAAAATCAGCCGTCCCCACTTCCAGATTGAAGTGCGTCATTACCGCTGGGACAAGCCCCTCGAACCCACCCTCTTCCACGCCGATGTCTGCTATCTGGAGTTAGCGCTACATCCCCGTCCGGCAGGCAGCGAAGTCGACTATCTGGGTGGCAAAACAGCCAGCAGCTATGTTGCCACGGGCAACTGCTCGTTTATCCCCGCAGGCCATGAGGCCATGATGCGGGTTCCCCAGGGCGAACAGCAGGTTGTGGGCTGTCTGTTTGAAATGGACGTATTCAAGCCCCTGGTGGACTGGGAGTGGACGCCCCTCGAAATTGCCGCCTGCTTTAACATCAACAATATCAATATCCGCGCCACGCTGGTGCGGCTGGCACAGGAGGCCATGAGCCCCGACTATGCCTCCCAGCGCCTGGTGGATTCACTTTTCGAGTCACTGCTGGTGGAGCTCAGCCGCCATATCCGCGCAACGCGGATTGTGGCCAAGGAGCCCTACGGCAAACTCTCCCCCCAACAACTGCGCCTGATCGAAAACCGTATCAGTGAAACCAGCGGAGAATTCCCGCAAACCTCCTGGCTGGCCAAGGAGTGCGGCGTCAGCAACCGCCACCTGGCGCGCATGTTCAAGCGCACCACCGGCAAGACCATCACCGAATATATCACCGAGGTGCGCATCAACAAGGCGCGCATGAAACTGGCCAACGGTGAGCAACTGATCAAGGAAATTGCCTGGGAGTGCGGCTTTCAAAGCCAGTCGTCCTTCGCCCAGGCGTTTCGCAAGGCAACCGGTTTTACGCCACGCCAGTACCGCAATCGCTCCCACAAATGATGGCAATGACGTCAGACAACTGTGAATTTGCTTGATTTCCGTCAATAGCACAGTGCCAGCTTCAGGCTAGAGTCATGTCTCCAGACCCGAGGAGACAGAGATGATCAGCGAAGATAGACAGACATTAGTAAGTGTGGGCATGGTGGTGGTATTTGGCGTGGCCATCACCGCTGGCCTGATTATCGCGGCGCTGGTCATCGGTTGATTTTTTAGCTGCATCCAGCCGCCACCATCCGCTTGCCGGATAAATCTCAAAACCTTTTGTTTCGCATCTTTGCGAGAGAAACAATTATTCACTGTATACAGGCAAATTCTCAGCCCAAAAGCCCGGCATCAGCAACCCTCTGTTCCCCTGACTCGGTATTCACCGCAAAAATGAGTGATAATCAGAGCTGTCTACTCTAGAGAAAGGGCAGTGGGATAATGACTCGCAAAGGCAGATTAATGATGGTCCGGCACGGCCAGACCTCCGCCAATATCGACAAGGTGTGGCACGGCAAGACCGACACCGCTCTCACCGATCTGGGGCGGGAACAGGCCCGCAGATTGGGTTCCTGGTTCCACAATATTGCCGAACCCCAGGTGATTTACGCCAGCCCGTTGCAGCGGGCACACAATACAGCGCAGGCCATCGCCGATGTTCACAAGCTGGAAGTACAGCTGGATGAACGCCTGGTGGAGTTTTCCCTCGGCGACTGGGAGGGTATCAAGTTTGACGACCTGCCCAGCCAGCCCGGCGGCAGCCAGTTGCTCTACACCGATTCCAGTTTTGCTGCCCCCAACGGTGATTCGCAGTTAATGGTGCGCAAGCGCATGGTCGAGGCCATCGAGGAGATCATCGAGCGCCACCCCGATGAAAATGTGGTGCTGGTATCCCATGGCACGGCACTGGGTATCGCCATCGCCCACTATCTGCACAACGACACCACCCGCTGGCTCGAATACATCAAGCACAACACCGCCGTGTCGGAACTGTGCCCGCTGAAAAAGGAACTTATTTTCTTTAACCGTACCGAACACCTGATACCCTGAGCAATAAGACTTTCCCTGGTGACGCATCCGCTATGATTTACTGGCACTCATTGCCCAGATACTCGTTGTATAAAGGAGTCGCATAATGACCGGATTGATCCTGCTGGCGCTGCTGCTGATTGCCCTCGCCTACCATCGCGCCACCCTGATTACGGCGGCCATATCGGTAGCCATCCTGACTGCCGCCATACCCCTGCTGGGGCTTGGCAATCTCTGGGTTACCGCGACCAGCCTGCTAGTGGCCATTGTCCTGGGCCTTCTGGCCACCACAGAACTGCGCCGCAAGTGGATCAGCATCCCGGCACTGCAATGGTTTCGCACTGTACTGCCGCGCGTATCAGCGACCGAACAGGAAGCGCTCGATGCGGGAACCGTGTGGTGGGATGCCGAGCTTTTTTCCGGCGATCCCGACTGGAACAGGTTGTTGAGCACACCCAAGCCACAACTCTCAGCCGAGGAGCAGGCCTTCCTCGACGGCCCGGTAGAGACCCTCTGCGCAATGCTGGATGACTGGCAGGTTCACCAGAACAAGGATTTACCGGAGGAAGTCTGGCAATACCTCAAGGATGAACGCTTTTTCAGCATGATCATCGGCAAGGAATACGGTGGCCTGGATTTTTCCGCATTGGGTAATTCCGCGGTGGTGATGAAACTCGCCAGCCGCAACCTCACCATGGCCATCACCGTGATGGTGCCCAACTCACTGGGGCCTGGCGAGCTGCTCAGCCATTTCGGCACCCAGGAGCAGCGGGATTACTATCTGCCGCGACTGGCCAACGGCACCGATATCCCCTGCTTTGCCCTCACCGGTCCCGCCGCCGGTTCCGATGCCGCCGCCATGCCCGATCAGGGCATCATCTGCTACGGCGAGTGGGAAGGTGAAAAAGTACTGGGCCTGCGTCTGACTTGGAACAAGCGCTATATCACCCTGGCTCCGGTGGCTACCGTCTTGGGCCTTGCCTTCAACACCTTCGACCCGGACCATCTGATTGGCGATAACGAGGAACTGGGCATCAGCTGCGCCCTGATTCCCGTCGCCACACCCGGCGTGATCACCGGCAACCGCCACCTGCCGGTTGGCAGCGCCTTTATGAATGGGCCGACACAGGGCAAAGATGTCTTTATCCCCATGAGCTTTGTGATCGGCGGTCAGGAACGGCTCGGCCAGGGTTGGCGCATGCTGATGCACTGCCTGGCAGCGGGACGCGCCATATCCCTGCCTGCCCTTGGCACTGCCGGGGCCAAACTCAGCGCCCGTTACAGCGGTGAATACGCCCGCATCCGCAAGCAGTTCGGCATGCCCATTGCCTATTTTGAAGGGGTTGAAGAGGCGCTGGCACGTATTGCCGGAGAAGCCTACCGCATTGATGCCGCTCGCAACCTGACCCTGAGTGCGCTGGCGCTGGGGGAGAAACCCTCGGTCCTGTCGGCAATCCTCAAGTGGTATGCCACCGAGGCCAATCGCCGCTCCATCAACGATGCCATGGATATCCACGGCGGCAAGGGCATCATCACCGGTCCCAATAATTACCTGGCCGGTTTTTACCAGGCGCTGCCGATTGCCATCACCGTGGAGGGCGCCAACATCCTCACCCGCAGCCTGATCATTTTTGGCCAGGGGGCGGTGCGCAACCACCCCTACCTGCTGCAGGAAATGGCGCTGGCGCGCGCTGAGGAAAACAGTACCGTACAGGCTGACTTCGATGACACCCTGTTCAGCCATGTGGGCTTCACCATCAGCAACCTGGCTCGCGCCTTTGTGATGGGTATCACCGGCGCCCGCCTGGTGAAATCACCGGTAGAGGGGCGAACTGCCCACTACTACCGGCAGCTGACCCGCCTGAGCGCTGCCTTTGCCTTTGTCGCCGATATGGTGCTGGTGTCACTGGGCGGGGCCTTCAAGTTCCGCGAAAAAATATCCGGCCGCCTCGCCGATGTGCTGACCCACCTCTACCTTGCATCCGCCGTGCTCAAACGCTTTGAGGACAACGGCTGCCCCAAGGAAGATCATGCACTGGTGCACTGGGCGGTGCGCGACAGCCTGTTCCAGATCCAGAACGCACTGGTAAACACCTTGCGCAACTTCCCCATTCGTCCGCTCGGGCTGGTAATCCAGTGGCTGATCTTCCCCCTCGGCAGGCCCTACAAGGAGCCCTCTGACAATCTCGGCAAGCATGTGGCACGGCTGATTATTACCAGCTCTCCTGCCCGCGATCGGCTGACCGACGGTATTTACCTGTCCAGGGCCGATGATGTGACCGCCAAGCTGGGGCGCGCCTTCGAGGGTGTGCTGGAACTGGCTCCCGTCGAAAAGCGCCTGCGCAAGGAACTCGGCGAAGCACTTTCCATCAGCAATTTTGAGGAACAGGCGCAAAAGGGTCTTGAAGCCGGACTGTTAACCGGGGAAGAAGCGGAGAAAATCGTCAGCACCATGACGCTGGTGCGTGATGTGATCAATGTCGATGACTTTCCGCAGGAAAAATAGCGTCAGCAAGAAGCATCAGCGCAGCAAATCTGTGGCTGGCAGGATTGTGAAATCAGGAACCAGGCTTGGTCCGCATCAACACTTCGAGACGGCCATCGGTGCGCAGCACACTGCGGTTGACCTCCATGCCCACCAGCAGGTTGTTGAGCCCCGACTGGCTGTGGGGACAGGCCAGCAGACTGACCTTGTTAACCGCATTGACCACCAGCAGGTTGTCGGCCAAGACGCCATAACTCTGATGGTAAAGCTGGGCATTGCGATTAAGGACGGCAAAGCCATGACCACGGCTGGAGGAATGCAGATGTGGCTGAAGGGCAAGGGAAAAGGCCCTGACCTCAGCATCATTCAGGTGATTGAGGTAATCCCAGAACAGGCAGATATCAAACACACTGCCCTTGGGCAGGTCCAGCAAGGCGCGAAAGTGCCCTGCCAGCTCAGCCTCGACGGACCTTGCATCTAATTCCTCCTCATCCTGGGTTCGAACCGGTGGATGCAAAGCCGCGACCGCCAGATCGGCAAAATGCAGGCTGCAGCGAAACTGGCTGAAAAAGGCTACCGTGGCAGCGCTCGCCGGACCCAGATCCAGAACCCGCAGGGGTTTGCCATCGACCGGCTGAATTCTTTCCAGCAAGGCAGGAAACAACTGGCTGTTAATGCCGTTGGGAATGGGCGGTTTGATGCTCATGGGGAGGTCAGCTGCAAATGACTGGAGAGATCAGCAATTGGCTGGCTGGCGGCCTGGGCCACCAGCCAGGAACGCGTCTCAGCCGTGCTTGATGGAGGTGGGCTGCTCAACCCGGGGAGTATCGGGCTTGCTGTCACCCGCTGAGCGCTGGGCTCGGGCTGCATTGGCGAAATCGGTGACGGGAACTTCACCGCCAGCGCTGGAGGTGGCGCCCATGTCGATGGTGCCCTTGAATTTACCACCCTCTTCGAGGATGACAACGGGGGCAACGATATTGCCGCGCACATTGCCGGTTTTGGAGATAGTGACTTTTTCCTTGCCGACAATATCACCGTTGACCTGGCCATCAATCTTGATGATCTTGGCCGAGACATTGGCATTGACGCGGCCAGACTGGCCCACCGTCAATTCGTGGCTGTTGAGGGTAATGGTGCCGTCCACCTGGCCTTCAATTACCAGGTTTTCGTCACTGCTGATATCACCTTTGATTTTGACGGTCATTCCAATCATGGCTGTGGTTCTCACTGCTGAGGTTGACGACGGGAGGGGCTTGCGGGCTTCCTGCGCGCTGTGATCAACATCCTGTGGCGTCTTTTGCCCTGACGTTTGCGGGTTATCGTGCTGTTCGCCGCCTTCGTCGCGGGAACCTTTGCGTCGGATAAACATAAACAATACCAAGTGGGTTTGTCTGGCAGAGGGCAACCATACTCCCCTGAAAGCACTACGGCAACCTTCTGCGTATTTCAGTATTACAGGGCGCGGACCGGGATCCAGACAGTCACAGGCCGACCATCAATGGTGGTGGCCACCGGCACCGTGGACATGGCCGTGGGCGATTTCCTCCTCCGAGGCCTCGCGCACATCGACAACACGGATATCAAAGGTCAGGCTCAGCC
Source organism: Gammaproteobacteria bacterium BRH_c0 (assembly GCA_000961645.1). Taxonomy (GTDB): domain Bacteria; phylum Pseudomonadota; class Gammaproteobacteria; order Pseudomonadales; family Porticoccaceae; genus NAT127. Next base: position 21,602 of record LADM01000049.1, on the reverse strand, counting down.
CTGCCAGGGGATGGTTAAGATCGATATCCACATTGAATTTGCCCACCTTGAGGATACGCGCATCCCTGGCGCCCTCGGCAGTATTGATCTTGACCGCCTGGCCGGGGCGCAGCTTGCCCCTGGTGATCAGGTGCTTGATGGGGATCCGCTGCTGCATCCCTTCCTGGCGCTCGCCATAGGCCTGCTCAGCCGTCAGTGTCACACTCAGTTCATCACCCTCGGCCTTGCCCTCCAGCGCCTCTTCGAGGGCGGGCAGAATATTGCCATAACCGTGCAGATAAGCTGCGGGTTCATTGGCGTCGGAAGTCTCTACCGGCTCCTGGCCCACTTCGCTGAGTTTGTAGTGGAAGTACACCACCTTGTTCTTGTCGATGTTCATAATGCCTTACCTACTGATAAAGGATTGCCGGGAAGTGATGGCGCCAGTGGCGCGGGGGCGCTATTGTGCCCATTAGCGCGCCGTCAATAAAGCCTGAGCTGATATTCAGCCGTTGCGGTTGAGGCTTGCCAAGCCTGGCGATATGAACAAGAATTCGCCGCCCTGGGGCTCGCCCTCCCCCAACCCTCAACCTTGCCGCCACAACAGGAACACACCTTGCTCAGTTACCAGCACGCTTTCCACGCCGGCAACCATGCCGATCTCCTCAAGCACCTGGTGCTGACCCGCGTTCTCACCTATCTGACCGTCAAGCCCGCGCCCCTGCTCTATGTGGATACCCACAGCGGCAGCGGCGGTTATCGGCTCGACAGCAAGGAGGCCCTGAAACTGCAGGAATATCGCCAGGGTATTGGCGTGCTCTGGGGTCGCGATGATATTCCGGAACAACTGGAACCGCTGCTGTCGCTGGTGACAAAGTTCAACCGCGGCGCGACTGAGCTGAATTTCTATCCGGGTTCACCCTGGCTGGCGCGGCAGTTGCTGCGCCCGGTAGACAGGCTGGAGCTGTGCGAACTGCATCCCACCGATTACGCCCGCCTGCGCAAGCAGTTTGGCGGTGACAGCAAGGTGCGCTGCCATTACGAGGACGGTTACAAGCACAGCCTCTCACTACTGCCCCCGATTGAAAAACGCGGTCTGGTCCTGATCGATCCCTCCTATGAGGAGAAAAAGGAGTACCAGCAGGTGGTCGATCATCTGCTGGCCCTGCACAAACGCTTCGCCACCGGCATATATGCGCTGTGGTATCCGGTGGTAGAACAGGACCGCATCGAGCGACTGCAACGCCAGCTGGTGCGCTCCGGTATACGCCGTATTGATGTCTATGAGCTCTACCGTGACAGGGAGCAGCGCCAGGTGGGCATGAACGGTTCCGGCATGATCGTCATCAATCCACCCTGGCAGCTGCGCGAGGAGATAACCACTGCGCTGGAATACCTGGCACCGTTGGTGGGCGAGGCGGGTCGCGGTGGCTGGCGGGTGCAGGAGCTGGTGGGCGAGTAAGCCCCTGGCCAGTGCCTGCACATTATTGTGCAGGTTAGTTCTTCAGCTTGTAACCGGTTTTGAATATCCACCATACCGTGGCCAGGCACACCAGCAGAAACACCAGAGTCATGGCGAAACTCACCGCCACACTCACATCCGCCACCCCGTAAAAGCTCCAGCGAAAACCGCTGATCAGGTACACCACCGGGTTAAAGAGGGTAATGGTCTGCCACAGGGGCGGGAGCATGCTGATGGAGTAAAAGGTGCCACCCAGAAAGGTCAGCGGCATCACCACCATCATCGGTATGATCTGCAGCTTTTCAAAACTGTCGGCCCAGATACCGATAATAAAACCGAACAGGCTGAAACTGACGGCGGTCAGCACCAGGAACATCAGCATCGACAGCGGATGGGCAATCTCGAAACTGACAAACAAGCGGGCAGTGGCCAGCACCAGCAAGCCGAGAATCACTGATTTGGTGGTCGCGGCCCCCACATAACCCAGCAGCACCTCCACCACGGACACCGGTGCCGACAGCACTTCATAGAGCGTGCCGGAGTAGCGCGGCATAAAAATCCCGAAAGAGGCATTGGAGATACTCTCCGTCAGCAGCAACAGCATGATCAGGCCTGGCACGATAAAGGCGCCGTAACTGATACCATCCACCGCCACCATGCGCGAACCGATGGCAGAGCCGAACACCACAAAATACAACGAGGTGGACAGTACCGGCGAAGCAATACTTTGCAGCAGGGTGCGCCAGGTGCGGGCCATTTCAAACCGGTAGATTGCCCGGATGGCATGGATATTCATCCTTTTCTCCTGTCAGGATTGTTCTGTTCCTGATTACTCTTTACCAGATTGACAAAGATCTCCTCCAGGGAGCTTTCGCTACTCTGCAAATCCTTGAAGTCGATGCCGTGGTTATCCAGCTTGCGCAGCAAATCGGCGATACCGGTGTGCTCTTTTTGGGTGTCGAAGTTGTAGATCAGCTCACTGCCATCAGCGTCGAGTTCCAGCCCGAAGGAAGCCAGCTCAACCGGTATCAGCGCCAAGGGTTGCTGCAATTGCAGGCGCAACTGGCGCTTGCCGAGTTTTTTCATCAGCGCCGTTTTTTCCTCCACCAGGATAATCTCGCCGCGATTGATGACACCGATGCGGTCGGCCATTTCCTCCGCCTCCTCGATGTAATGGGTGGTGAGGATAATGGTGACACCACTGTCGCGCAGATTGCGTACCATCACCCACATCTCGCGTCGCAACTCCACATCAACACCGGCAGTGGGCTCGTCGAGAAACAGCACCCTGGGTTCGTGGGAGAGTGCCTTGGCAATCAGCACCCTGCGTTTCATGCCGCCAGACAGTTCCATGATGCGTGTGTTGCGCTTGTCCCACAGGGACAGGTCGCGCAGTACCTTTTCGATATGGGCGGGATTGGCCGCCAGACCGAACAGGCCGCGGCTGAAGCTCACCGTCGACCAGACAGTTTCAAACCCTTCGTTAAACAGCTCCTGGGGCACCAGCCCTATCAGTGAGCGGGCGGCACGAAAATCGCTGACGATATCGTGACCATCGACCAGCACCCTGCCCTGCCCCGGGTTGACGATGCCGCAGATAATGCTGATCAGGGTTGTCTTGCCAGCGCCGTTGGGTCCCAACAAGGCGAAAATTTCGCCGCGCTGGATATCGAGGTTGATATTGCTGAGGGCGCAAAATCCCGAATCGTAGACCTTGTCGAGATTGTTGATGGAAACAATGGGTTGCACCTGGCCTCCTTACCTCACCGGCGACAGTATCGTTAGTGATGTTATTAGCGCGAAATTGTAGCCTATAGCGGGAGTGTAATGCTGGAGCGGGGCTGAAAATGAGGATTGTTCGAGAAGGTATTACGGTATAGAGCTGCTGGGTGAACGCTGGATAGCGACGCAACCCCACAGTGGCTGCGTCGCTATCAAAGTGTTTAGTCGCCCACCTGCAAGAGTCCGCCTTTACCCAGGCCGCCTTCAACCGTCTGCGCCTGATAATTGCGCAGGGATCTGACCATCTGGTTGTAGGAGTCAGCAAAAGCTGCGGTGATGACCTTGCCTTCCGGAGTATTGGTAAAGGCCCCCGCGCCGCCGCCAGCACTGCCACCAAAAGCGCCGCCAAAAAGGTTGAAATCCATATTTTTGGCGCTGCCCACAGAGGAAGAAATCTGCACCGAGGAACGGTTATCGATCAGCAGTAGTGTGGTCGCCGCCTCATTGGATTTGACGCCACCGGCAATGGCGCCGAATACGCGTCCACCAGAGCCACCAATCAGTCCGCCCAGCGCACCACCCAGACCGCCAGTGCCCTTTTCAGCAAACTGGATGCTGGGGCTCATGGTGAAATCAGCGGCGACCATCTGGCCCTTGCCAAAATTGCTGCCACTGCGGATCTCGCCTGAATCCTCGAGGGCACGCTCCTGCATCAGGTTCGACATGGCCTGACCGCGCTCAACCACCACAAAGCAATTGGACTGCTGAATCATCATGCGCAACACCGGCACGGTACTGCCCAGGCGCGGGTAGCGGCCAATATAGTCACCCCACCAGGGCGCAGCAGTATCCTCGACAACCGCGAGAGTGCCCAGTGCTTGCGGACAGTTCTCCAGCTGGGGGTTGGCACCGGCAGTACTGGAACCGCTGGCGGCTCCCGTGGCAGTCATATCAGAAGCGCCACCCAGCTCGGGCTTTGTGGCATGACTGCTTGCCGCAGCCAGTAAAAGGGATAAAGCAAGCACAACGACTGATGATTTGGTCATAAGGATTCCCTATCGTGATCACTGTTATTTCATGCAATGGTTCGACCGCTCTGGTTGAAATATTTGCAACACTACTCGCAATACAACTCACAAGAGTGGCTGGCCGAACCTTCTCCGTTATCTCTCCATGAACAGGCTAAAGTCAGCGCTGATAAAAACACTGACTCAACTGATACCCGTAGACACAGGCTTAATGGTAGTCAATTCCCGCCTTGATCGCTACAAGCGCAGGATCATTTATCAAACCTTGCGCCTTATCCGCTGTATTGCTAGAAAAATCGCGCTCTTAGAGGTTATCGCAAACGTGGGTGCTGCCTTCCGGACTATTTTCATTGGCCTGGGCGTAGGCGATGACCTGGGGAATCATAGCCTTGGCGATTTCACCGCACAAACTCAGCTGGTCCAGGACATCTGATTCCGCAAACTCCATCCCAAACGCAATTGCGCGGGCCTGGGCCTCGTCGCGCTGGCCAGCGGTACACATTTGTTTCAATTCCACCTGAACAGCTTCGGCTTTTTTCCCAATCTCTTCAAATTGGGCCTGGTCGATATTGGCCATGCAGGCCTGTATCTGGGCCGCACCCTGCATCAGCATGCGCATTTGCTCTTCGCTCATACCACCGGCAGGCTGGGCAAAGCTCAGTGTTGGCAACAGCGCGAGGGGCAATAAAAATTTTGCAAATCCAGTCACGTTAAACTCCTGATGTTGTTAAAGCTGAGGGAAAAAATACACCGTTTCTGGCGGCCCGGTCAGTCAGACACTACAGGCGCTGAAACGTTGCCAGATTCGGCATCTTGCGGTGAGCGATCCTGCTGCTGGACTGCCCACATTTGAGCATAACGCCCCCCCTGTGCCAAGAGCGCACGATGACTGCCCTGCTCCGCTACCCGGCCCTGCTCAAGCACAATAATGGTATCGGCATCGACAATGGTGGACAGCCGGTGGGCAATAACCAGGCTGGTGTGATTGGCGGATATTTCGCGGATCGCATTGAGAATGCTCTGCTCGGAACGGCTGTCGAGGGATGACGTGGCCTCGTCAAACACCATGATGGGCGGACGCTTGAGAATGGCGCGGGCAATGGCAACCCGCTGCTTTTCACCACCGGAAAGTTTCAGGCCGCGCTCACCCACCAGGGTATCGGCGCCCTTTGGCAACTGCTGGATAAAATCATCCAGGTGCGCCATGCGAATCGCTTCCATAACCTCATCGTCGCTGGCTTCCACCCGCCCGTAGCGGATATTTTCAAACAGGCTGGCATTGAACAGCACCGTATCCTGGGGCACCACGCCAATGGCGCGCCGCAGCGACTGCAGGGTAACGCCGCGGATATCCTGGCCGTCGATCAGCACCCGTCCCTGAGTCGGGTCGTAAAAGCGGAACAACAGCTTGAACAGGGTGGATTTGCCCGCACCACTGGTGCCGACAATCGCCACCTTGCTGAGGGGCGGCACATCAAAACTCACGCCGTGCAGAATACCGCGCTCAGTGCTGTAGCCGAAATCCACATTGTCGAAGCGGATATGGCCGGCTCTGACTGCCAGTTGTGTCGCATCAGGGCTTTCCACAACAGTTGGTTGCAGGTCCAGCAGGGCAAACATGCTCTCAATATTGGCCATGGCACCTTTCATCTCCCGGTAGACAAAACCCAGGAAATTCAACGGCATGAAAATCTGCATCATAAAGGCGTTGATCAATACGAAATCACCGATGGTCATGGCCTTGCTGGCAACGTCATAGGCGGCCAGCACCATGGCGGCAGTCATCGCCAGGGCAATAATCAGCGACTGACCGCCATTGAGGGCGAACAGGGTGAGGCGGTTTTTACGCCGTGCGCTTTCCCACAGTTCCAGCTCCTGGTCGTAGTGGCGGGATTCATGGGCCTCATTGGTGAAGTACTTGACCGTCTCGTAGTTGAGCAGGCTGTCCACAGAACGGGTACTGGAGCGGGACTCAGCGGTGTTCACCTCGCGCACAAAGCGGGTGCGCCACTCTGTTGCCAGCACTGAAAAAGCCACATAAATCAGCACTGACAGCAGCACGATCAGGGCATAGAGACTGCTGTAGTTGACCCATAGCAGAACAACCACCAGGCCGATTTCGACAAAAGTGGGAACGATATTGAACACCATAAAACGCAGCAGAAAACTGATGCCGTTGGTGCCGCGCTCAATATCCCGCGACAGCCCGCCGGTGCGACGGTTGAGGTGAAACTCCAGGTCGAGCGAATGCAGGTGCTCAAACACCTTCAGGCCAATGCGCCGCATGGCACGCTCGGTGACACGACCAAACAGGGTGTCGCGCAGCTCGCCAAAGATCACATTGGCAAAGCGCACCACCCCGTAGGCGAGCAACAATCCAAGCGGCATCAGCAGGTAGGGCGCCATAGCGCTGTCACTGCTGGCATTGAGGTCGTCAACGATGTGCTTGAGAATAAACGGCATGCCCACGCTCGCCACCTTGGCGGCGATCAGGCACAGCACGGCCAGCAGGATGCGACCGCGGAATTCAAGCAGATAGGGCCACATCTTGCCCAGCGCTGACCAGTTCACCTCGTGGAACTCGACCTGTGTGTTTTGACCCCTCATTGAATACGGCTACCTCAGCGGCGGTGATGCGGTGAATCCCGGTTATGATCGAAAGTGCTCAATGACCTGGCAGTTATAGCCCTAAAGGGCTTGAGACCCGGGTTGAAAGTGGGGACACTGAAGCCCTTGCAGCAACCCCGGACACTCTCCTGCTATGCCCACACCCATGTCTGACACAGAATCCCTGGCTGACAACAAACAAGGCCCCAGAGTGAAACGAACCCGCGCCTACCGCGCGGCCCTTGCCCGGGCGGGGAAGCTTCTGAAAAATCCCTCAAGGCTCAACCGACTGGTACAGGAGGCGGCAAAAAAAACCGAGCAGGTGGACAGCGGTCCCTGGGGGAAATTGCGCGACGCACTTTATACCACTTTCCGTCTGGTAAAAGCCTTCAGCCGCGGCCAGTATCGCCAGGTTTCCTGGCACAACCTGGTGCTCATTGTGGCGGCACTGGTCTATTTTGTGGCCCCCGTCGACATGATTCCGGATTTTATTATCGGCGCAGGCCTGTTGGACGACGCCATGCTGTTGAGCTGGACACTGAAGCAGGTGTCAGCGGAGATCGAGCGATTTACTGCCTGGGAAATTGGCGAGAGCGCCAACGGCTCTGGCGACACTGAAGCTGACGAGCCTGAACTTTCACAGCAGGCTGCGAGGCTGTCACGCTGATCGCCCAGCGCGGTGTGTCAATGATTTTCACCCCACAGCTGCCAACTGTACTTCACATCCAAACTGTTCAATCCGGTGTATTACGCACCACATCCGCCAGCTGATACAGCGGCTCCTTGAGCATCGCCCGCACCTCAGCGGACGCGCCCACCTCTTCCAGCGCCTGATCCATGCACAGCAGCCACTGATCGCGGTGCTCCGACTTGATGGCGAAGGGTTTATGGGGCGTGGTCAGGCAGATGGTGTTGTGGTTGTTGAAGTACAGGGGTGGGCCACCCATCCAGCCCGACAGGTATTCAAACAACCGCTCCTTGATGAGATCAAGGTTTTCCCCGTGCATCTGGCGAATGCCAGCCGCCTGGGGCAGCCTGTCCATGGCATCGTAAAAGGCGTTAGCGAGCGCGCGGATTTTCTCCTCGCCACCGAGCAGTTCATAGGGGGTTTGCATGGCTGTGTACACTCACTGAAAGGTTGTTAAAGACGCGCAGAATATCACGCCTGTAGCGCCGGGTTTTGATCCGCATCAGGGGAACCCGCGAAAGAAAAGCTGCCCGACAGCGCGGCATGATCGGACAGGGTTCGCCACTGGCCACTGGCCAGACAGGTGCAGGCGGCAGGGGTTACGCCGCGATAGTAGATTCGGTCCATGGGCAGAATCGGCATCCACACCGGGAAGGTTTTGGCGTGGCGTCCGGTCAACTCTACAAACAGCTCCTTCACACCCAGGTCGGCTTCCATGCGGTTTTCAATACGGGATTTCCAGTCATTGAAATCCCCGGCGATCAGCAGCGGTTCATCGCGGGGTATATGGCTCTGGATACGTTCCATCAAGGTGTCCAGCTGGCGACGGCGCTCCGACTCCAGCAGGCCCATGTGTACGCACAGTGTATGCAACGGAACAGCTCTGCCGGGCAACTCGATAATGCCGTGGAGGATACTGCGACTGGCATAGACATGGTCTGAAATATCGATATTTTCCCAAAAGGTGAAGGGAAACTTGCTGAGAATGGCGTTGCCGTGATGACCCTTTTTGTAGATGGCATTCTTGCCATAGGCGTAGTGGGGCCAGAGCCGGTCCGCCAGGTATTCGAAGTGGGGGACATCCGGAAAGCTGCCGCGCTTTTTCTTGTAGCGCCTTGTTTCGCCGTGTATTTCCTGCAGAAACACAATATCGGCATGCTCACTTTCAAGCAGCTCGCGCATCTGTGCCAGCACAAAACGCTGGTTGCCGGTATTAAAGCCTTTGTGGATATTGTAGGTAATTACCTTGAAATCAGTCATCGCGGATATTGCTGCACTTCCGGAAGTGAGGGGGGCCGGATCAGTGCCCGGCGGGGGTAAGGCATCCTATACCAATGGCGCTATTCCATAAACCGCTGCACAGTGGTCAGCAGGGAAAAATTCCAGTCTGGGGACCATAAGCCAGTCTGGGGACCATAAGAGAGTTGGTCAAACTCTGGATACTGTATACAATTACAGTACTTTCTCTCTGGGCCACTGCCATGAAGCTGACTGCACGACAACAGCAGATACTGGATCTTATCCGCGAAGCCATTGACGCCACAGGCTATCCCCCGACGCGGGTGGAGATTGCCAGGCGCTTTGGTTTCAAATCGCCGAATGCTGCCGAAGCCCATTTGCGTGCACTGGAAGAAAAAGGCGCCATCGAGCTGATTCCCGGCACATCGCGAGGCATTCGCCTGGCGCACGGACAGAGCGGGCTGCCACTGGTGGGGCGGGTTGCCGCTGGCGAGCCCATTCTGGCGGAAGAAAACATTGATGATTACGTCGAAGTACCCGCCAGCCTCTTCCACCCGGCAGCGGACTACCTGCTGAGAGTGAAGGGCGAGAGCATGCGCGATGCGGGAATCCGCGATGGCGACCTGCTGGCCGTGCACAAAATCGCGGTGGCTGACAACGGCCAGATGGTGGTGGCGCGCATCAATGATGAAGTGACGGTTAAAACCCTGAAGAAAACCAGCAGTCGCTTCCTGATCCAGCTGTTGCCAGCCAACCCGGATTTTGACCCCATTGAGGTGGATCTGCGGGATTCGGATTTTGCCATTGAGGGGCTGGGGGTGGGCGTTATACGCACCAGGGTCTGAAAACCTGCTGTATATCGGCGCCTTGCTTGAGGTTGCCTGAATGGAAGATCAGTGCAGTACGCGCTGTTGCGAATCGTGCTCCTGATCGTCCTCATCCAGCTCGAAATCCATCTCGTCATCCGGCGCGCTACCGAGCATTTCAAAGGCTTCCATACCGGCATCGATCATGGCGCGGGCAATCTCCATCCCGGCCTCCCCCACAAAATCCCTGGCCTCATCGGAAAAACTGATTCTCACCAGGGGAGCGGCATCTTCATCGGTGCGTTGCAGGGCAAAATCCCCATCGGGGAGCATGACGATTTCGTACAAAATTGTGGACATGGGACAGTAGATAACGATGAATGATGGGGCAGTATACCAGCGATAAGTGCCCAGGGGTTAACCGGACATTTCACCGCAACACATGTCACCGCAACCCATGTCACCGCAACCCGGGTTTGTCAGCACTCGAACATGCCTTCCCTGTGGCGTTCGATCATCTCGACCAGAGCATCGAGCCAGCTCAGCACCAGCTCAGGCCCGGCCTCAAGCCTATCCTCTGATTCCGGCAGTTGAGTGATGGCAATAAATTCAGTGGATGATCCGGAGGGCTGGCTGCTGTCTCCACCGTTGCTCACAAAGCAACTGTCATAGGCGCGCAGCAATCCAGCCAGCCAGGTGCCCTGGCTGTCCAGCAGGGATTGCATTTCCTGCGCCTCGGAGGGCCACTTGTTGATAGCGGAAAGTTGCTCTGTGAGTCCGGCAATATCCGCCACCAGAGCGGGTTGCCGACACTGGTAATTGGCGGCGATTTCCTGCAAATGGAAGTGAAAGGCCAGGCGCAGCTGGAACAGGACCGATTCCACCAGCGACTTCTGCCGATGGGGATTATCAGCGGCACTGGCCAGCTCATCCGACAGCATGCGGGCGAACAGCAATTTCTGGTTAACCGTGGACAGGTAACTGCTCATGACCAGCCCTACTTTTCCGCCACCTGCCAGCGCCCCTTGCGGTAAAAGGCCTTCCAGCCCGTGGGTTTACCGTCAATCTCCGTTTGCACGTATTGCTCGCCCGCCTTGCGGCTGAAACGCAGTATGGCGGGGTTGCCATCCGGGTCTTTTTGCGGCGCATCAAGCAGGTAGAGATGCTTGGGATCGAGCTCGTTCTTGTGGGGGATCAGCTCGGAGACCAGCGGCGCTCTCGTTTCGCGGTGCTTGGGGAACTTGCTGGCAGCCAGGAACAACCCCGATGCGCCATCCCGCAGGACATAGTGATCATCGACCTTTTCACAACGCAATTCCGGCATGGCTACCGGATCGCTTTTCGGCGGCGCGGCCTGGCCGCTGCGCAGCAGCTTGCGGGTGTTTTTGCACTGCTCACTGGTACAGCCGAAATACTTGCCAAAACGGCCGGATTTAAGCTGCATGTCGCTGCCGCATTTATCGCATTCAATGACCGGGCCTTCGTAGCCCTTGATGCGGAAAGTGCCGGTTTCCAGCTCATAGCCGGGGCAGTCCGGATTGTTGCCACAGATATGCAGCTTGCGCTTGTCATCCAGCAGGTAACCGTCCATGGAGGTGCCGCACAGCCCACAGCGGTGCTTGTGGAGCAGCTGGCGGGATTCCGCCTCCTCGTCCTCCTCGGCATTGACCGCTTCATCACCGGGAATCAGGTTGCGGGTTCCCTTGCAGCGCTCGGCGGGGGGCAGGGCATAGCCTGAACAGCCGAGGAACACGCCGGTGGTGCCGGTGCGAATCATCATCGGGCGGCCACAGAGTTCGCAGGGAATATCGGTCTGGGTCGGGCTGTTGGGACGCATACCCTTGCTGTCGGCCTGGGCGGCACCCAACTTGGCGGAAAAATCCTTGTAGAAATTGTCCAGCACCTGCTTCCAGGGCAGCTGGCCCTCGGCAATTTCGTCGAGGTACTCTTCCATGCTGGCGGTAAAGCCGTAATCCATCAGGTCGGTAAAGTTCTCGGTAAGGCGCGCGGTGACAATATCGCCGATTTTCTCCGCATAAAATCGTTTGTTTTCCACCCGCACGTAACCGCGATCCTGAATGGTGGAAATAATCGAGGCGTAAGTGGACGGTCGGCCTATGCCGCGCTTTTCCAGCTCCTTGACCAGGGCTGCTTCGCTGAAGCGGGCCGGTGGCTTGGTGAAATGCTGTTGGGGAATCAGGGCCAGCAATCTGACCTCGTCGCCCACCTTGATATCGGGCAGCTCCTCGTCTTCGTCCTTTTTGCGAGCCAGGGGAATCACTTTCAGGTAACCGTCAAAGCGGATGACCCGGCCTTTGGCGCGCAGCAGGTAGCCGTTTTTCTCGATGCTCAAGGTGGTGCTGGTGAACTGGGCCGGGAGCATCTGGCAGGCGACAAACTGCTGCCAGATCAACAGGTAAAGCCGCTTGGCGTCTTCTTCCATGCCGTCGAGGTCACCGGCACCGATGTCGACACTGGAGGGGCGGATAGCCTCGTGAGCCTCCTGGGCGCCGGATTTGCTGCTGTAGCGCACCGGCTGTTCGGGCAGGTATTTTTTGCCGAAGCGGGCCTGGATATGTTCGCGACAGGCCGTTACCGCATCTTCGCTGAGATTGGTGGAGTCGGTACGCATGTAGGTGATGTAACCCGCCTCGTAGAGCCGCTGGGCCATCATCATGGTTTTTTTCACACCGAAGCCAAGGCGGGTACTGGCCGCCTGCTGCAGGGTGGAGGTAATAAAGGGCGCCGACGGTTTGGACTGGGTGGGCGTGTCCTCGCGGGCGCTGATGCGATAGTCACCGGAGCGCAGCCCGGCCAGGGCCTTGTCGGCCTCGGCCTTGTTGAGCGGGCGGAAATTCTGGTCGCCAAACTTCTTCACCTCAAAGCGGATCTTTTCCTCCGCTGCGGTTTCGGTATCGGCGTGAACTGTCCAGAATTCCTCGGGAATAAAGGCGCGTATCTCTCGCTCGCGCTCGACAATCAGGCGCACTGCTACCGACTGTACACGCCCGGCAGAAAGTCCCCTGGCAACCTTTTCCCACAGCAGGGGCGACACCATAAAGCCCACCACCCGGTCGAGAAAGCGCCGCGCCTGCTGGGCGTTGACCCGGTTGGTGTCGAGTTCACCGGGCTTTTTGAAGGCCTCGGCAATGGCTTTTTTGGTGATCTCGTTGAACACTACGCGCTTGTAGCGGTTGTGGTCACCGCCAATGGATTCCCGCAGGTGCCAGGCGATGGCCTCACCTTCCCTGTCCAAGTCAGTCGCGAGATAAATGGTATCGGCTTCGCGGGCCAGCTTTTTCAGCTCGCTGACCACTTTTTCCTTGCCGGGGAGGATTTCGTACTGGGCCTTCCAGCCGTGCTCAGGATCGATACCCATGCGGGCAATCAGTTGCTGGCGGGATTTGGTGGCCTTGTGAACGACCTTTTCCTCTGCCGTCATCTTGCGGGTCAGGGCCGCCTGCTTGGCCCGCTCCTTGGTATCCACAGGCGCGGCGGACTTGCCGGTGGGCAGGTCGCGAATATGGCCAATACTGGATTTCACGATGAAATCCTTACCCAGATACTTGTTGATGGTTTTCGCCTTGGCGGGCGATTCCACGATGACCAGAGCTTTACCCATATGCTTGATTGCTTCCTCGTGAGGCTTCGACTGAGCGGATAGAGAGTGCTTCTTTTTTATTAAAGGCATATTTGTCAGGGGCTGGCAATGCCCCCCAGGATTTTTCAGCGGAACATGCCCAGGCGATGGCCGCTGGCATCAGATAACTGACTAGGCCTTCAGCCCTGCGCCTGATTATCCGACCCTGGATCGGCGTACAGTCTGGCTGCCGTAGTGTCGGGCGCGAGTGCTGCAAAGAGGCCGTCCAGCCCACGGGCAACCTGGTTAACAGCCTCAATTTTGCCGCTTTCGAACCAATACACGGACAACCCCTGGTTATCCGCTCTCAGCGCAGTGACTGAATCGGGCATCAGCGCCAGACACTCCGCGATGGCTGGCTGTAGGGTGCTCGGGGCCTCAGTGCGAAACCAGCGCCACTGGGGCCAGGGTGATTCCCTCCCGCGCCGACTGTTGTGGAGCAGTGTCCAGGGCGCGGGGATCACTGGCATCTGCCCGGCAGGGTCGGGCAGAAAGGGGCGCAGGTAGCGCACCGCATCGGGACTGCGCTCGGTTTCGGCGGCATCGGCAAGCGGCACGATCTGCACCTTCATCCCCAGCTGTAGCGCGCGGTTGCGAAAAGCGGTTATTCTTGCCTGACCGGGGCTCTGGCGCAGCCAGAGTACAGGGGAGATAACCATCGCAATAACAAAGGCTATGAGCAGATACTTCATCAATCAGCGGTTCCCCGGGCTGGTGGTATAGAGCCTGTATCAGTTAACGTAGCGTCACAATGATCATCAGGAGTTGGTATGTCGCACTATCATCGCATTCTTGTCGGCCTGGATTTGTCGCCGGAGTCACAGCAGGTCATTGATCGCGTCAAGACCCTGTTCGCTGACAAACAGGTCACTATCAGTCTTGTGCATGTCCAGGAGCCACTGTCCTTCGCCTACGGCGGCGATATTCCCATGGATCTGAGCGAAATTCAAAACCAGCTTGAAAGTCAGGCCAACCAGCGCCTCGCCGAACTGCGCAGCCAGTTGAGCGGCTTTACGGTAGATACCCGGGTGATCATCGGCCAGCCAGCCAGCGAGATGCATCGCTTTGCCAAAGAGCACGATGTCGACCTGATTGTGGTGGGCACCCACGGGCGCCATGGGCTGGCCCTGATTTTTGGTTCCACAGCCAATGGTGTCCTCCATGGCGCCGTTTGCGATGTGCTGGCAGTGCGCATCAAGGACAAGTAACCCTGTATTGCCATTGCGCCCGGCGTGCCCGGGCGCAATCCAACCTGCCGGATTCCGCTCATTATGTGTTACAGAGCCATGCTTTACCGAGCCATTCCCACTTTCGCTGCCCTACTTTTCTTTTTACTCTCCCCGTTTTCTGCCCTGGCGAGCGATAAGCTGGATCAACAGCGCGAGCTGTACGGGCGCGCCACCCAGGCCATCGCCCGCGGTGACAAAAATGAATTCCTGACGCTCAAGAACAGTCTCAAGGACTATCCACTCTACGCCTATCTTGAATACGCCGAATACTCGGCGGATCTGGCGCGGATACCCGCCAACACCATCCAGCGCTTTCTCACCGATAACGAGGACACGCCACTGGCAGGCCGCCTGCGCCACCGCTGGCTGGAACACTTGCGGCACCAGGATCGTCGCAGTGATTACCTGACGTTCTACCACCCGGAGCAGGCCAGCGTAGAGCAGCGCTGCTACTTTTATCAGCTCAACTATCTTGACGGGGAAATCGACAGTGCCGCAGAGGGCGGCGTCGAGTTGTGGCAGGAGGGCAAGTCCCAGCCCAATGCCTGCGACCCGCTGTTTGCCAGCCTGATCAGCGGTGGCCATATCAGCGAAGCGGTCGCCTGGCGCCGTTACAGCAGCGCCGTACTGAACCACGACTATGCCCTGGCAAACTATGTAATGCGTTTCTTTGCCAGTGCTGACTATCAGCAAAGAGCAAAAAACCTCATCGCTGTTGATCGCCAACCGAGCCTGGTTGGCAACTACAGTCTGTTCACAACCCATACACCGGAAGTGCTCTCCGTTATCGCCCACGCACTCAGTCACCTGGCAACAAGCAACGCGCCCCAGGCACTCACGCACTGGAAGCACTATCGCCAGGCCTATACCTTTGCCGACAGCGATACAACCCTGGTGGTGACCAGCCTGGTGCGCAACCTGTTCAGGCAGGGTCACACCACTGATGCAGACAATATATTGCGCGACGCCATCAACCAGGTCGATGCCACCCTGCCCGACTGGCGACTGCAACAGGCGATCAAATCCGGCCACTGGGCAAAGATAGTTGAAATAAGCAGCTGGCTGCCCCAGCCGCTGGCAGACAGTTCCCGCTGGCGCTACTGGCGCGCCCGCGCCCTTGAACTGAACGGCGAGGGTCCTCAGCAGCAGGATGAGATCACAGCGCTGTACACCCTGCTGGCCGAGGAGCGCAGCTTTTACGGTTTTCTTGCCAGCGACACTCTGGGTCGCCACTACGAGATGCAGCACAAACCAGTGCCAATCTCCACGGAACAACTGGAAGCGCTCGCCAACAGCCCCGCCTTCCGGCGCATCCGCGAACTGGTCTATCACCAGGATTTGCCTTCTGCACGGCGTGAATGGTTTTATCAGCTACAGGGCCAGCCGCCCGAGAACTGGATTGCCGCAGCGCGCCTTGCCCGGCGCTGGGGCTGGCACCACCAGGCGATCATCAGCATGATCCAGGCCGAATACTGGAACGATGTGGAACTCCGCTTTCCCCTGCCGTGGCGGGAAAACTTTGCCAGCAGCGCCAGCGCCCGCAATATTCCCCTCCATCTGCTGTTTGCCCTGTCGCGCCAGGAAAGCTCCTTTGAACCTACCATTGTGTCGCCCTCCGGCGCCCGCGGGCTGATGCAGCTAATGCCCCCGACAGCGCTGGAAACAGCACGCCGCCACGGCGTGCCCTACCGGGGAATACAGGACCTCAGCGACCCGGCCCGCAATATCCAGCTCGGCAGCCACTACTACCGCCAGATGCTGGATCGCTTCAATAACAATCGCATTCTTGCCACTGCCGCCTATAATGCCGGCCCCGGCAGGGTTAACAGCTGGCTGCGGCAGAGCGCCGGCACCCTGCCCTACGATGCCTGGATCGAAACAATCCCCTTTGCGGAGACCCGCAACTATGTGCAAAACGTACTGGCTTTCTCGATGATCTACGCCCATCACCTCAACAGCGATGCCCCCATGCTCAGCGCCGCCGAAAAAAGTGCTCGCCTGTGAACGCACCAGCCATGACCTTCCCCCTGGTGGATATCGGCGTCAATCTCACCAACAGTCGCTTTGACAACGACTGGCACGCAACCCTGGAGCGCGCCACAGCAGCCGGCGTCAGCCACTGCATCATCACCGGAACCAGTGAAAAAGGCAGTCTCGACGCGCTGGAATTGTGTCGCAAATTGAGCGGCGATTTCCCCGCCATGCTGAGCTGTACTGTGGGTGTACATCCCCATGAGGCGGATAATTGCAACGTCGAGACCATTCCCTTTTTGCTCGATCTGGCCCGCGAAAACCCCGACCTGGTGGTGGCCATTGGTGAGACGGGGCTGGATTTCAACCGCAACTTTTCCACCCCCGCCGCCCAGGAAAAAGCCTTTGAAGCACAACTGGAGCTGGCGGCAACCCTCGGTTTGCCGCTATTTCTGCACGAGCGGGACGCCCACCAGCGCCAGCGGGAAATACTCAAAGCCTGGCGCGACCATATCAGCGCAGCGGTGATCCACTGTTTTACCGGCGACCGCAAGAGTCTCTTCAATTACCTGGACCTCGATATGCATATCGGCGTCACCGGCTGGATCTGCGATGAAAGGCGCGGCTTGCAACTGCAAAGGCTGGTGAAGGAAATTCCCCTGCAGCGCCTGATGATCGAGACCGATGCACCCTACCTGCTACCCCGCAGTTTGAAACCCAAGCCCAAAAATGGCCGCAATGAACCGGCATTTTTGCCCGAAGTATTGAAGGGAATCGCCGCCAACCGGCCTGAATCGGAGGAGGAAATTGCGGCGCTGACCACCGAGAATGCGATGCGGTTTTTTGGGCTGGGGCGTTCTGGGTCTGAGGTCTGAGGTCTGAGGTCTGAGGTCTGAGGTCTGAGGTCTGAAGTCTGGACTGCCCCCGAAATTGTAGACACCAAACTTGAGACCATCAGGAGAAGTGTTATGCAATACAAGAGTCGCCAACAGTATACCCCGGGCTTCAAGCGAGCTGCCGTGGAGCGTTCCCTGCAATCGCAGGAGACCATTGCTCAAGTCGCTGGCAAACTCGGTGTTCATCCGGGCATGATGACTCGCTGGAGACGAGAATTGATGATGAGTCAGGATCAAGAAAAACCGGCCGTGAAGCACAGTGGACCCAGCAAGAGCGCCAAGCAGCTGGAACGGCAAGTGGCGGCCCTTGAGAAAAAGCTCAAGCGCGTTGAGCTGGAGAACGCCATTTTAAAAAAGGCCACCGAGTACTTCACCAAAAACACGCAGTAAAATATGTGTTTATCAAGGAATACCGGTCCCGCGAGTGGCCCGTTTCCCTGATGTGTGACGTACTCAAAGTCTCTCGGGCCGGCTTTTACCGGTGGCTCCAGGGTCCTCAGGGTCCCCGACAACAGGCGAATGAGACACTGCTGTCCTTTCTGTTGGCGCGCGCCCAGGCCCTGGGGGGTATTCCGGGTTATCGCAAATTGTGGCTGGAGGCATCGGCAGCGGGCTATGTGTGCAGCAAGAACCGGGTTCAGAGGCTGTTGCAGGGGGCGGGTTACCGCTCCTCGGTGGCCTGTCGCCCGGGTTATCGCAAGCTCAAGCCGGGGATGCCGGTCTTGCCCAACCTGCTGAACCGGGCATTCAGTGTAGCCGCCCCCAACCGGGTCTGGGTGTCGGACATCACCCAGATCCGGTGTGAAGAGGGCTGGTTGTACATAGCCATTATCCTGGACTTGTATTCCCGCCAGATTGTGGGTTGGTCGGCGGGCGGTGTTAACCAGGCGGCGTTGGTCATGGCGGCGCTACGGCAGGCGTGGGGTGAACGCAAGCCGCAGGGTGAGCAGCTCTTGTTTCATTCTGACCAGGGTAGTCAATATCGCAGTGAGGAGGTCATGGCGTGGCTGACCAGGCGCGGTGTGACTCTCAGCATGTCCCGGCGAGGCAATTGCTGGGACAATGCCTGTGCGGAAAGCTTCTTTGCGCTGCTCAAGAAGGAGTGGACCCACCGTCTGGGCGTGCTTTCCCGGGCGGAGATGACAGCCGAAGTTCGCTACTACGCTGAGGAGTATTACCCCATACTCAGGCGCCATGGAACCCTGGGTGGATTGACGCCCAGAGCTTTTGAGGCCACGACGGCATAAATGTGTCTACTTTTTCGGGGGCACTCCAGTCTGACGCCAAGAAAATGCAGTAGAACTGACTTCAGCGCGGATGCCGACTATGAGCAATATTTTGCTTTTGCTTCAGACTTGAAGCTTCAGGCTTCAGACATCCCCACCATCTTGCGCACCTGCCCGGCAGTAAACGGCCAGCCCTTTTCCTCACCACCGGCAATGGCAATCACCGGTATGCGCACGCCGTATCGAGCCTCAAGCTCGGGCACACCGCGAATACTGATCTCCTCCAGGCGCCAGTCAGCAGGCAATACCTGAAAAACAATATCCTTGGCCTGATCGCACAGATGGCAACCATCGCCGCTGTATAGCAACAGTGTTTTGCTGTTCATGATGGCAGGTTGAGGGGGTAGTCAGCACAAGAAAAACCATGCTGGCAGCACTGCCAGCATGGTTGGCACATCATTGGCCACCCTGCGATCGAAACAGGAGATGGCCTGTGACTGTCAGGGATTGGCCTTTTTAAAGGCCGCTACTTCTGCATTGAATTCATCACCGATGCCATTGCGCTTGTCGAGAACAGCCTTGTTATCAGCCTTGTAGCTTTCCTGCTCGGCTTCGGGGCGGGCCAAGAATTCTTCCGTGGGTATCACTTGTTCGCGGCAATCGAGGTACTGGTCAGCGCTGGCGATATAGGCTTTAACCTGCTCGCTGTTGGCGACAATTTCATCCATGGTTACCGTGGCGCCATCGACCAGAGCCGGGGCTGCTGGTGGTTCGCCACAGTCGTTGGCCAGGGCCAAGGAACTGAAGCCCAGGGCCACGGAAATCAGAAAGCATTGCTTGATTTTGCTGTAACAGGACATATATCCCCCATATGGTTATTGGAAAAAGTAAGGCGCTGCAAGATTGCCACGGTTTTCCTCCGCAGGCAATCAGCGGCGCCTGAACAGCCCATCACTCCCCATTTCAATTACAATGGCCCGACATCAGCCAAGGCAAAGATCAGATTATGAGCGAACCGGCGACACACCCTGCTTTTGAATTCCTTCGCAGTCAACAGGTTGCGTCCCTCAATCTGGTGGTTGAGGAATACCGCCACCGCCGCACTGGCGCCCAGCATATCCACCTGGCCAGCGACTCGCCGGAGAACGTCTTCCTGGTGGCCCTGCGCACGGTGCCGGAGGATTCCAGCGGCGTCGCCCATATCCTCGAACACACCGCCCTGTGCGGCAGTGAAAAGTACCCGGTGCGCGATCCGTTTTTCATGATGATCCGGCGTTCCCTCAATACCTTTATGAACGCCATGACCAGTTCCGACTGGACCGCCTACCCCTTTGCCAGCCTCAACCGCAAGGATTACTACAACCTGCTGGATGTGTATCTGGATGCGGTGTTTTTCTCCCGCCTTGACCCGATGGACTTTGCCCAGGAAGGCCACCGCATCGAGTTCAGCGAACCCGACAACCCCGAATCGCCCCTGGTGTTCAAAGGTGTGGTGTACAACGAGATGAAAGGCGCCATGAGTTCGGTGCCGTCCACCCTGTGGCAGACCCTGTCCAAATACCTGTATCCCACCACCACTTACCACCACAACAGCGGCGGCGACCCGGCATCCATCCCCGATCTGAGCTACCAGCAGCTGAAGGATTTTTACCAGACCCACTACCATCCCAGTAACGCCATCTTCATGACCTTTGGCGACATTCCCGCCGCCGAGTTGCAATCCCGCTTTGAAGAGCAGGCCCTGGCCCGTTTTGAGCCACTGGATGTGGAAATCTCTGTACCCGATGAGAAGCGCTATCTGGCACCGCTGCGGGTAGAGGAAGCCTATGCCTACGATGAAGAAACCCCCGATGAAGAGACACAGCCAGAACGAAAAACCCACCTGGTGATGGGCTGGCTGCTGGGCGCCGCCACCAACCTGATGGAATCCATGGAAGCCCACCTGCTGGCCAGCGCCCTGCTCGACAACAGTGCCTCACCGCTGCAGATGGCCCTGGAAACCACCGAACTCGGCACAGCCCCCTCTCCCCTCTGCGGCCTTGACGATTCCCAGAAAGAACTGTGCTTTGTCTGTGGTATCGAGGGCAGTGAGACAGATCAGGTGCGCAATTTTGAGGAGCTGGTGCTCAATGTGTTGCGCGAGGTGGCGCAACACGGCATCCCCCGCGACCAGGTCGAAGCCAGCCTCCACCAGCTCGAGCTGCAGCAGCGGGAAATCACCGGCGACGGTTACCCCTACGGCCTGCAACTGCTGATGACGGCCCTCACCAGCGCCACCCACCGCGGCGATCCCATTGCCCTGCTCGACCTCGACCCTGTGATCGCCACCTTGCGCGAGCGCATCCAGGACGACAACTACATCAAGCAGCTGGCCCAGCGCCTGTTGCTCGACAACCAGCACCGGGTAACGCTCAGCCTGCGCCCCGACCAGGCACTCTCCGCCCGCAAAATGCAGGCGGAAATGGCCCGTCTGGCTGCCATCCAGGCCGGGCTCGACGAGGAGCAGAAAGAGGCCATTATTCGCCAGGCAAATGTGCTTAAGGAGCGCCAGGGGCGCAAGGACGACGAGTCGATTCTGCCCAAGGTAGGTCTTGAGGATATTCCCACCCAGCTGGCCTATGTGGCGGCAACGGAAAAACTGCAAAGCCCGCTGCCCCTGACCACCTACAGCGCTGGCACCAACGGTCTGGTGTATCAGCAGGTCATCATGCCTATGCCGGATTTTTCCGAGCAGGAACTGGCGCTGCTACCGCTCTACAGCAATGTGCTCACCGAGCTCGGGGTCGGCGAGCGCAACTACCTCGATACCCAGCTGTGGCAATCGCGGGTGTGCGGTTCCATCCATGCCATGATCAGCGCTCGCGGCAACCCCCTCGATGTCAACGCGCTGCGCGGCCATTTGGTGTTGTCCGCCAAGGGACTGGCCCGCAATCAGCAGGAACTCTCACAGCTGATGCAGGAAACCCTCAGCGCGGTACGCTTTGACGAACTGGACCGCATCCACGACCTGGTATCCCAGTCCCGCGCCCGGCGTGACAGCTCCATAACCGGCAACGGCCACTCGCTGGCCATGACTGCGGCGGCTCGGGGTATCAGCCCCGGCGCGCAG
>LADM01000034.1 GCA_000961645.1 Gammaproteobacteria bacterium BRH_c0 | reverse complement strand
GGTATTTACCGTCAATATGGCCTGCCCGTCGGGTATCAAGTCGGCGATGCTGGCGTGCCGTGAACTGGCTGTAGGCGACGCCAAAACCATCCTGGTGGGCGGCATGGAATCCATGAGCACCATGCCCTATCTGCTCAAGGGCGCACGCTGGGAAGGCTTCAAGGCCGGTGACAAAACCCTGATGGATTCCTGGAGCGACACCACCGATCCCTTGTGCGGCTACGGCATGGGCATGACCGCCGAAAACCAGGCAGACAAATACAGTATCAGCCGCGAGGAGCAGGATGCGTTTGCGCTGGAATCCCAGCAAAAAGCCGCTGCCGCCCAGGCCGCCGGTCACTTCGCGAGGGAAATCGTGCCCTTTACCCTGGAGCCGACCCGCAAAAATCCCGATGGCGTGGTGTTTGATCAGGATGAACCCCTGCGTCCAGATTCCTCTATGGCTAGCCTCGCCAAACTCAAGCCCGCTTTCAAGAAGGATGGCACCGTTACCGCTGGCAATGCCTGCACCATGGGTGACGCCGCCTGCGCCATCGTGCTCACTACCCGTGAGCACGCCAGGGCGCTGGGTGCGACGCCGCTGTTTTCCGTGGTGTCGTTTGCCGAAACCGCCGTTGCTCCGCAAACCATGGGTGACGGCCCCGCCCACTCCATTCCCCTGGCGCTGAAGCGCGCGGGCATGAGCCTGGCGGATATGGATTTTATAGAGGTCAACGAAGCCTTTGCCGCCCAGATGCTCGCCAATGAGCGCGAACTGCACTGGGATCGCAGTGTGGTGAATGTGTGGGGCGGCGCCATTGCCCTGGGACACCCGACCGGGTTCAGCGGTGGCCGCTTGCTGATTACCCTCGACAATATCCTGCGTACACACAATGGTGAAGTGGGTGTGGCGGGGATTTGCGGGGGTGGTGGTGTGACTACGGCGATGGTTATCCGGCGCGAGTCCTGAGAAAGGATGAACGTGCAAAAGCCCCTGTTGCTGACGGATTTCGCCGAGCTGGCAAATAAGCTCAAGCCAGCGCCCACCGTGGTTATCCACTCGGATTTTGCCGAGCCGCAAACCCTGGTGCGGCAATTTGCCGACAACGCAGCGCTTTTCAGCGCCGCCACCGTATATTCCCTGATGCCAATGCTCGAACCGGCCTATATTACCGGGGATGCTGCTCAACACCTTAACCCGGTGACTTTTTTTCCGGGAAACGGTTTGCGCCGCGCAGTCAACAACGGCGCCGCGCGTATCAACCGCTGCAACCTGTCGCGGATAGCCGGGTTGTTTGATAACAATGAAATCCGCGCCGACCTGCTGCTGTTGCAAGTGTCCAGGCCCAATGAAAAATGCGAAGTGTCGCTGGGTATTTCCGTCGACTACATGCGCGCTGTGCTTAAACAAAAACCGGTGGTGGTGGCACAGTTCAACGGGCAAATGCCTTTTACCTGCGGCGATACCCGCATTGCCCTTGGCGATATTGATTACTGCATCGAAGTGGATGAAGAACTGGTCTCTGTATCAGAATCCAAGGCTGATGAAACCGACCAGATTATTGCCCGCCATGTGGCGGGGCTGGTGGAGGATGGCGATGTTATCCAGGCCGGGATCGGCGCCCTGCCGGATTTGGTGCTCGCCAACCTGAAGCACCTGAAAAACCTCGGCGGCCACAGCGGCATTATTACTTCTGCCTGGCGTGATCTGATTGAATGCGGCGTAGTGGATAACAGCCGCAAAAGTATTTTCCCGGGTGTGACTGTCACCACCATGGCCGGAGGCAACCAGGATTTTTACGATTATCTCGATCACAATCCTGCCGTTGAGTTTCATCCCTCCAACCTGACCCACGGCATCGACACCCTGCGCAGCATTCGCGGCCTGTGCGCCATCAACAGCGTGTTGCAGATGGATCTCAATGGTGATGCCAATGCCGAAAGTGTCAATGGCCGGGTGATTGCTGCACCAGGCGGACTGCCGGATTTTGCTCGCGGCGCCAGTGAGTCAGCAGGCGGCAAAAGTATTATTGCCCTGCGCTCCAGTTTTACCGGCAAGGATGGCGCTCGTGTCAGCAATATATTGCCTCGCCTTGATGCTGCAATCCCTGTTTCATTGCAGCGTCAGCATATCGGTTTTGTGGTGACCGAATACGGTGTGGCGGATTTGCGCGGACTGGCGCAACAGGACAAAGCCCGTGCACTGATAGCCGTTGCGCACCCGGAACAGCGGGACATTCTCCAGTACGAACTTCATAACCTGTAACCGGCGAATTTATTCCATGACGCAATCTGCAAGTAACGAACTCGTTAGCCTCATCCTTCACGGTGATATCGCCGTGCTGAGTACCGATTCACCGCCAGTCAACGCCCTGTCACTGGCGGTGCGGCAACAGCTTTATACACAGTTGCAGCAATTGATGGCGGATAACAGCGTGCACGCCGTTATCCTGATATGCGAGGGCCGCACCTTTTTTGCTGGCGCGGATATTAAAGAGCTTGGCGCACCGCCGGTCAGCCCGAAAATTTCCGAACTCAACGCCCTGATCGAAGACAGCCCCAAACCGGTGATTGCCGCAATCCACGGCAATGCCCTCGGCGGCGGGCTGGAGCTGGCGCTGTCGTGCCATTACCGCATCGCCACCCAATCCGCCAGGTGTGGACTGACGGAAGTCACCCTCGGCATCTTGCCCGGTGCCGGTGGCACCCAGCGTTTGCCGCGCGTAGTGGGGGTGGCGAAAGCCCTTGATATGATCTGCTTCGGCAAGCGCATCGGCGCGCAGGAATGCCAGGCCAACGGCCTGGTTGACGCCATCGCTGCCGATGACAGCCTGCTGGATGCCGCGCTGGATTTTGCCCGCACCCTTGTCGCCGAAGATCGCCCCCTGCTGCGGGTGCGCGAGCGCCGTGACCATTTGCGGGAAGCAGAGGAAAATCCGGCTGTTTTTCAGCAGTTCCGCACAGCAAATGCGAAAAAATTCAAAGGCCTTGTTGCGCCGGAAATCAATATCCAGGCGGTTGAAGCGGCAGTATCGTTGCCGTTCGACGAAGGGCTGAAAAAAGAAAAGGAGCTGTACACACAGCTGGTGGCAGGTCCGCAGCCCGCCGCCCTGCAATACGCTTTTTTTGCCGAGCGCCAGATCGATAAGATTCCCGGATTGCCAACCGATATGGCGCCAAAGGAATTCAGCAAGATCGGCGTGGTGGGAGCGGGCACCATGGGCGGTGGTATCGCCATGAATTTCGCCTCCATCGGTTTGCCGGTGACACTGCTGGAAACCAGCCAGGAAGCGCTGGATCGCGGCCTGGGTGTAATTCGCCGCCATTACGAAAGCAGTGCCAGCAAGGGTCGCATCAGCGATGCCCAGGCGCAGGCCGCCATCGGTCACTTGCGCGGCACGCTGGATATTGCCGATCTGGCGGAGTGCGATCTGGTGATTGAAGCGGTGTTTGAAAATATGGCGGTTAAAAAAGATATTTTTGCCCGCCTCGATAAAACAGTCAAAGCGGGGGCCATTCTCGCCACCAATACCTCTTTTCTGGATGTGGAGGAAATTGCCTCTGCTACCCGTCGCCCCGACGCCGTCGTGGGTATGCACTTTTTCTCCCCCGCCAATATCATGAAATTGGTGGAGGTGGTACGCACCCCGCAAAACTCGCCGCAGGTGATTGCCCCGTTGCTTGCCCTGGGTAAACGTATCGGAAAAATCCCGGTGCTGGTGGGCAACGGCTACGGCTTTGTCGGCAACCGCATTATCAATCAGCGCAAATTGCAGGGTCAGGCGCTGCTGCTGGAGGGCGCCATGCCCTGGGATGTGGACCGTGTGCTGACGGATTTCGGCTTTCCCATGGGGCCCTTTGCCATGTCCGATATGGCGGGCCTGGATATCGGCTGGTCAGTGGAGCAATCGCGCGGTGAAACCATCCGCGATATTCTCTGCGAGCAGGACCGCCGCGGCCAGAAAACCGGCGCCGGCTACTATGACTACGATGCCAATCGCCGCGCTACACCCTCACCGCTCACTGAAAAAATCATTGGCGATTTTCTCGCCGAAAAAAATATCAAACCCCGCCAGATCGGCACTGAGGAAATCATTGAGCGCTGCATTTATCCCATGATCAATGAAGCCTGCAAAGTGCTGGAGGAGGGCGTCGCTATCCGCGCCTCCGATATCGACGTGATTATGGTGAACGGCTACGGCTTTCCCCGCTATTGCGGTGGGTTGATGTATTTTGCCGATCAGGTGGGGCTGAGCAAGGTGCTGGCCATTATGCAAAAGCTCGAATCGGAGCTGGGGGAAACCATGAAGCCCGCTGCCCTGCTGGAAAAGCTGGTCAGTGAAGGCGGCAAGCTGCACAAAATCACCAACGGATAATGTCACCAACGGATAATGATTCAGGAATTACACCATGCGTGAAGCTGTTATCGTCTCCACCGCCCGCACTCCCATCGGCAAGGCCTACCGGGGCGCCTTTAATAACACCCAGCCGCAGACCCTGGCGGGCCACGCCATTGCCGAGGCAGTGCGCCGCGCAGGAATCGACGCTGGCCGGGTGGAGGATGTGCTGCTGGGCTGTGCCCGCCAGGAAGCCTCCAGCGGCAGCAATATCGCACGCCAGGCGCTGCTGCGCGTAGGGCTGCCCATTACCGCGTCTGGCGCAACCTTGAATCGCCAGTGCGCCTCGGGCCTCAACGCCATCGCCATGGCCCACCATGCCATTGTCAATGAAGGCCTTGAGGTGACGATTGGCGGCGGTGTCGAATCCGTATCCTTTACCCAGAACGAGCACACCAACAGTTTCCGCCGCCACGATCCCTGGCTGCTGGAAAATATCCCGCAAATCTATATGACCATGCTGGAAACCGCCGAAATTGTCGCGCAACGCTACGGCATCAGCCGCGAAGCGCAGGATGAGTATGCCCTGCAAAGCCAGCAACGCACAGCGCAGGCGCAGAGTGAAGGGCGCTTCAGTGCCGAGATATCCGCGCTTTCCTCTATCAAAACTGTAATGGACAAGGCCTCGGGCGAAACCCGCGAGCAGGCAGTGACACTGGATCATGACGAGTGCAACCGGCCGGACACGACCCTGGAAGGCCTGCAACAGTTGCAACCGGTGTTCAGCAACGGCCAGCGTCTGGCCCAGGGCAGTTTTATTACCGCAGGCAACGCCTCGCAGTTGTCCGACGGCGCCAGCGCCATGGTGCTGATGGAGGCCAAAAGCGCCGAACAGCTCGGGCTGCAACCTCTCGGCGCCCTGCGCGGTTTTATGGTGGCGGGTTGCGACCCGGATGAAATGGGCATTGGCCCTGTATTCGCCGTGCCCAAGCTGCTCAAGGCTCACAGTCTGAGCATTGACGATATCGGCATCTGGGAGCTCAATGAAGCCTTCGCCAGCCAGGTTCTGTATTGCCGCGATTACCTCGGCATCGACAACGACAAACTCAATGTATCCGGTGGCGCTATTTCCATCGGCCACCCCTACGGCATGTCCGGCGCGCGCATGGCGGGCCATGTGCTGATCGAGGGCAAGCGGCGCGGCGCGCGTTACGGTGTGGTCACCATGTGTGCCGGTGGCGGCATGGGTGCGGCCGGACTGTTTGAAATTTTCTGAATATCCTCATTTTTGGAGTGCGATGAACAGTCAGGGGCAGATGGATACAGGCGATGAAGTGATGCCC
This sequence comes from Gammaproteobacteria bacterium BRH_c0, assembly GCA_000961645.1. GTDB lineage: Bacteria > Pseudomonadota > Gammaproteobacteria > Pseudomonadales > Porticoccaceae > NAT127. Next base: position 3,200 of record LADM01000034.1, on the reverse strand, counting down.
CAGTGGTGCCAGTGGGCATTTTCGCACCAGGGCCGTTCCGGTTTTGTGGAGGGCGATGCGGGCAAGCTCCATTACCTTGAGTGGTGTGATTCTTCTGTTGGAGAGCCTGAAAAACCGCCGCTGCTGCTGATCCACGGCTTTCGCGCCCACGCCCGCTGGTGGGATATGGTGGCGCCCTATTTGATGGAGCATTATCGGGTGATTGCCCTCGACCTGTCAGGCATGGGCGACAGCGCGCACCGCGACGAATACAGCCCCCACTGCCACGCCGACGATATTATCCGTCTGATTGAAGCGCTTGATCTTGGCACAGTCACTGCGGTGGGTCACAGCTTCGGCGGCGGTCGCCTGTTGCAGGCTTGCGCACGGCGCCCCGAATTGTTCCGCAAGGCCGTGGTGGTGGATACCCACCAGCTGTTCGATGACATGATCATTCCTCCGGATCCCGTGGGCCACACCAAGCCGCGCTTTTATCCCGGCCTCGATGTTGCCATGGGGCGCTTTCGGCTCTCGCCGGAGCAACCCGAAGCGCTGGATTTTTTGGTGGAGCATATTGCCCGCCACTCCCTGCGCGCCATCGACGATGGCTGGACCTGGAAATTCGATCCCGACATGCAGTCGGGAATTTTTGCCGTGGCCGATGCCGACAGGCTTTTGCCAACGGTGTTGACGCCAGTGGATGTGATCTACGGCAGCCGCAGCCTGGTGGTGCCCGATGAGCTGGGGCGGCGCGTGTATGCCAGTCTTGGCAATCCCGGCAAGCGCATCTGCATTCCCGGCGGTCACCATCACTTGATGCTGGATCAGCCCATTGCGTTGATATCGGTGTTGCAGACGCTTTTGCAGCCAATTCCCAGTCAAAATAATTCTGGAGAGGATAACTAACCATGACCCAACTTGTACTCAGCGAGCAGCACGGCGAAGTCACCCTGCTGACACTCAATCGCCCCAAGGCGCGCAATGCCATGTCCCTCGACTTGATACTCGCCATGCAGGTAGCCTTTGATCAATGCATGGAGGACAGTAGCTGCCGCGCCATTGTTGTGCGTGGCGCCGAGGGGCATTTTTGCTCTGGCGGTGATGTCAGCGGCATGACCAACGAGCGCAGCGTGGCGGAATCCCGCCGCCGTATGGAAATTTTTCACCACCTGGCGCGCACCATTGTTGCCGGGCCAAAGCCAGTGATCGCAGCGGTGGAAGGCTTTGCCGCTGGCGCCGGATTTTCCCTGGCGCTGAACGCCGATTACCTGGTGGCAGCCACTGATGCCAAATTTATTTCATCCTTTGCCAAAGTGGGTTTGCAGCCCGATATGGGCATGCTGTGGACACTGCGCCAGCGGGTAGGGCTGGGCCAGGCCAAGCGCATTGTCGCCACCGCCTGCAAGGTGGAGGCCGACGAAGCGCTGGCTCTCGGCCTGGTGGATGAGGTGGTTGCCAACGCCGAATTGCTGGAGCGCGCCATCACCATCGCCCGGGAATTTTGTGCCAACGCGCCCATGCCCCTGGCCATGATGAAGCGCGCCTACGCCCGTGGCATTCACACCTTTGAAGATGCCCTGCGCAACGAGATGGACAACTCGCCAGCACTTTATTTAACCAAAGATCACCGCGAAGCCGTCGTCGCCTTTATGGAAAAGCGCCCGCCCATCTTCAAAGGTGAATAGTCAAAGACGAATAATTCAGGGCAAGAAAAGTAAGGAATCAGCCAGTGGCTATTGATTACGACAAACTCATCAACCTGCATATCCCCGATGTGGAGCAGACCTACACCAAGCGCGACAGCCTGCTCTACGCACTGAGCCTTGGCATGGGCCGCGACCCCCTCAATGAGCAGGAACTCCCCTTCGTCTACGAAAAAAACCAGCGCTGCCTACCCACCTACGGCGGCACACTCACTCACCCCGGCTTCTGGTTGCGGGATATGGATACCGGAGTGGATTGGGTAAAAGTGGTGCACGCCGAACACAAACTGATTCTTCACAAACCGCTGCCAGCGGAAGCAAGACTGATCGGCAAACACCGCATCACCCATGTGGTAGACCGGGGTGAAGGCAAGGGCGTCACCATCGTTTGGGAGCGCAAGGTCGTCGAGAAGGACAGCGGCGAACCCCTGTGCACCATCCTGCAAACCATGCTCGCCCGCGGTGATGGCGGTTTCGGCGGCCCGCCCTCCACCTTGCCGGAGCCACCCCAAACCCCAACCCGCGAAGCAGACCTGTTTGTGGATACCGCCACGCCCGATAATATGGCCCTGCTGTACCGATTAAACGGCGACTGGAACCCCCTTCATGCCGATCCTGCCGTAGCACTAAAAGCCGGGTTTGAACGCCCCATCCTCCACGGCCTCGCCACCTGGGGTCTGGCGGCAACGGCAGTGATCAAATCCGTGTGTGATTGCGACAGTGCTCGCGTAGCCTCGGTGTATGGCCGCTTTACCGTGCCGGTGTACCCCGGCGAAACCCTGCGTACCCACATCTGGGTGGAAGGCAAAAAGGTGTATTACACGTTGCAAGTGCTGGAGCGGGACGTGCCTGCTATCAAGAATGGGTTGGTGGAGTTGTTTTGAGTTTCACGCTTCACGTTACACGTTTCACGTAAAAGCAGAGGGCTGCCTCGTTACCCCGTCATGTCATCCCGAACGCAGAGAGGGATCTTCGGTCCGCCCATATTGACCAAATACCAACAAATGGTCATAGTCTTGGCAAGTCAGCACGCTGTTTATTTTCCATATCACTCAGAATCACCTCGTAGCCATGTAGGTTGGGCTGAGGAACGAAGCCCAACATTTACCAGAGAGATTATTGTTGGGCTTCACAAAAATCGTTCAGCCCAACCTACGAACTGTATGGAGTAGATTTTGTTTTATCCAAAGATTGATAGAGAAGGGTTCGGAAAAGACCCATTTGGATACAGTGCAAAAGCATATATTCAATGGAATATGCTAAAAGCAATGCATGAGAATGGAGAGTTCGACCCATATAAACCGATTCAGGACGACGAGTTGAAGAATCCTGTGCTTTGGCTTTCCCAAGCAGAAGCATTAACACAGGCGGGTTTGGCAGTAATAAAATCGACGCCCGGGTTTGAATCAATGCCGCCACCAATTCGAGTGTTATGTGACAGCCAGTATTGTGCGGCTGGTTTGATGTTGGTTGGGTATAGCCTAGAAATTGCGTTAAAAGGCATGATGCTAATGGATC
>LADM01000035.1 GCA_000961645.1 Gammaproteobacteria bacterium BRH_c0 | reverse complement strand
CAGCGGCGAGCTGGCCAGCGCCGGTGAGGCCTTGCGCGATGGCATCCTGGCTGCCTATTACGACGGCATGGCCAAGGGCGTGGAACCGCCTGCCGTGCGCATCTACGACAGCAGCGGCAGCGATCCTTCAGCCCTTTACGATCGGGCAGTGCAGGATGGCGCCGACCTGGTGATCGGGCCGCTCGCCAAGGAACAGCTCCAGGTGCTGATGACCAGACCCATTCTGGAAGTGCCGCTGCTGGGACTCAACTATGTCGATGACATCCCCAACACCCACCCCAACCTCTACCAGTTTGGCTTGGCCGTCGGCGATGAAACCCGCCAGCTCGCCGACCGGGCCTGGATTCACGGTCGCCGCTCCGCCCTGGTGATCCGCCCCGACACAGCCTGGGGCAGCAATGCGCTGGAAACCTTCAAGCAACGCTGGGACCAGAAAGGCGGTTTGCTGCTGACCACCACCCCCTACCGCACTGACCAGCTCGACTACGCCACCTTCCTGCGCAGCTCGCTGCTGCTCAGTGACAGCCAGGAGCGCGCTGCGCGCCTGCAGCGCACCCTCGGCAAGAATGTCAGTTACCTGCCGCGCCGTCGCCAGGATGTGGATATGGTGTTTTTGCTGGCCTACCCGGAACAGGGCCGCCAGTTGAAGCCGACCCTGGATTTCCTCTTTGCCGGTGACCTGCCCGTCTACGCTACCTCCCACATCTACGGCGGCAGTGCCAACCCCAGCCAGGATCAGGATCTCGATGACATCCAGTTCACCGCCATGCCCTGGACCATACCGGCGCTGGCGGAAAGCGACATCGCCCCCCACAAGCCCCTCGCCACGGCCTACCGCAACCTGTTTGCCATGGGCGTCGATGCCTATCGCCTGCACCAGTGGCTGGCACTGCTGAAGGCGCTGCCGGAAACTTCCATCCAGGGCCGGACCGGCAGCCTCGCTATGGGGCCGGAAAACCGCGTCACTCGCACCCAGCCGCTCGCCGCATTCCAGGCGGGTCGGGTCATCGTTGCCCCCACCGTGGTGGGGACTGCGTATCAGTGAAATTGCCCTGGCTGCGCAAATCCAGCGGCGACGCCAGCACGCTTGCCCCCGGGGCTGTGGCGGAGCAGGTGGCCAGGGATTTTTTAAGCGCCCGTGGCCTGACCATCGTCGCCAGCAACTTCCGCTGCAAACGCGGCGAAATTGACATTATTGCCAACCACGCAGGCACGTTGGTATTTGCCGAGGTGCGCTTGCGCAGCCATCGCCAGTTTGGCGACGGCGCCGATTCCATCGACAGCCGCAAGCAGCAGCGCCTGGTGCGTGCTGCAGAGTATTATCTGGCGGAAAAATGGCGTGGCGAGCCGCCCCCCTGCCGCTTTGATGCCCTGTCACTATCCCCCGCGCCTGATAAAATACCGCCATATCACGTAGAATGGATTCAGGACGCCTTCTGGTCCGATTGTTGACAGGCTTCATGACCAGATCCCCGGCAATAACCAGTACCCACAATGAGCAGCGACATGGAACAACGGGTTATTGAACTCTTTAACCAGAGCATCGAAGCCAAGATGAGTGCCGGTGAGGCGCTGGTGTATCCCATCGTCGGCAGTGCCTCACTGATGGTGGAAGCGCTGCTGTCCGACTGTCGCATTTTCACCTGCGGCAATGGCCTCTCGGCCACCCTGGCGTCGACCCTGAGTTACCTGTTACTTAACCAGTACCGCATTGAACGCCCCGGCTTTGCCGCCTTCTGCCTGTCCTCCGACACGGTGGTGGAAACCGGCCTCAGCCAACAGGCCAACTTCACCGAAATCTACAGCCGCCAGCTGCGCGCCCTGAGCCGCAGCGGCGACATCCTGGTACTGTTCAGCGCCAACAGCAACGCCAGCAACCTGGTGCAGGCCACCCAAACCGCCCACGACAGGGAGATGACGGTAATCGCCTTTACCGGCCCCGGAGACAACAATATCTCGGCACTACTCACCGGCGAGGATGTCGAAGTCCGCGTTGACACCCCGGACGCCTACCGCATCCAGGAAATCCAGCTACTTTCTGTTTTCACCCTTTGCGAACTTATTGAACTGCATTTATTTGGAGGATAATCCGTGACGAAAACCCTGGTGACTGTTTCGACCAGTCTGTTGTTACTTTCAGTGTTGCTGTCAGGCTGTACCAACATCATCCATACAGTGCGCGATGAGCCCATTCAACCGGACCCCACCCGCACCACCCTGGGCACGGATATTGACGATTTCCAGCTCGAAACCGGGATTGGCGTCAATATCAAGAAAGCCGCCCACGACCTGGAGCGCGCCCACGTCAATGTTTACGCCTTCAACGGAGTAATACTGCTGACGGGTCAGGTGCCGAGAGAAGAACTGCGCTCCATCGCCGGCGATACCGCCAGGCGTTTTCGCGGTGTGCGCCAGGTCCACAATGAGATACAGGTACAGCCTGAGTCGTCCCTGCTGTCGCGCTCCAACGACAGCTGGATCACCACCAAGGTGAAGAGCAAGCTGATCGCCTACAAGGACATTGATTCCAGCAAGATCAAGGTGATCACCGAAAACGGTGTGGTCTTCCTGATGGGCCTGGTATTCCCCGAGCTGGGCAACAAGGCGGCCAGGGTAGCCAGCTCGACCAAGGGCGTGCGCCAGGTGGTGAAGGTGTTTGAATATCCGCCGCAGCAGTAACGCGGATATGAGGCTGGAGATGGGAGAGGGCTTGCATCTCATCTCCTATCCGCTCAGCTTTCCGGTGAAATCTCCTTTTCCTGAAGCACACGGATTTTTTTCGCCACTCGCCCCGGTGTACTGCTGTTGCGGGCCAGCATCAGATAGGCGGCAGGCAGCACAAAGAGAGTAAGCAGGGTCGCCACCAGCACTCCGAAGAAGATCACCACACCCAGCACAAAGCGGGCTTCGGCCCCGGCGCCAAACGCCAGCAGCAGCGGCACCGCACCCACCACTGTAGTCAGTGACGTCATTAAAATCGGCCGCAGCCGTTGCAGGGCAGCGCTGAACAGCGCCTCCTCAAAGGGCTTGCCCTGATCCCGCATCTGGTTGGCAAACTCGACAATCAGAATGCCGTTTTTCGCCGCCAGGCCAATCAACATCACCAAGCCTATCTGGCTGAAAATATTGAGGGTCTGCCCCGTCAGATACAGCCCCAGCAACGCCCCCGCCGTGGCCAGCGGGACCGTCAACAGGATCAGCAGGGGGTGCAGAAAGCTTTCAAACTGCGCCGCCATCACCAGGTAGGCGACCACGACCGCGAGGACAAAGACAAACAGCACCGAGCCACTTGCGCGGACGTATTCCAGGGACTGTCCCTTGTAATCGATGGATGCGGTGCTGGGCAGTTCCTCCCTGACCATGGTCTGCACTGCCTCGATAGCGGCGTCCATGGCGTAGCCCGGAGCGATATCGGCACTCAGGGTGAGCGCCCGGCGGCGGTTGTAGCGCGGCAGGCTGGGGGAAACCCCCTGCTCCGCTACCTGAACAACACTGGCCAGGGGCACCAGTTCACCGCTGCGATCGGAGCGCACATAGATTTGCTGCAAATCGTCCGGGGAGCGGAAATCCGTTTCCAGCCCCTCGAGAATCACATCGTATTCCTCACCGCGCTCCAGGTAGGTAGTCACCACCCGCGAGCCCAGCATGGTTTCCAGCGTGCGCCCGACATTGGCCACAGAAACTCCCAGATCTGCGGCGCGCTGCTGGTCGACATTGACCGCCACCTGCTGGGAATTCACCGCGAAGTCGATATCAATATTCTGCAATATCGGGTGATCCTGGAAGTAGCTGAGAATCTTTTCGCGCCACTCGGCCAGCTCTTCATAGGTATCTGCACCGATCACCGCCTGCACAGGCTGGCCCATGCCTCCGGATGTCAGGCCCGAGCGGTTGATCATGAAAATACGGCCATCGGGAATGGTTGACAGCAACTCATAGAATTTGGGCCGCAATTCCATAATGCTTTTCTCGCGCTCCTCCCAGGGCACAAAGCCGACAAACGCCATGCCGGTGTTGACCCCGGCGCTGCCGCCGAAGGAAGGCACCCGCAACTGGAAGCGCTCCAGGGACAGGGCGTCAAAATTGGCGAGCAACTTATCCTCGATCTCCAGCACCGTTTTGCGGGTCTGGTTGAAGTTGGCCCCTTCCGGTCCGCGGTACACCATGATCATCAGGCCGCTGTCTTCTTCCGGCGCGAACTCGCTGGGCAGCTTGGTCAGCAGCAGGGCAATGGCCACCACGGCCACCCCCAGTATCGACAGCAGGAACACCACCGATTTACCCTCGGCGCGCAGGGCGCGGTCATAGCCCTTCTCAATCCAGCGCATCGGGGCATCGATAAAATGCAAACGCTTGGTGTCCGTTTTCAGAATCAGCGAACAGAGGACTGGCGATAATGTCAGGGCCACAAAGCTCGAGAAGCCGACAGCGGCGGCAATGGTGAGGGCAAATTCGGTAAAAAGCCGACCGATGTTGCCCTGCAAAAACATCAGCGGCACAAACACCGCAATCAGCACCAGGGTGGTGGCGATAATGGCAAAACCCACCTGACGCGCGCCGTGATAGGCGGCGAGCATGGGCGGCTCACCCTTTTCGATACGGCTGTGGATGTTTTCCAGCATCACGATGGTGTCGTCCACCACCAGGCCGATAGCCAGCACCAGCGCCAGCAGGGTCAGGATATTGATCGTGAAACCCAGCACGTAGACCAGAATAAAGGATGAAATCAGGGAAATGGGCACGGTGATGGCCGGGATCAGGGTGGCCCGCACATTGCCCAGAAACAGGTAGATAACCAGCACCACCATCACCATGGCGATGGCCAGGGTGACATACACCTCCCTGACCGCGCTGGCGATGAAGATCGAGTTGTCGCTGCTGCTCTCGATGGTCATGCCCTCGGGCAGTATCGGATTGATACGCGCCACCTCGGCTTTGGCGCGATCCGCCACATCGACCGTGTTGGCCTGGGACTGCTTGACGATACCGAGGCCAATCATGCTGGTGCCGTCGCGGTGAAACAGGCTTTCGTCATCGGCGGCCGCGAGGGATATCTGCGCCACTTCGCCCAGCCGCACCAGGTGGCCGTCAGCACCGCGCTTGATCACCAGTCGGGCAAAGTCCTCCGGCGAGTGGTACACGCGGCTGATGCGGGCGCTGAAATTGCGCCAGTCGGACTGGATGCGCCCGGCGGGCAACTCGATATTCTCGGCGCGCAGGGCATCCTCAATATCGTTGACGGTAAGCTCCCGGGCCGCCAGCTTGCGGCGGTCGAGATAGATGCGCATGGCGTATTCGCGCTCGCCGCCCACAATCACCAGAGCCACTCCGTCCACCACCGACAGCCGGTCGACAATCACCCGGCGGGCGTAATCGGACAGCTCCAGTTCATTGAGGTTATCGCTGGTGAGGTTGAACCACATGATGGGATTGGCATTGGCATCGGCCTTGCGCACCCTCGGTGCGTCAATCGCCTCGGGCAGTTGCGGCATGATGCGGCCAATGGCTTGCTGCACATCGTTGACCGCCGCCTCCACATCGCGCTCGATCTCGAATTCAATGGTGATCCGGGAATAACCGTCGCTGCTGACAGAATCGATATAGCGGATGGCCTCGATACCGCTGAGCTGATCCTCCAGCACGCGGGTCACCTTGGTGTCGACGATCTCCGCCGACGCGCCGCGGTAGGTGGTGTCAATCCCGACGATAGGAGGGTCCACATCGGGGTACTGGCGCAGCGGCAGCTGGGTGAAGGACATGATGCCAAACACCACCAGCAGGGCGCTGGCGACAATCGCCAGGGTGGGGCGCTTGACGGACAGGTCGGAGAGGAACACGGTCAGGATGCTCCGTTGTCGGCGGCTATCTGCACGACGGTGCCGGCGCGTATTTTCTGGGTACCTTCCACCACCACCTGCTCACCGGCCTCAAGACCGGCGACGATTTCCACCAGTCCGGGACGGCGCTTGCCCAGCGTCACCGTGCGGCGCTCGACGCTGTTATCCGCCTGGAGTGCATAGACGAACCGCGAGGAACCCTCCTGGATCACCGCCTTTTCCGACACCATCAGCGCTGGGCGCGGTTCGCTCATCAGACGGATACCCAGCAACATGCCGGGCCTCAGCAGCAGGTCGGCGTTATCCATCAGGGCGTGAACATGAGCTGCGCGGGTGATTGGATCGACCCGGGTGCCAATGCTGGCCACAGTGCCCTCGAAGGTTTTGTCCGGCCAGGCAATGGAAGTGGCAGTGATTGTCTGGCCCGGCTCAAGCTGGCTGATCCAGCGCTCCGGCACCGTGAAGTCGACCTTCAGGGTCGCGATGGCATCGAGGGTAGTCACCACTGTGCCAGGGCTGACGAGCGAGCCTGGACTGACCCGGCGGGTACCCAGCACACCGCCGATGGGAGCGACGATGGTGAAATCCTTGAATTCTGCACGCACCTCCGCCACCCGGGCGGCGCTGGCAGCAGCCTTGGAGCGCTGTTCTTCCAGCATGGTTTTGGAGACTGCGGCATTCCTGTCGAGATCCTGATAGTGGCGCAGCAGGCGCTGGTCCTCACGCAGGACAACTTCAGCTTCCTGCAGCCGCGCCCTGGTGCTGTCTGCGTCCAGCTCCACCAGCACCACCCCGGCCTGCACCCGCTGATTATCAGTGAAATTGACCGACTCCACCTTGGCGGACACATTGGCCGTGATCTCCACCGCTTCCTCGGCGCGAATGGTGCCCAACGCTTCAAGGCTGTCAGCCAGCGGTTCGATGCGGGCCTCATCGACGCGCACCGTGGGCGCAGACTGCGCCCTCTGCGCAGCAGCGCTGGCCCCGGTGGATTTTTCAGAAGAAAACAGGAATAGGTAAGCGACCCAGAACAGGACTGCCAGCAACAGCAAGGCAACAACTTTCTTCAGCAAGGTACCCGCTCCATCATCTGTGCAAATGAAGTGAGTCTACTATTGATCCGGCGCTGATGGGGAGCTGCTTACCTTTTTTTACCCGACCCCAAAATGATCCTGCTTCCCTATATCCCCAGCCGGGTGAAAAAGTCCCTGAGCTGTTGCTCACCGCCCTCTTCCCAGGCCTTGAGAGCCGCGGTGCCAATAATGGCCATATCGGCCCGACCGCGCAAAAAGTCGATATCATCCTTACCGCTGACACCAAAACCGACACCAATGGGCAGGCTGGTGTGCTGTCGGCAGCGGGCGAGGAACTGGTTGAGCTCGTCGCTCATATCCGTCTTGCTACCGGTCACACCCTTGCGGGCCACGGCATACACCATGCCGCGAGCAGCGCCGCCGAGTTTGGCGAGATTGCGCTCGGTGCTGGTGGGAGTCATCAGCACCACTGGCGCGAGATCATACTGCTGCGACAGGCGGTGCAGCTCAACAGCCTCATCCACTGGCAAATCGGGCAGGATATAACCGCAGCCACCGGCAGCCACCAGCCGTTGCAGGAAGGTGTCAACGCCCATTTTAAAGGCGGTGTTGTAATAGCCCATCATCAGCACTTTAAAGGGGAAGTGCTTGCTGACTTTTTCCATAAAGGCAAAACAGTCAGCCGGGGTAACCCCGCGCTTGAGGGCCAGCTCATTGGCGCGCACAAACAGCGGACCGTCGGCGCTGGGCTCGGAAAAGGGGAATTGCAGCTCGACGATGTCGACGCCAAATTCCGCCATGATTTCCAGCTCTTTCCAGTTGTCCTCGAAGGAAGGGTAGCCGCACACCACATGGGTCATGATCAGCAGGTCTTTGTGCTGCCTGCGCTCGCGAAGGTATTGCTCGAGGCCGTTACTTTTCAAGATCATATTCCTTCGCTTTGCTGGCGATAAACTGTTTCCAGCTCTTGTCGTCGAGGGCGTCGGCAATGGTGAAGATATCCTTGTCGCCACGGCCCGACTGATTGATCAGGATTACCTCGTCCACACCCATCTTCGGCGCTTCCTCGATGGCCATGGCAAAGGCGTGGGTGCTTTCCAGCGCGGGAATCAGCCCCTCAGTGCGCATCACCAGCTTGATGGTTTCGCGCACCTGCTCGTCAGTAGCGGCGGTAAAGCGCACCTTGTCGTTCTCCCACAGGTGCACCAGGATCGGATTGACGCCGATATAGTCGAGACCGGCAGCGATGGAGTGGGTCTCCAGCATATTGCCGTTGTCATCCTGCAAAAAGTAGGTCTTGAAGCCCTGGGCAACGCCAACCGAGGCATCCGGGTACGCCAGACGGGCGGCGTGCATACCGGAACCTGGCCCATGGCCACCGGCTTCGCAGGCGACGAGCTCCACACCACTGTCATCGAGAAAGCCCTGGAAAATACCAATGGCGTTGGAGCCGCCGCCGACACAGGCGTAGACCCGGTCCGGCAACCTGCCCGCCACCTTGACGATCTGCTGGCGCGCCTCCTGACCGATAATGGACTGGAAGTAACTGACCATTTCCGGGAAGGGGTGGGGACCGCAGGCGGTGCCGAGCACATAGTGGGTGTTGTGCATATTGGTCACCCAGTCGCGCAACGCCTCGTTGATGGCGTCCTTGAGGGTTTTCTGACCATCTTCCACCGCGACAACCTTGGCCCCCATGCGCTCCATCCAGAACACATTGGGGCGCTGGCGCGCCACATCCACGGCACCCATATAAATGGTGCAATCAAAGCCGAAGCGCGCCGCCATGGTGGCGGTGGCGTAACCGTGCTGACCGGCGCCGGTTTCGGCAATCACCCGGGTTTTGCCCAGGCGCTTGCACAACAGGCCTTGGCCCAGCACATTATTGATCTTGTGGGAACCGGTGTGGTTGAGATCTTCGCGCTTGACGTAGATTTGCGCACCGCCAAGTTGTTTCGACAGATTCGCCAGGTGGGTCACCGGCGTGGGGCGGCCTGAATAGGATTGCAGCAGATCCACATACTCTTGCCAGAAGGTCGGGTCTTCCTTGCAGCGGGCAAAGCAGTCCTGTAATTCCTCGATAGTGGCGGCGAGGATCTCGGGCAGGAACGTACCGCCATACTGGCCGTAATACCCTTCGCGGCCATCGGCAAAATCAAAAATAGACATAGGGATAATGCTGTGGGAAATGAGGGGCGTATCTTAGCCAAGCAGTCCGCCGCGAACAAGGGCGCAACCGGGATCGGCCGTCATACCCGCCTGCCTGGAGCAGACCTAGAGTCGGCGGTGACTGAGCACCGGCATCTGACGCCGCAGGCTGTGCAGCCGCTCCAGGTCGATGTCGGCAATGGCAAAACCCTCTTCATCGTCCAGGCTCGCCAACACCTTGCCCCAGGGATCAACAATGGCAGAGCCACCCCAGGTGGCTTTACTGGGGTGATCGCGATCAGCAAGATTGGCGGCCACCACATAGCAGAGGTTTTCCACCGCGCGGGCGCGCAGCAGCAGCTCCCAGTGGGCCCTGCCGGTGGCGGCGGTAAAGGCCGAGGGTGCGGCAAGGATTTCTGCGCCGCGGGCGGTCATTTCCCGGTAGAGCTCGGGAAAGCGCAGGTCATAGCACACGCTGAGGGCGAGATTGCCCAAGGGGGTGGGCGCCACCACCACATCGCCACCGTGGCGGTAATCGTCCGATTCGCGGTAACTTTTACCGGTTTCCTCCACATCCACATCAAACAGGTGGATCTTGTTGTAGCGGGCCACCTCTTCCCCCTGCGGGGACAGCAGCAGGGAGGCGGCGTGGGGCTTGTCATCCGGGGTGTCGGCAACGGGAATGGTGCCACCCAGCAGCCACACCCCCTGCTGCTTTGCCTGACTGGCGAGGAACCGGCGCACCGGGCCATCGGGCGTGGATTCATCGGCTCCAGCGCGGGGCAGCCCGCGACATCCGTAATAAGCGAAGTTTTCCGGCAACACCACCAGTGCCGCACCGGCTTTCGTGGCGCGATCAAGCCAGTGCGCACAGTCTGCGAGGTTACCCTCCAGGCCCTTGTCACCCCTTGTCTGGACTACTGCTGCTTTCATCGGGCTGCTTTTCCACTGCTTCGAAATCGGTTTTGTCGCTGAAGATCTTGTCCACCTCGAGATCCGGGTCATCCCAGGAGCCGGTCACGCTGTAACTGAGGCTGGAGAGTTGATCCACCTGCTTTTTGAACAGTTTGCCGGTGAGATAAACCCCGGCGGCGGCGGGCAAGCCGCCCAGCACCCCCGCCACCCAGGGCAGGTTGGTGCCCACCGGCAGGGTGGCCACCAGGCGCGCATCCAGCTGTTCAGTGATCATGTCGGCACTGCCCAGCAGGCGGATTTTGCCGGACGGCATGGAGACAACAATGGGCTCGTCAAAGCGAACCACGCCATTGTCGAATGCCAGCCCGCCGCGCAGGCGGTCGAAACTCACCCCCTGATTGAACAGGTCAGTGAAATTAAAGCGCAGGCGGCGCAGCCAGGTGTCGAAATTGAGCAGGCTGACCAGCCGGAAGAACGTATTGGTAGCAACCCCTGTGGCGCGGTAGAACTGGCCGTCTTCCAGATCGAGACCGATGTTCCCGGCAAAAATCCGCGGTGAGAACTCCCAGGGGCGCTGCGGCCACTCCAGCTCCATGTGAAAGGCTCCCTGCTCACTGTCGATAATACGGGGCACCTTCCACAGCTCGAGGGTGGAAGCCAGGTTGGACAGACTCAGGCTGCCGGAAAAGCGCGTATGGTGGCCCGCCGAATCCATCAACCACTCCAGCTCGGGCTGGTCGCTGTCCTGCTCGGCACCGAGAGTAATCCCCCTGATGGTGCCGTTGATATGCTCAAAGCGCACGCCGTTGTCGACCGGGGTTGACCAGAAGGCCAGCGTGCCCAGCTCGCTGTCCCCCAGGCTGATGCGCTTGGCGGCAAAATCCAGGGCGGGAATATCGGCTGGCTCCAGGCTGTCGAGGAACCCCTCCGGCAATTGCTCCTCCTCACCCGGCTCGACACTCGCTGCTTGCGGCGCTACAGCCCCATCCTCCGCAGTCGGCTCAGGTGTCGGCTGGGGCAGATTGAGATAGTCCAGGCGCAGCACCAGGCGCTCGCCACCCAGCAATACTTCGCCTGCGGCACGTTCGCTTTCCACCTGAAAGCGCCACAACTTGCCTTTTTCCAGCCCGCCCTTCAGGCTGGTCCAGCCGAGGCTGAAGTCGTTGACCAGCAGATCCCCGAAACGCAGATCAAGTTGCGGGGTCAGTTCCCCGATCTCGGCGCTGGAGATATCACTGCCCTCCAGCAGCGGTTGCCAGCGGCTCCAGTCAAAGCTGGGGATAGCGCCGCTCACCAGCAACCCGTTTCGGGCTGGCAGTTGCGCAGAACCGGACAGCAGGCTCACCTCGCCGCGCCGGAATTTGCCATCCCTGATCTGCCAGATGGCAGACACTTCATCGCCAATCTGGCCATCCACCACAATATCGGCGCCGCGAAAACGCAAGCGGGTGGCAAAGTTGCGGGTCGCCTCGGCACTCTTGCCGAAGGGTTCAGGCAGATCGATGGCAAAGCCATTGAGGTCGGATTCCAGCGTCAATACCGGCGTCGCACCCTTGCTGCCCAGGGGAATTTTCAACTGTCCGGTCAGGGCAGCAACACCCTCAACACGCCCGGCGTAGCGGCCCAGGTAAGGGGCCAACCCGTCGCCACTGATGGCGCCATCAAGGCTGACCCGGGTACTGTTCTTGTCGCTTTTGATGGTTGCCTTGAGGGGCTTGCCGTGGAATAGCCCGGCAATGGCCTTGGCGTGCAGGCCCTGTTTGAGGGAGAAATTCACAGCGCCGTCAATCGAGCTGATATCCACCGCTGTGCCAGGCAGCTCAAGGCGGGCATCAGACAGCGTGGCCTTGACGTTGTATTTTTCACCGTCCTTGTTTTTGCTGAGGGGAATAGCCAGATCCAGGGCGACATCGCTGGCACCGCTTAACTGCCAGTCCCTGAGGTTTTGCAACCCGCTACCAATGGGCGATTCGACAAGGATGGCCAGACCATCTCCTGCCTCCACGCTGAGCTGGCCGTTAATGGCCAGCAGCGGGCCACGATCACCAGGGCTGCGCAGACGGGCGCGGGCGCTGTGCAGGGTAGCCTTGCCAACCCGGGCGCCGTCAGCCCACACATCCAGGTCGCGATCATCCACCAGCAGGGTGGCCTGCGCCGCGCTGAGGGGTGGCCAACCCGGCTGGTAATTGAGATTGGCGTTTTCCACCCTCGCGTATACCTGAATGGTGCGGCCCTGGTGGTTGTCCTTTTTCAGTGATCCGCGCCAGATAAAACCCGCCTCCGGCACCTCGCTGTCACCGATGGCGCTATCCAGCCAGTCTCTCAGCTGCGGGCTGAGCACTGTCGGCAGGTAGCGGTCGACATAGCGGGAATGGCTGTCCCGCAGGGTCACCATCAGGGACATCTCGGGCTCGAATTCATCCTTGCGGGTGGGCAGATTCAGGTACAGAAACGCCGTGCCGCGCCCCTCCTCGCCATCAATGCTGATGGGGCCGCTGGCCACCTCGACCTGATGCCGGTCCTCGCGCCAGCGCCAGTCGACCCGCCCCCGCACCGCACCGTAGGGCATGAAATCCTCATACACCTGGGGATAGTGCATGGCAAAGCCGGAGGGACTGTCGATCTCGATAAAGCCTTCGCGCCCGGTGGCTTCGAAGTAGCCGTTGATACCGCGCCCCGCCGGAGCGCCGCGCCAGGAAGCCACAGAGACATCTGCCATATTGCCGCGCACCACCATGGTGGGCTGCTCAGTGCTGAAATCCAGATCCAGCACCACATTGCGAAGCGCACCGCGGGGATCGAGGGTTTGCAGCACGCTGTCGAATTTCTCATCCAGCAAGCCGCTTTTGTGGATCAGGTCATTCACCACCACCAGATCGAGATGATCCAGCACAATATCCAGTTCACCCCAGCGCTTGCCCACCCGCTGGCGCAGCATCAGGTTGAGGGGTTCGATAGCTTCCCCTGACCACTCCGCCTGGAGGTTTTGCAGGCGCAGCCCCCAGTCCTCGCCGTGCTGATACCAGGCGGTAACATCGGCGCTGAGCTGGCGCAGGGGTTTGGCATCTGCCATCCAGTTGAGGGGCACTTCCGCCACCTCAAGGGTACCGCGGCCATTGACCAGGCTGTTGTTGCGCCAGTCAAACCACAGGGACAGATCAATATCGGTGTCGATGGCCCCCATCTGCGCCACCTGATCGGGAAACCAGTGGCGAGCAATGGTGCTGAGGCTGCCATCAAAGTTGATGCGCTTGAGCTGCAGAAATCCCTGACCACTAAAATCATCGCTGTCGGCCAGATCACCCCGGCCTTCGAAAACAAGACGGGCCGCATCATCGTCGGCCTCGTCCAGGGCCAGGGTGGCTACAGTGCGGTGAAAGCCTTCACTGTTATCGCTCTGCACTTCACTGCCATAGAGGGTGGTGCGGCTGCCTGAATAAAAATCCAGGTTCACTGCCACATTGTCCATACGCAAAAAGCGGGTGTGGGCAATCAGGTCGCGCACATAGGCCAACTTGCTGCCATCGCCAGCGCCGAGGGGGACACCGGCCACAGACCAGATACCATCCCCGTCTTCAACGGCAGTCACTGAGACATCCTGTACCTCCAGCCCTTCCCACACCAGCTCCATGCTGCCAATGCTCTTGAGCAGATTGAGCTCGGCGATGACCCGGCCAATGCTCACCGCCTCCTGTTTGCCGGCGCCATCAAGAACCCTGACGCCGCGCACACTGAGGCGCGGCGTCAGGCCAACCCAGGCACCGGAAATACGGGTAGTGCGGATTTGCAGGCCGGTTTTTTCGGAGAGAAAGCTGTTGATCTCGTGCTGGTAGCGATTGGCAACCGGCAGCAGTTCGCGACCAAGCACCACCACAACGGCGCACAGAATGACCAGCACTGCGGCGAGCAGCCAAAGATTTTTGATGACATTCCCTGCAAACTTCAGCACTGCCAACCTGCTACACCGGAATGATGTCGTATTGTTCCTGGAAATACAGTGTCTCTACCCGGAACTGGATCGGGCGACCGATAAACTCCTCAAGGTCGGCGACATTGGGGGAGTCCTCGTCGAGCAGCCGGTCGATCACCACCTGTGAGGCCAACACCAGAATTTTCTCGCATTCAAAGGCGCGGGATTCGCGCAGAATTTCCCGCATGATGTCATAGCACACGGTTTCCGGCGACTTGAGACGACCGCGACCCTCGCACACCGGGCAGGCCTCGCACAGTATCTGGCCGAGGCTCTCGCTGGTGCGCTTGCGGGTCATCTCCACCAGCCCCAGTTCCGACACCGTGGTGATGCCGGTTTTGGCGCGGTCGCGCTCCAGGGCTTTTTCGAGGGTGCGAAGAATCTGGCGGCGGTGTTCGGCCTCGCCCATATCAATAAAGTCGATAATGATGATGCCGCCGAGATTGCGCAGGCGCAACTGGCGGGCGATGGCGGTGACGGCCTCGAGGTTGGTCTTGAAGATGGTTTCCTCAAGGTTGATATGCCCCACAAACGCGCCGGTATTGACGTCCACCGTGGTCATCGCTTCGGTCTGGTCGATCACCAGGTAGCCGCCGGACTTGAGCTGCACGGTGCGTTCCAGGGCGCGGTTGATCTCGTCCTCGATGTTGTACAGATAAAACAGCGGGCGCTCGCCGGGGTAGTGCTCCAGCAGGGGCACCATATCCGGGTTGATGAGCTCGGCAAAACTCACCATCTGGGCATACACCTCGCGGGAGTCGACCCGCACCTTTTCCACATCGGGGCGCAGCATGTCGCGCAGGGCGCGCAGTGACAGCGGCAGGTCCTCGTAGATGCAACTCAGCTCGCGCACCGTGCTGATCTTGTCCTGAATCAGTTGCCACAGGCGGTGGAGAAACTGCACATCACTGCGAATTTCGTCGCTGCAGGCGCCCTCTGCTGCGGTACGCAGGATATAACCCTGCTTCGCCGAGGACTCGGCACCGAACAGCTGTTCCAAGGCCGAGGACAGGGCGTTGCGCAGGCGCTCGCGCTCTTCCTCCGTTTCGATGCGCTGGGAAACCCCCACATGGTTCACATCGGGCATATAGACCACGTAGCGCG
Organism: Gammaproteobacteria bacterium BRH_c0; assembly: GCA_000961645.1. GTDB lineage: Bacteria > Pseudomonadota > Gammaproteobacteria > Pseudomonadales > Porticoccaceae > NAT127. Next base: position 8,225 of record LADM01000035.1, on the reverse strand, counting down.
ATGACACCGACAGGCGCGATGTGAGGCGCGCGCCCTTGGTGGAGATCGGGTCCTTGAGCACCTGCACCACGATCATCTGCCCCTCGCGCACCAGCTGGCGAATATCGGGGGTGGCGTTGCCGGGTTTATCAGAACCGCTGCCAGAGCGATCACCCGTGGCAGAGCGCTCCACACCGGCGGGAGGCATGATGTCGTCGGCGTGCAGGAATCCCGCCTTTGCCAAACCAATATCCACAAACGCCGCCTGCATACCCGGCAGCACCCGCACCACCTTGCCCTTGTAGATATTGCCAACGATACCGCGGCGTCGGGCGCGCTCCACTGCCACTTCCTGCAGCACGCCGTTTTCCACCAGGGCGACCCGGGTTTCCATGGGGGTGATATTGACGAGAATCTCGGAACTCATGGGGCCAATCCCTTGTTGAAAGTGCTGGATGAATCCTGGTGCGAATACGTATCCGTGGCTCCGCCCGCTACACCCCGCCAGCAGGGGATGCCGAACAATGTTAGCAACGCCCAGGTCTGTGCCAATGGCAGGCCCACCACCCCGGAATAACTGCCTTCGATGGACTCGACGAAAATCGCCCCCAACCCCTGGATGGCATAGCCTCCGGCCTTGTCGGCGGGCTCGCCGCTGCGCCAGTAGGCGCGACACTCGTCGATGTGGAGCGGGCGAAAGCGCACCCGGGTCTCTGACAGGCGACTCTCGATACGCTCACCCTGGGCCATGGCGACCGCGCTGTAAACGCTGTGGGTGGTGCCCGACAGCGCCATCAGCATACCCACGCACTGTTCTTCATCGGCAGGTTTGCCCATGGGGTTTTGTGCCAGCGCCACCGTGGTATCGGCACCCAGCACCGGCAGACCGCCCTGGCCAGCAGCCCCGGCACAGGCCTTGAGGCGGGCAAGGCGGGTGACATAGTGGGCAGGATGTTCGTCGGCCAGGGGTGTTTCGTCCACCGCTACCGGGACTATCACAAAACGCGCCCCGATCTGCTCCAGCAGGTCCCTGCGCCGGGGCGAGGTGGAAGCGAGGATAAAATCGGGGCTCTTGGTCATTGCTTATTTTCCCTAATCCGGCTGATAAATCCGCGACAGTACCCAGGCCAGCGGTGGCCACAGCGGCACCGTGGTCAGCACCGGGTAGAACATCCGCCAGCTATCGGCGTCGTAACCGGCCATCAGGTACACCAGGATAACCACCATCTGGTACACCACCGCCAGTACGGCCACCACCATCATCTGGTGCCACACTGAAAAATGCTGCAGGCGCTCTCCCGCCAGTTGCAGCAGGTAGGCGCACAACAGCATGGCAAGGGCGCGCTGGCCGGGAATGCCGCTGGCGAGAATATCCAGCAACAGGCCCATCATCCAGGCAAAACCCAGCCCCAGCTGGTGGGGCTCGCGCAACAGCCAGTACAGCACCACCAGGAATACCACCAGTGGTCGCCAGAATGTCAGGTCGCCGCGCAGGGGTGAAAAATGCAGGCACAGGGCCAGCAGCAAACTGAGGCCAAAGGTGAAGGTAAAGACCGGTTTAGTCATTGCCGGGCGCGCCATCCACGCCAGGCTCGGGGCTGGCCGATCCTTCAGGTTGTTGTTCCGTGACAGAGGATTCCGCTGCACCGGCTGCACTCGAGGCGTCAGTTGCCGGGGCGAAGGTTTCGACCTCGGAGAACACCAGCAACAGGTGGCGGCTGCGCTCCAGGTTGGCGGCGGGTTCCACCTCCACGGTCATGAACGGCTGACCCGGATCGCGGTGAATATCCAGCACATCACCCACCGGATAACCGACCGGGAAGCGCCCCCCCAGCCCGGAGCTGACCAGCTGGTCACCGACCTTGATATCCACCGTCGGGGATACATAGCGCAAGAACAGGCGGCGGAAATCAGAGGTGCCCTCGGCGATGGCGCGCACACCGTTGCGGATCACTTGCACCGGCAGGGCGTGGTTGTTATCGGTAATCAGCAGCACCGTGCTGGCGTGTTCACTGACCTCGATGACCTGGCCCATCAGGCCGCGATCATCAAGCACCGGCTGGCCCAGGTAGGCGCCGTCCACCACCCCGCGGTTGATGACGATAGTGTGGGTAAGGGGGTCTGTAGAAACGCCGATCAGCTCCGCTACCAACACCCGGTCCTTGAGCAGCTCCGTGGCGTTGAGGAGGTTGCGCAGGCGGGCGTTTTCAGCGGAGATCGCCGCCATCCGCTGTAACTGGCCGCGATAGATCAGCAGTTCCTGGCGCAGGCGGTCGTTTTCGTTCTCCCACTCCACCTTCGACATGACCGCCTCGTCGCCCCACTCGCGCAAGCGGGCGGGAACGTTGGTGACCCATTGCAGGGGCAGGGCAGCCTGCTCGAGGCGGGCGGTCACCGGGTCAAGCCAGTCGGTCAGTCCGTCGATGGCCACCAGAATGGCGGCCAGCAGCCCCAGCACAAGCAACTTGAACGGCGAGGAGGGGCCAGAAGTAAAGAGTCTCTTGATGGCGACACCTCTCAGGGCCTGTTCACACTAATTTGATTGTCGGCGTTGTGCCTGAAATAGCACCAATCAAGGCACGACGAGCGTAGTTTGGTCACCCCAAATGAGCGAGAAGTAACGCAGAGTGGTGCTATTTCAGGCGTAACCCGCAGGGCTGGGTCCAATTTTTCGCCCAGCTGCGTTGTACCCAAAGCACTCGCTACGCTCGAGGGGCAGGCTCTCAGTCGCTCCCATAGGCCCACTATGCTTCTCTCCTTCCGCCTTGCTGGACAAAAAATTGGACGCCAGCGACGACAATCAAATTAGTGTGGACAGGCCCTCAGGCTCAGTTCGACATCACTTGCAGATGGCGCTTGTCCATCATGTCCAGCGCCTTGCCGCCGCCCTTGGCCACACAGGTCAGGGGCTCGTCCGCCACAATTACCGGCAGGCCGGTCTCGTGGGTGAGCAGGCGGTCGATATCCCGCAGCAGGGCGCCACCGCCAGTGAGGACAATGCCGGTTTCGGCGATATCCGACGCCAGCTCCGGCGGAGACTGCTCCAGCACCCGCTTGAGGGACTGGACAATGGCCGCCAGCGGCTCCTGCAGGGCTTCGAGGATTTCGTCGCTGTTGAGGGTAAAGCTTTTCGGCACACCTTCGGCCAGGTTGCGGCCACGCACGTCGATCTCGCGCACTTCGGTACCCGGGTAGGCGCTGCCGATCTCGATCTTGATGCGCTCGGCGGTGCTCTCGCCAATCACGCTGCCGTACTTGCGGCGCACGAAATTGGAAATGGCCTCGTCAAAGCGGTCGCCACCGACCCGCACCGAGTCGGAAAACACCACACCGTTGAGGGACAGGATGGCGATCTCGGTGGTACCACCACCGATATCCACCACCATGGAGCCACAGGCCTCCTCAACCGGCAGGCCAGCGCCAATCGCAGCCGCCATGGGCTCCTCGATCAGGAACACCTCGCGGGCGCCGGCGCTGAAGGCCGACTCGCGGATGGCGCGCTTCTCCACCTCTGTGGCCATGGCGGGCACACAGATCAACACACGCGGGCTGGGGGGGATAAAACTGTGGGAGTGGACCTTTTTGATAAAGTGCTGGAGCATCTTCTCCGTCACCTGGAAATCGGCAATCACGCCATCCTTGAGGGGACGGATGGCGGTGATGTTGCCGGGGGTACGGCCCAGCATGCGCTTGGCTTCGACACCTACCGCTTCAACAACCTTTTGCCCCTGGTGATGACGGATAGCCACCACGGAGGGTTCATTGAGCACAATGCCCTTGTCCCTGACATAAATCAGCGTATTGGCCGTTCCCAGGTCAATGGAAAGGTCATTGGAAAACAGACCGCGCAACCGTTTAAACATAGGAGGAGATGATCCTTTGTAGAGTGTCCTGTGCGATGAGCCCTGTGAAGAGTTCGCCTGGAATATGTAGTGCCAGCCCATGCCAATGGCCGGGAGGCCATGCCAAAACTGCCAAAGGGCGCCGACTCTAGCCGCCGGAGGGATTCAGGGCAAGGCGCAAATATGCTACCGTTGCACCCCTGCCCCGAATAGCCGCCTGTGCGGCCATTCCCTGTAAATTGCCCCTGTAAAAAGACGGGAATCATACCATGACTATCGAACGAGCGGATATTGAAAAACTTGCCGAGCTGGCCCGCATCCGCATCACCGAGGAAAACATCGCTGCCACCACCCGCAGCCTCGGCAACGTGCTGCAACTGGTGGATCAGCTGCAGGCTGCCGACACCACCGGCATCGCACCCATGGCCCACCCGCTCGATGCCGTGCAGCGCCTGCGCCCTGACGTGGTCAGCGAAAGCGACCAGCGCGAGGCCTTCCAGGCCATTGCCCCCGCCACCGAGAATGGCCTTTACCTGGTGCCGAAAGTCATCGAGTAACAGTCATCAAGCAAGCACAAGCGGCAGCAGACTATTGGGTAAACAATACGGCCCACGCCTTCAAAAGCCTCCACAGGATCTGGTAACCACATGCATGACAAAACCCTTGCGCAACTGAGCGCCGGACTCGCCAGTGGCGAGTATTCCAGTGTCGAGCTGACCCGGCACTTCCTCGACCGCATCCAGCGGCTCGATCCGGTCTACAACAGCTTTATCACCGTGATGGCAGACCAGGCCCTGGCCAGCGCCGCCAGCGCCGACCAGCAGCGCGCCTCGGGCAAGGGCGTACACCCCCTGTGCGGCGTACCCATCGCCCACAAGGACATCTTCTGCACCGAGGGAGTGCGGACCAGCTGTGCCTCGAAGATGCTCGACAATTTTATTCCGCCCTACAACGCCACGGTGGTGGACAACTTTCTGGCGGCAGGCGCTGTGGTGCTGGGCAAGACCAATATGGACGAGTTCGCCATGGGCTCCTCCAACGAAACCAGCTGGTACGGCCCGGTGAAAAACCCCTGGGATATCAACACCGTGCCCGGCGGATCGTCCGGTGGTTCCGCCGCTGCCATCGCCGCGCGCCTGACACCGGCCTCCACCGCCACCGATACCGGCGGATCGATTCGCCAGCCTGCGGCGCTGTGTGGCATCTCCGGCCTCAAGCCCACCTACGGCCGGGTGTCGCGCTGGGGCATGATCGCCTTTGCCTCCAGCCTCGATCAGGGCGGCCCCCTGGCCCGCACCGCAGAAGACCTGGCACTGATGATGAACGTCATGGCCAGTTACGACCCCAGGGATTCCACCTGCCTCGACCTTGAAGTGCCGGACTACACGGCAGGCCTCACCAACAGCATCGCGGGCCTCAAGATCGGCGTGCCGAAGGAATACTTTGACGAAGGCCTGAACCCCGCCACCGCCAAAGTGGTGCAGGATGCCCTGCGCCAGCTGGAACAACTCGGCGCCACCCTGCACGACATATCGCTGCCCCACTCCTCCCTGTCAGTGCCTGCCTACTATGTCATCGCCCCGGCGGAGGCTTCCGCCAACCTGTCGCGCTTTGACGGCGTGCGCTATGGCTACCGCTGTGAAGAACCGCAAGACCTGCGCGACCTCTACATGCGCACCCGCGCCGAAGGCTTTGGCGACGAAGTAAAGCGCCGCATCCTGGTCGGCGCCTACTGCCTCTCCGCCGGTTACTACGACGCCTACTACAACAAGGCCCAGCAGGTGCGGCGCCTGATCAAGCAGGATTTCGTCAGCGCCTTTGAGCAGGTGGATATGATCCTCGGGCCAACATGCCCCAACCCCGCTTTCGAATTCGGCAGCAAGGGCGACAACCCGGTTGCCATGTACCTCGAAGATATCTACACCATCTCCACCAACCTGGCGGGCCTGCCCGGCATGTCCATCCCCTGCGGCCTGGTGGACAACAAACCGGTGGGGCTGCAAATCATCGGCAACTATTTCAGCGAGGCCCATATGCTCAATGTGGCGCACCAGTACCAGATGGCCACCGACTGGCATACCCGGCAACCGGCTGATATTGGCTAGAACCACCTGGTAGAGAGAACCCATGACTATGAGCACGCTCGCAATGAGTATATTTTGGGCAGGACAAGGCGAAGGGCATTTGAGCACCGCAGTTAACACGCCCGTTAATGAGGAGCGGAAAATGTCCTTCAACGCCGTCATGCGCAAAATAGGCCATTGCCAATCTAACGTAAGCGAGATCCAACAATGAGCTGGGAAACCGTTATCGGGCTGGAAGTACACGTTCAGCTGGCCACCAAAACCAAGATTTTCTCCGGCTCCAGCACCGCCTTTGGCGCCGCGCCCAACACCCAGGCCAGCGCCGTTGACCTGGCCATGCCCGGCACCTTGCCGGTGGCCAACGAACAGGCCTTCCGCTACGCCATCATGTTTGGTCTGGCCATCGATGCGGAGATCGGCAAAACCTCCGTGTTCGAGCGCAAGAATTATTTTTACCCCGACCTGCCCAAAGGCTATCAGACCACCCAGCTGGCCAAACCCATCGTCGGCCCCGGCCATGTGGACATCCAACTGAAAGACGGCAGCCACAAGCGCGTGCGCATCCACCACGCCCACCTGGAAGAAGATGCAGGCAAGTCACTCCATGAAGACTTCCACGGCATGAGCGGTATCGACCTCAACCGCGCCGGTACACCGCTGATCGAGATTGTCTCCGAACCCGATATGCGCAATGCCGAAGAGGCCGTGGCTTTTGCCAAAAAGCTGCACTCCATTGTCACCTCGCTGGGGATTTGCGACGGCAATATGTCCCAGGGCTCCATGCGCTTTGACGTGAATATCTCGGTGCGCAAGAAGGGCGACGAAAAACTCGGCACCCGCACCGAAACCAAAAACCTCAACTCCTTTAAATTTATGGAAGAGGCTATTGCCTTGGAAGTGGAACGCCAGATCGATGTGATCGAAGACGGCGGCAAAATCCTCCAGGAAACCCGCCTCTACAACGCCGACACCAAAACCGCCCGCTCCATGCGCAGCAAGGAAGAAGCCAACGACTACCGCTACTTCCCCTGCCCCGACCTGCTGCCGGTGGTGATCGACGACGCCACTATCGAACAACTGCGCAGCACCCTGCCGGAACTGCCCGATGCGCGCCACAAGCGCTTTGTCGAACAATACGGCCTGTCCGACTACGACGCTGGCGTGCTGGGCGACGACGCCACCATGGCCCACTACTTCGAAGCGGCCACCAAAGTCTGTGGCGACGCCAAACTGGCAGCCAACTGGATTATGGGCGAGCTGTCGGCACGACTGAATGGCGAGGACAAAACCATCGGCGACTCGCCCGTCAGCGCCGTGCAGCTCGGCCAGATGATCCTGCGTATCAAGGACAACACCATCTCCAACAAGATGGCAAAAGAAGTGCTGCAAGGCGTGTGGACCGGTGAAGGCGATCCCGACACCGTGATCGAAAAACGCGGCCTCAAGCAGGTGTCCGACAGCGGCGCCATTGAAGCCCTGGTAGCAGACGTACTCGCCGCCAATAGCGCCCAGGTGGACAACTACCGCAGCGCCGATGACAGCAAGCGGCCCAAGATGATCGGCTTTTTTGTCGGCCAGATCATGAAGGCCTCCAAGGGCCAGGCCAACCCCCAGCAGGTCAATGAAATCCTGCTGAAAAAACTCAACGAACTGATTTAACCCGGCAACGCGGCGTCACCCGCCGCGCCCAGCCCACATACCGGATAGCACATGAACCAGCAACGCAAAGACAAGCAAAAAGTCATCGGCGAAATCTTCGACGAAGCGCGCATCAAATCCTTTCTGGCCTACCAGCCACCTGAAGGCGTCAACGCCGATTACCACCTGCTGGAAAAAGCCTACCGCGGCATGCTGGCGGAAAGCTTTGCCACGTTTGTGAAGTTCTTCCTCGAAGAAGGCCGCGATATCAACGCCCGCAATCCCCAGGGCAAGACCATGCTGGAAGAGATGAAAACCCATCGCCTCGCTGACGACTATATTGCAGTGATGGAGAAAAACGGGGCAGGCTAGCGCATACTCCACAATGGACAGCTAATGAATGACACCAGCACGGTATTCTTTACACCTCCGAGGCAGACGGAAGCGAACGGCAAATCACGTCGCGCCGGCTTTGAGATAGAGTTTGGCAACCTGGCGGTAAGTGATATCGCCAGCAGACTTCGCAAAAAATTTGGCGGCGAACTCAAGGAACAGAATCCTTTCCGCTTCACTATTGAAAACTCCGCGCTGGGCAAACTGCGTATCGAGCGCGATGCGGAACTGCTACATTCCACACAGTACCGTGAATTTCTCCAAAGCCTCGACATCTCTTTTGATGAAG
>LADM01000132.1 GCA_000961645.1 Gammaproteobacteria bacterium BRH_c0 | reverse complement strand
CAGGCTGCCGATGCCATGACCGCCCTCACCCCTGACCGCCCGCGCTGGGTGGCCGGGGTGCTCGGGCCCACCAGTCGCACCTGTTCCATTTCACCGGAGGTGAACGATCCCGCCGCCCGCAATATCACCTTCGACGCGCTTTGCGAAGATTATGAGGTGGCGCTGGAAGCCCTGATCAAAGGGGATGTGGACCTGATCCTGATCGAGACCGTGTTCGACACACTCAACGCCAAGGCGGCACTGTTCGCGGTGGAAAACAGTTTTGCCAAAACAGGGGTGCGCCTGCCGGTGATGGTATCGGGCACCATTACCGACGCCAGCGGCAGGACGCTGTCGGGCCAGGTGCCGGAGGCTTTCTGGAACTCCCTGCGTCACGGCGGCCTGTTCTCGATAGGCCTCAACTGTGCACTGGGGGGCAAGCAGTTGAGGCCCCATGTGGAGGAGCTGTCACGCATCGCCGACACCCTGGTAAGCGTCCATCCCAACGCGGGTTTGCCCAACGCCTTCGGCGAATACGACGAAACCCCGCGCCAGACCGCCGCCATACTGCGCGAGTTCGCCGAAAGCGGTTTCATCAATATTGTCGGCGGCTGCTGCGGCACCACCCCCGACCATATCCGCGCCATCGCCGATGGTGTGGCAGGTCTCGCTCCCCGCACGATCCCCGAACCGGAACCCGCCTGCCGCCTGTCAGGACTGGAGCCGTTCAACATCACCAGCGACTCCCTGTTTGTCAACGTGGGCGAGCGCTGCAATGTCACCGGCTCGGCGCGCTTCAAAAAACTGGTGATGGAAGGCGATTACGCCACCGCCCTCGATGTGGCGCGGGAGCAGGTGGACAACGGCGCCCAGATCATCGACATCAATATGGACGAGGGCATGCTGGATGCGGTGGAGGCGATGACCACCTTCCTCAAGCTGGTGGCCTCGGAGCCGGATATTTCCCGCATCCCTATCATGGTGGATTCCTCCAAGTGGCATGTGATCGAAGCCGGGCTGAAGTGCATCCAGGGCAAACCGGTGGTCAATTCCATCAGCCTCAAGGAGGGTGAAGAATCCTTTATTCACCAGGCGCGGCTGTGCAAACGCTATGGCGCCGCTGTGGTGGTGATGGCGTTTGACGAAGACGGCCAGGCCGACAATCTGGAGCGCCGCAAAACCATCTGCCAGCGCTGTTATGACATTCTGGTCCACCAGGTGGGATTCAATCCCAACGATATTATTTTCGACCCCAACGTGTTTGCCGTGGCCACCGGCATTGAGGAGCACAACAACTATGCCGTGGACTTTATCGAGGCCTGCGCCTGGATCCGCGCCAACCTGCCCGGCGCCCTGATCTCCGGCGGCATCAGCAATGTGTCGTTCTCGTTCCGGGGCAACAATACGGTGCGCGAGGCGATTCACTCGGTGTTCCTGTACCACGCCATCCGCGCTGGCCTGACCATGGGCATCGTCAACGCCGGGCAACTGGCGGTATACGACGACCTGCCCGCAGAGCTGCGCGAAGCGGTAGAAGATGTAATCCTCAACCGCACTCCCTCACAGGGTACGAACGCCACGGAAAACCTGCTGGCTCTGGCGGAAAAATACCGCAGCGATGGCCAGAAAGAGGCCAAACCTGATCTGGAATGGCGCGGCTGGGCGCCACACAAACGCCTCGAATACTCCCTGGTAAAAGGCATCAATGCCTATATAGAGGAAGACACCGAAGCGGCACGCCTACTGGCTGACAAACCCCTCGATGTGATCGAAGGGCCGCTGATGGACGGCATGAATGTGGTGGGTGACCTGTTTGGCGCCGGCAAGATGTTCCTGCCCCAAGTAGTGAAGTCTGCTCGGGTCATGAAACAGGCGGTGGCGTATCTGCAACCGTTTATCGAGGCAGAAAAGCAGGAAGGTGCCCAGGCCAATGGTCGCATCCTGATGGCCACAGTGAAGGGCGACGTGCATGATATCGGCAAGAATATTGTCGGCGTGGTGCTGCAATGCAACAACTACGAGGTGATCGACCTCGGCGTAATGGTGCCCGCCGACAAGATTCTGCAAACTGCCGTCGAGCAGAACGTGGATATCATTGGCCTGTCCGGCCTGATTACCCCCTCTCTTGATGAGATGGTGCATGTGGCAGCGGAAATGGAGCGTCTCGGCATGGAGCTGCCGCTGATGATCGGCGGCGCCACTACCTCCAAGGCCCACACGGCGGTGAAAATTGAACCAAAATACCTGCGCGGTCAGGCTATTTATGTGCCCGATGCCTCCCGCGCCGTGGGCATCGCCAGCCGCCTGATCAGCACGGAACACCGCGGCAAGCTGATCGCCGAGGTCAAGGAAGAATACGAGAAGGTCAGGGTGCGCAACGCCAACCGCGCACCGCGCGGCACCACATTGCCCTACGAAGACGCCATTGCCGCCGGATTCCAGTGGGACTGGGCCAGCTACCAGCCGCCCGTGCCGTGCAAAACCGGCGTCACCGTCATCGACAATTATCCCCTCGAAGAACTGGTGGACTATATCGACTGGACACCTTTCTTTATCACCTGGGACCTGGCGGGCAAATACCCGGCCATCCTGTCGGACGAAAAAGTCGGCGAAGTTGCCCGCTCCCTATTTGCCGATGCCCAGGCCATGCTGACCAAACTGATCTCGGAAAAGCACCTCACCGGACGGGCAGTGTTCGGCCTGTGGCCCGCCAACCGCATCGGCGCAGACGACATCGCCGTCTACCCCGACGAGAGCCGCGATCAGCCCATCGCCGTGCTGCACCAGTTGCGCCAGCAGACCATCAAGCCCGGCGCCAGCGATGTGATGCACTCCCTGGCAGATTTTGTCGCGCCACGGGATTCGGGCGTTGCCGACTATGTGGGCGCCTTTGCGGTGACCACCGGCATCGGCGCCGAGGAACTGGCGCGTCAGTACCAGGACAACCATGACGACTACAACAGCATCATGGTCAAGGCCCTGGCGGACCGTCTGGCGGAAGCCCTGGCGGAGCGGCTGCACGAGCGTGTGCGCAAGGAATTCTGGGGTTATGCTACTGATGAACAACTCAGCAACGAACAGCTGATCAAGGAAAAGTACCAGGGCATTCGCCCGGCCCCCGGCTACCCCGCCTGCCCGGATCACACCGAGAAAACCACCCTGTTTACTCTGCTGGATGCCGAAGAGAATGCAGGCATATCTCTTACAGAGAGCTTTGCCATGCTGCCTGCCGCCGCGGTCAGCGGCCTGTACTTCTCTCATCCCGAAGCCCGTTACTTCAATGTGGGCAAGGTACAGCGGGATCAGGTGGAATCACTGGCGCAGCGCAAGGGTATCAGCCTGGAAGCACTGGAACGATGGCTCAGCCCGGTGTTGGGGTATTAAACTGGATATGAAGTCGGACGTCTGAAGTCTGAAGCCAAGATAGTTAAGCGCTTCGAAACGCATTTACCTCAGACTTCAGATGTCCTGCACACAACGGAGATACGATGAACGACAACAACCGCGATCGGGAAGACCAACCGGAAAAGCTTGGCATTATGGATGTGCTGAAAAGCACGCTGGCGGGTGCACTGGGTGTACAGAGCAACAAGAACCGCGAACGCGACTTCAAGCATGGTAGCATCAAGGTTTATGCCGTAGCGGGCGTTATTTTCACCGTGGTGTTCATTGTCGTGGTAGTCACTGTAGTCAAGCTGGTGTTGCGCAGCGCCGGGATGTAACGGATAAATCCCCACACATTAAAAAAGCGGCCAGAGCCGCTTTTTTAATGTGTACCGAATCCGTTACTGATTGGTCAGCCAGAAAATCACCGTGACGATCACAACAGAGATCAACACCACTGCGGCAATGGCATCCACTTTCGAATCGCCGGCATCATGGTTGCCAGCTTGCTGGTTGAGGTCTGCGTTGCTCATTCCGCTCTCCTGATAATGCCTGTATGGGTCATGGGGTAAAATCGCCCGGCATTTTAACAGCGCTTTGCGCTTATGTCCCCCTCTTCATCAGCAGGTGTGACGCAGACCTTCAATAAGGCACTACTTATTTCAAAATATGACTTATGCCAGAGAAGAATTCCTTTAGAGGAAAAAAGTTTTTCCCCTCAACGGGCACTGGGCCTATGATTTCCCTCCACCTGACAGGGCGCGGCCATCTGTGTATGATTACGCCCCCAATGAGACTCACTGCTCTGGAACCCCATGTATCAGTACGACACTATCGATCGCCAGCTCGTCCAGCAACGGGTTGACCAGTTCCGGGATCAGACCCGGCGCTTTCTGGACGGCGAAATCACCGACCAGGAATTTCTGCCCCTGCGCCTGCAGAACGGCCTCTATATCCAGCGCCTGGCGCCCATGCTGCGCATTGCCGTACCCTACGGCATGCTGTCATCCCGCCAGGTGCGCAAACTGGGCCATATCGCCCGCACCTACGACAAGGGCTACGCCCACTTCACCACCCGCCAGAATATTCAGCTCAACTGGCCCAATCTGGAAGAAGTGCCGGATATCCTCGCCGAACTGGCTGAAGTGGAAATGCATGCCATCCAGACCAGCGGCAACTGCATCCGCAACGTGACCTCGGACGAGTTCGCAGGCATCGCCCCCGATGAGATCGAAGACCCCCGTCCCTGGTGTGAAATTATCCGCCAGTGGTCCACCTTCCACCCGGAATTTGCCTTTTTGCCGCGCAAGTTCAAGATCGCCGTCAGCGGCTCTCAACAGGACCGCGCGGCGATCCAGGTACACGATATCGGGTTGCAAATCGTCAAAAATGCCGACGGCGAAACCGGCTTTTGCGTCTATGTAGGCGGCGGACTGGGGCGCACGCCCATTGTCGGCAGCATCATCTGCGAATTCCTGCCCTGGCAGCACCTGCTTACCTATCTCGAAGCCATTTTGCGCGTTTACAACCGCTATGGCCGTCGCGACAACAAGTTCAAGGCCCGCATCAAGATTATCGTCAAGGCCTGGACGGCGGAAGTGTTCGCCCAAAAGGTCGAGGAAGAGTGGCAGCATCTCAAGGACAATCCCACCACCCTGACCCTGGCAGAGGTAGAGCGCAACAAGCAATTCTTTACCCGCCCCGCCTACAAGGCCGTGGATGTTGCAGCAGTGGATAACGCCGTCGCGCAACATGCCAGGGAGAATGTCGCCTTTAGCAAATGGCTGCAACGCAACGTCCGGGAACACAGTGTTGCGGGCTATGCTGCGGTGACCCTGTCCCTCAAGCCGACCGGCGTCGCGCCCGGGGATGTCACCGCCGATCAGCTCGACGCCATCGCCGACCTGGCTGACAAATATTCCTTTGCCGAAGTGCGTTCCACCCACAGCCAGAACCTGGTGCTGGGGGATGTGGAAAAAAGCCGCCTCTTCGAGCTGTGGCAGGAAGCCAAGGCCCTCGGCTTTGCCACCCCCAATATCGGCACTCTCACTGACCTGATCTGCTGCCCAGGCGGGGATTTTTGCTCGCTCGCCAACGCCAAGTCGATTCCCGTGGCAGAGGCCATCCAGCGCCGCTTTGACGACCTGGATTACCTCTACGACCTGGGTGACCTGACCCTCAACATCTCCGGTTGCATGAACGCCTGTGGCCACCATCATGTGGGCAATATCGGCATTCTCGGCGTCGATAAAAAGGGCGAGGAGTTTTACCAGATCCAGCTGGGCGGCAGCTCAAGCCGCGACTCCCATCTCGGCGCCGTGCTTGGCCCATCCTTTTACCAGGATGAAGTGGTGGATGTGATCGACAAAATCCTCCAGGTATTTGTCGAGCAACGCCAGGGCGACGAACAGTTCATCGACACCTTCCAGCGCGTTGGTATGGATCTGTTCAAGGAGCGCGTCTATGCCAAGGCTCATTAAAGGCAATGTGATTGTCGATAACGAGTGGCAACTGATCCCTGCGGATCTCTCCGGGGATTTGCCTCAGGGCAAGTTGCTGGTGCCCCTGGCAAAATGGCTCGAACTGAAAGACGCGCCAGTAGAGGGCCAGACCCTGGCGCCCTGGATCGACAGCGAAGAAGAAGTCGAGCCTGTCGCCGCCGAGCTTTTATCAGCACCCTTGATTGCCGTGCACTTTCCCACTTTTATGGATGGCCGCGGCTTCTCAACCGCGCGCCTGCTGCGGGAACGCTTTGGCTACCAGGGTGAATTGCGCGCTGTGGGCTATGTCATCCAGGACCAGCTGTTTTTCCTCAAGCGCTGCGGATTCGATGCCTTTGACCTGCGCGAGGGTACAGATCTGGAAGCAGCCCTGGCTTCGCTCAACGACTTTACCGTGACTTACCAGGCGGCTACGGATAATCCTGAGCCCCTGTTCAGAAAACGCTAGTACAGAGGCCGAAACAAAAAACCCCGCATCCCGGGGTTTTTTGTTGGCTGTCAGGACTGCTGACCGGGACCTGAAAGACGCCGCACCCAGCGCATCAACAGGCTGTCGATACTTTCCTCGGCGGCAAGCCCCATTTTTTCCGGCAGGGATTTCTTCTGCACATAACTGATTTCAAATACGCGCTTATCCTCCAGCCGGGAAGTTATGTATTCATCACTGGTCATCACCGCATCGACCAACCCCAGCTCAAGGGCACGGCTACCCAGCCAGACCTCACCAGTGGCAACGCGGTCGATATCCACTGCCGGGCGGTGCTCGCGCACGAAATCCTTGAACAGGTCATGGGTTTCCTGCAAATCCTCGCAAAACTTCTCGCGCCCCTTGTCGGTATTTTCGCCAAACAGGGTAAGAGTGCGTTTGTACTCCCCGGCGGTGAACACCTCGTAATCGACATCGTGTTTTTTCAGCAGACGGTGAAAATTGGGCAATTGGGCCACCACACCGATGGACCCGACAAAGGCAAAAGGTGCGGCAAGAATCTTGTCGGCGACGCAGGCCATCATATAGCCACCGCTGGCTGCCACCTTGTCGACACAAACGGTCAGCGGAATACCGCGCTTGCGAATGCGATCCAGCTGACTGGAAGCCAGGCCATAGCTGTGCACCATGCCGCCGCCACTCTCAAGCTTCACCACCACTTCATCGCTGGCATTGGCCTGGGCCAGCACAGCGGTAACCTCCTCGCGCAGTGAACTGTTGGCTGAGGCGCGCATATCACCCTCAAAATCAAGCACAAAAACCCGCTGCTGAGGATGTCCTTTCTGCTCCTTGCGACGCAATTTCTCTGCCTTGTGGCGCACTTTTATTGCGACTTTTTTCTCGTCGGCTGGCAGCAAACTATCCGCCAGGGTATTGCGCATTGACTCGAACCGCTCATTGAGGGATTTGACCTCAAGATGGCCCTTGCCCGCTTTTTTATTCCGCGCCCCGAGTGCCGCGACAATGACGGCAACAATGGCGAAAGCGAGCACAAAGGTGATGGTCTTGGCGAGAAAAAGCCCGTAATCAGCAATGAATTCCAACAGTATTACCTCAATAGATTAAACAGTACGGCTGGCGGCTTGATGCCAGCATTTCAGGCGCCATACAGTGCCGTGCAGCGATCGACAAATGCCCGGATCAACTGACCGGAGAGGGCAAATTCACCGGGGATTTGTGGCAAATCCTGATAGTGAAACCAGCGGGCTTCGGCAATTTCGATATCGTCAATACAAATATCGCCACCGGCATAATCGGCAAAATAGCCGATCATCAACTGGCCGGGAAAAGGCCAGGGCTGGGAAGCGAAATAATGCAGGGCGCCCACTTGAAGCCCGACTTCTTCCATCACCTCGCGGCGCAGCGCCTGTTCAGCGGACTCACCGGGCTCGACAAAACCCGCCAGAGCACTGAAAAATGGCCGCGTCCACTCCTTGTTCCTGGCCAGCAGACAGTGATCCCCATGGGTGATCAGCATCATCACGCAGGGCGAGAGACGGGGATAAAATGACTGGCCACAAACGTCACAACCCAGTGCGCGCTCCCCTGACAGCAAAGACGTTTCCGCGCCACAACAACCACAGTAGCGATGGCTGCGATACCACTCATTGATCTGCAGGGCTCGCCCCAGCAGCCGGAACAGACCGTCGGGAATCTTGCCGAGATAATCCCGCAGGCTGGTTTTTTGCACCGCCAGATCCACGCCGCTTTCACCCCAGCGGGTTTCCGGGATATCCACGGAAAAGCAGCGCTCGCCGTTATAGATACCGAGATGATGAACGGTTTGATTATCCTCAAGGGACCAGGGCAACTGCTGATGCGGCCAGTACAGAGGGGCGCCCTTGGCAGGAACAATCAGGTGCTTGCCCGAAGTGACAACAAGATTGCCCACCAGCCGGTCAAAATCGCGGACTTCCCCTATCTCGAAGGCGTCATCAGGATAATTCAAGGAGTTCAGGCCTCCAGTTCAGCCAGATATTCATCGGCTATGGCCAGTACAAAGTCACTTTTTTCGCCATTTCTGCTGTTCTGGAAATAATATTCGAGAGCCACCACCGCATCGGCGAAGGAGGACAGGCTGGCGTCCTGGTTCTCCGCCACACCGTTGAAGAGTTTGCGGCGCACAAATTGCCCGCAACGACCGGCGATATCCTCGGCTTGGCTGTCGCCGATGATGACTGCAGCGCCGCGAATCTCATCAAACTCACGGGCCAGATTGTCACCTACTTCATCGCCCGCTCGCTCAGTGGCAATATCATCGATCAGCTCCTTGGCCGCTCCCAGTTTGCGCAGACATTCGCTCCACACGGCACTGATGCTGGAATCGACCAGTTTTTCCTCGATAACCGAATCCACTTCGCGCAAATCCAGTTTTTGCAGCAGGCCCTGAATGGCATAGCCTTGCTCGCGCACATGGAGCATCAGACATTCAACATAAAGAATGCTGTGGGCAATAGCCTTGAGCAATTCGGAACTTTGCTGCCAATTGTCACTGGTTTGAAGAATATCGAGGTGATGGCCGTGGAAGCGCGACGATGCCTTGAGCAGCCCCTGCTGAGTGCACAGCTCGGCCATGTCACTGACCTGGACGGCAAAGGCCGCCGCTTCATCGGCGCTGAGGTCACCCTTGGAGTCCATCAGCTCCAGCAGGGAATGGAGACTGCCGAGGATGGTATTCACCTCGGTCAGGAACGGGTCCAGGTTATCGGTTTCGCCCTCAAAAATAATGGCCCTGGCAGTGCTGATATCCCTGTCGGTGTAATCGAAATCAGGCGCTCCGACCCACTCACAGACAGCCAGACTGGTCTCGTCCTTATCCTCCACCATCGCCAGCAGGATGGCAAAGGCCCGCCACAGACCGAGCGGATACGCCGACTTCTGGCCAGGACCGTCTAGCAGACTTTTCAGCTGTCGCTCCACCGCCGCGAGAAGGCGCATGCGCACCGGGTTGAAATCAAGGCTGCCGCGCTCCAGCGCCCGGGCAACACACTCCACCAGGGACCAGTAATACTGCTCCGCCGTGGATGAGAAAATCAATTTCAGGCGGCCTGCCACCTTGGCGACCACTTCGGCGCCCTTGCGCTGATTGCTGCCGCGCAGTATATCGAGGAGTCCCATCTGGTAGAGCTGCTTGAGCTTTTTCACCGCCGCCAGGGCATCAGCCGTGAGTGTGGTGGCACCCTGAAAGCGGGATGATTCCGGCCAGTGATGACTGCCCAGCAACTGGAATTCGTAAAGGGGCGGCAATCCCTGCAGACGGCGCAGGATGGCCAGCTCGGGCATAAAGAGAAAGGGAATAGGCCTGCGTATTCTGCTCAGCACTTTGAAGATACGGGGAAATATATCCAGTATTGCAGCGAGTTCCGGCTGGTGACTGAGAGGACTGCCGCCCTTGTCGGTGATAGTAGCGACAGTTTTACTCAACTCGCCCAGCAAACTCACCGCCGCAGGCAATTCGAGGAGTCGGCAAATACCCCGCAAATCATCGACTTTGCACTCCATGGGTTGCCGTTCAAGTGGTTCATTGAACAAAAAGTCGGCAATCTCGTCGACCAGGGTTTCAACTTCTGCGTGCAGAATATTGATGATATCTGCGGAAATTCCCGACATTGCCTGTACATCTCCATCACTCATTTATTTTATTCCCGGGAGCTTGAATTTGGCTGACGCCCAATATACCGTTGCTTGGCCCAGCGCAGCCAATCTTAACACCATATCAGGCCGTGGCTGAACCCGATCAAACCAGCACTTTGGAGCAACACCTTGATGAACAACCCGGTGTTTCACGCCTTTTCGGCGAATTTTCTGGGCAATTCGTCGAGCTGGTACAAAAAGACCATCATCGGGTTCCTGCTGCTTAACCCCATACTTATAGTAGTGGCCGGGGAATATATTACCGGTTGGGCACTGATCGTTGAATTCATTTTTACCCTGGCCATGGCCCTCAAGTGTTACCCCTTGCAACCGGGTGGCCTGCTCGCCATTGAGTCCGTTGTTCTCGGTCTCACCAGCACTGACACCATTTACCATGAGACCGTCGCCAATTTTGAAGTGATCCTGCTGCTGATGTTTATGGTGGCCGGCATTTACTTTATGCGCGATCTCTTGCTTTTTACCTTCACCAAAGTCCTGATTGGCGTGCGCTCCAAGGTAGTGCTATCGCTGATTTTCTCACTGCTGGGGGCGTTGCTGTCCGCATTTCTCGACGCCCTCACGGTCACCGCAGTGCTGATCAGCGTGGGGGTAGGTTTCTACTCGGTGTATCACAAGGTCGCTTCAGGCAAGAAAATCCAGCACCTCGAACATGATCACGGCAATGACAGTGAAGTCATAGACCTGCATCGGGGAGATCTCGACCAGTTTCGCGGTTTTTTACGCAGTCTGATCATGCACGGTGCAGTGGGCACTGCGCTCGGCGGGGTTACCACCCTGGTGGGCGAGCCGCAAAATCTGCTGATCGCGGAAAAGATGGATTGGGGCTTCGGCCACTTTTTCATGGTCATGGCGCCTGTGACCATGCCTGTTTTATTTTTTGGCATCCTTACCTGTATCCTGCTGGAAATCACCGGGATATTTGGTTACGGGCACAAACTCCCCAACGCCGTGCGCCTGGTGCTGACTGAATACAGCAACGCTGAAGCTGAAAAGCGCACCCTGCGCACCAAGGTGACCCTGGTTGTCCAGGGTATTACAGCCTTGCTGCTGGTGCTTGGCCTGGCGTTCCATATTGCCGCGGTGGGCCTGGTTGGGCTGATGGTGATCATCCTCCTCACTGCCTTCAACGGGGTGACTGATGAGCACCAGATAGGCCACGCCTTTCAAGAAGCCCTGCCCTTCACCGCCCTGCTGGTTGTGTTCTTTTCGGTGGTATCGGTTATCCACGACCAGCATCTGTTCACCCCGGTGGTTACCTGGGTGCTGACCCTGGATCTCGATATTCAGCCGGTGATGTTTTTTGCAGCCAACGGGGTTTTGTCCGCTATCAGTGACAATGTTTTTGTGGCCACGGTATACATCAATGAGGTCAAGGCAGCATTTGATGCCGGACAAATCTCTCGTCAACACCTTGAGGCCCTGGCTGTGGCCATCAACACCGGCACCAATCTGCCCAGCGTGGCTACCCCAAACGGCCAGGCTGCATTTCTGTTTTTGCTGACATCCGCCCTTGCACCACTGATTCGCCTCTCCTATGGCCGCATGGTGATCATGGCTTTGCCCTACACCATTGTCCTGACAGGGGTGGGCGCGCTGGCCGTCGCTTTCCTGCTGCCAGGTTAGCCATTAATCATTGAGGGTTGTGTCAGGCCACAGGCACTGCCCACCTGACTGTTTTTGGATTCTGCCGAGGAAGGCGTCGTGTTCACTGACCTCCTCCTCGCTGGCGCGGATGACCAGCAGGGGCGGACGCTCCGAGGCAAGACGTCGAATGCCTGCAGTATTGGCTGACGCGCTGCTGTCATTCTGACCCTTCAACCCCAGGTCTACCTGGCCACCGGTCATCGCCAGGTAGACGTCCGCCAGTATCTCCGCATCCAGCAGACCTCCGTGCAGATCGCGCTGGGAGTTATCGACGTAATAGCGCTTGCAAAGGGCATCAAGATTGTTCTTTTGCCCCGGGTGCAGACGCCGTGCCATGGCCAGGGTATCGACAACCGAGCAGTGATCTTCCACGCGACCCAGTCCACTCCCCAGCTTGGCGAATTCATGGTTGAGAAAGCCGACGTCGAACGGTGCATTGTGGATGATGAGCTGGGCGTCTTTGATAAACGCCAGCAGGTCGTCGACAATCTGGGCGAACCTGGGCTTGTCGACCAGAAATTCATTGCTGATGCCATGCACCTGGAAGGCACCTTCTTCCACTTCCCGCTGGGGATTGATATAGCGATGGAAATGGCGCCCTGTCAGCCGCCGGTTCACCAGTTCCACGGCGCCTATCTCGATGATGCGGTGGTCCTGGCTGACTTCCAGGCCAGTGGTCTCGGTATCCAGTACGATCTGTCTCATGACAACTCCAGTTCATCGATGCCCCGATTGGCGAGGCTGTCGGCAATTTCATTTTCGCGGTGACCGCTATGGCCCTTCACCCAGCGCCAATCCACCTGGTGACGACTGGCCTGGGCATCCAGCGCCTGCCACAGGTCAACATTTTTCACCGGTTGGCGCGATGCGGTGCGCCAGCCCTTGCGCTTCCAGCCTGCCAACCATTCAGTGATGCCCTGCCGTACGTACTGGGAATCGGTGGTCAACACCACTTCGCAGGGTTCCTTGAGAATCGCCAGGGCTTCGATGGCTGCAGTGAGTTCCATGCGGTTGTTGGTGGTGAGGGCCTCTCCACCGTAGAGGGATTTTTCCTTATCGCCGAAGCGCAGCAACGCCCCCCAGCCCCCCGGACCGGGATTGCCGCGGCAGGCGCCATCGGTAAATATTTCGATTTTCTTCACAGTGATTGCCCTGGGTTTCTACGGTATCCGGCAGTTGCCGGTGCGGTGCTCCCTCGACTTCCACCCGCTGCACAGGCTTGATGGCACGCGCCAACCAGGCGGGTTGGTGACTGACAAGGGGCCGCAACACCTGTTTGCGGGCGACAATCATATAGTAGGCGCCAAAAGGTAAACCAGCCTTGCGGCAAAAACCTTCAGACCGATTCAGGCCACGCAGCAGGCGCCGCGATTGCAGTGGCGGGGCAAAGGCGCCGTAGGAGACGGTCTCGACCTGAAATCCCAACAGTTTCAGCCAGTCGCCGATGCGCCAGCGGGTCAGCATCCGGCACTGCCAGAGGCAATTCCGGGACATCAGTCGCAGGGGCCACTTCAGAAGCCCCATCCAGCTGAAGGGATTGAACCCGAAAATCACCAGATGCCCGGCCGGAGCCACAACCCGGGCGGCCTCCTTGAGGGATTCGTGGGGCAGTGGGCAGTAATCCAGGACGTGGTGCATAAGCACCACATCCACCAGATTGGAGGGCAGCGGCAGGGCATCAAAATCGCTCACTGCAGCACAGTCGGCGCCTGGCCGGTTGGTGACCGAAAACTTGTGCAACTGGGGGCCGTCGGCAAGGAATTCGAGGCGATCGGTAACCTCAAGCAACATGGCGCGAAACCCGCTGTGCATATGCAGGGATTCAAAAGACTGTTCACGCTCCATGGCCAGCAGGGCCTCGCCGACCGGCGTTTGATACCAGGCAGACAGCGATTGCGCCAGATCGTTGGGCGCAGGCGGGGTGGATAGCGCCGCAATCCCTGCCAGTATTTTCTTGAGCAACCTGTTCACCTCTGTATCGATCCTGAACCCACTACGCTGTGATGGCTGACGCCGTGACTTGTAGCCATGAGGTCTTTATCATGGTCCATCCGGTTCATTGAAACAACTCACTCCACAACACTCACTCCACAACAGGGAATAGCCATGACCTGCTCCATACACAGGATTCCCGCCTTCAAGGACAACTACCTGTGGCTGGTGGTCGACGACCGCAGCCGCGAGGCACTGGTGGTGGACCCCGGCGATGCTGCCGTTATATCCCGAGCACTGAACGCACAGGACGCCACCCTGAGCGCCATTCTGGTTACCCACCACCACCCAGATCATATTGGTGGTGTGGATGAGCTGGTGGCCACCTATGACGTGCCTGTCTACGGTCCAGTCTCCGCGTTTATTCCCCAGGTTACCCGACCAGTAAGCGGGAGTGAGCAAGTGCCTATCCTGGGCCTGAACTTCGACATCATCGACGTCCCTGGCCACACCCTTGACCACATTGCCTACTTTACCCGTGACATTGGCCACCAGCCTGTTGTGTTTTGTGGCGATACCCTGTTTGCCGGGGGCTGTGGGCGACTGTTTGAAGGCACTGCCGCGCAGATGAGCCATTCACTGGATAAACTCGCCGCCCTGCCTGGGGACACACTGGTGTACTGTGCCCACGAATATACCCTCGCCAACCTCCACTTTGCCGCCAGCGTCGAACCCGGCAACAGCGATCTGCGCAGGCGACTGGAAGAGGTAATTGCGCTGCGCGAGGCAAACCAACCCACTGTTCCCTCACAACTGGATCTGGAACGGGCGACCAACCCATTCTTGCGTTGTCATTTGCCAACCCTTGCCCAGGCTGTATCACAAAGAAGCGACAAAAAGCTGGAGAACGAAGTGGCGGTCTTTGCCGCAATCCGTCACTTGAAAGACACCTTTTGAGGCATCTGCCTACCTGTTCAGCACACAGCCCTGGCGCCAGCCAATAATGGCCCCGCAATGACCAGTGCTTTTTTTGTTTACCCCGACGAAGCTAGAGGGTTAGAATCGGTCCTTTGTGGATCCAAGGGTATACCCATGAGAACACCCATTCTCCTGGTGGCATGTTTGCTGCTATTCATCACCGGTTGTGCGCAGCAAGCACAGGTATCCTCAACGGATCCGGCCGCAAAGGGGCAGGGATCCGCTTCACACAAGCGCAAGTCCATCTTTTTTTCCGGCAAAGACTCTCACCCATCCCGCAAGCACAACCCATCCAACCCCAATGAAATCTGGCCTGTCATTGAGCAGGGCCTGACCTTCGCCAACGACATTCCTGATCGCAAGGTCGCCCGTTACCTGGATTGGTACAGTGGCAATGACGAGTACTTCAACCGCACCCTCGCCCGCGCCAACACCTACATGCCCTATGTGGTGCAAAAACTCGAGGAAAACAACCTCCCCATGGAGTTGGCCCTGCTGCCCTTCATCGAGAGCGCCTACAACCCCTTCGCCTATTCCCACAGCCACGCCTCCGGCCTGTGGCAGTTTATCCCCGACACTGGCAGGGAAATGGGCCTCAAGCAGGACAACTGGTATGAAGGCCGTCGCGACATTGTCGACTCAACCGACGCAGCCATCCGCTACCTGACTATCCTCAACAAAATGTTTGATGGCGACTGGCTGCTGACCCTGGCTGCCTATAACGCCGGTCCGGGTACCATCAGCCGCGCCCAGGAAGCTAACCGACTGCAGGGCAAGCCCACCGATTTCTGGTCGCTGCCCCTGAGGGAAGAGACCACAGCCTATGTCCCTCGCCTGGTGGCCCTCGCCAAGGTATTGTCCAATCCCGATGAGTACAATATCGACCGTCGTGCCATTCCTCGCCAGACCCAGTTCTCGATAATCGAAGTCAAGGATCAGATTGATCTCTCACAGGCAGCCAAGCTCGCCGGCATCAGTTCAGAACAAATGTACCACCTGAATCCGGGTTTCAGCCGCTGGGTAACGCCACCCTCAGGCCCCTACCGGCTGTTGCTGCCGACCCAGGAAGTCCCGGGGTTTCTTGAGCAGCTGGCCAGAACTCCAAGACAACCCTGGCGCCCAACCACAGACTATGTGATCAAATCAGGGGACACCCTGGGGCGCATCGCTGTAGCCAACGGCACCAGCGTCGAAGAACTGACCCGTATCAACCAGTTGACCTCATCCAATCTCAGCATTGGTCAGTTGCTGCGCATTCCGGGATCAGCGGATGCGAACAGAAATCTGGCTCTTCATCAGGGCAGCGGCCGGCCAGCAACCTACAGGGTTAAAGCCGGTGACAGTCTGTGGAATATTGCCAAATCCCATAACATCAAGATCAACGACCTGCTGGCATGGAACAACCTCAAGCAGACTTCAGTAATATCGCCAGGCCAGCAACTGAGCCTGCGCAGCCCTGGCTTTACAGCCCGATCCAGTAACACCTCCAGCATCAACTACCAGGTCAAGCAGGGCGATTCCCTCTATGAGATTGCGCGTCGCTTCAAGGTGCGGGTCAATGACATTTTGGCCTGGAACGGAATGGAGCTTCAGCAGCTGATCAGACCGGGTCAAAGCCTGACCCTCTACCCCACCCCCTGAACCTCTGGTTCAAAACCGTATTTTTTGATGCCCCATTGAGACTTGGGACTGCTACCCAGTCTCCAACCAGGTTATTCAGCTACATTTTCTGCTCGCAACCCCTGCTGTTTCCAGCCCCGGCGTGGGCCTTGATCCCCATCCAACACCAATTCTGTAAAGCTGAGCTGCTCATTTCCTGCAGGAAAGAGGCCCTTTCCCGACCATGAAAAAACCCCAGTGGGAACCGGGGTTTTCATCTTTCACTGAACTCTATACCTGAACTACTACTGCACTCTATACCTGACCTATTACTTATCTATCACTGCCAATCTCACTGACCTGTCACTTCACAACTTTTGCCGACCCTACCAGGATTTCCTCATAGGCGTTCCATTCCCGCGTAGCCATTAACTGTTGCAGGGAGGCTTTTAAACCGCGGCGTTCCTCGTCGCTGACTTTGCTGGCATCGGCCCTGCCCACCCGTGATACGGAGTACACCACCACATCGCCGCTGGCAGTCGTCACCTGTCCTGAGACCGGCAGCTCCTCACCGGGAGGATGGGCGAACACCGCAGCAACCACCCGGGGATCAGCCTGGGCTTCGAAGCGGGTAGCATTCAGGGCAACCTGCCAGGGGATATCATCGGCCACCGCGATGTCCTCAACGTTGTCCCCGCCCTTCACTTTGGCCAGCAACTCAGCGGCTTTGGCCTGGGCCTTTTCAGCCCCTTTCTGATCCTTCAGCCTGGCAACAATGGTGCTGCGAACTTCATCAAGCGGCTTGCGGTGTGCTGGAATGCGGTCTTTGAGCTTGATAACCACATAATCCTGATCCTGCAGCTCCATGACATCGCTGGCATAGCCCTTCTCCAGTACATCTTCGCTGTAAGCCGTTTCCAGCACCTTGGGGTTAGCGGCAATACCGCTGCCCTGGGTGCGGGAAAATGGCTCGGATATACCCATTTCAAGCCCCATTTCTTCTGCTACCGAGGACAGGCTGTCAACGCTGTAGGACTTTTCCTTGAGCTCTTCGACCACGCGGGGCAACATTTCCTGAGCGGCCACAAGGGCAAGCTCGGCGCGAATGCGCTCTTTCTGCTCATCGAAATCCGGTAGCTGACCCTCGGTTTTGCTCACAAGCTTGATCAGATGCTGACCGCTATCAGTGGTTAGCGGGGCTGACACCTGTCCTGGCTCGAGGCTAGCCAGAGCCTTCTCAAAGCCCTCCGGCAGATCGGCCTGGGTGAAGCTGCCAAGCTCGCCTCCCTGCTGTGCACTGCCAGCATCCTGACTGTAGGTTTTCGCCAGTTCGGCAAAAGATTCGCCTGCCGCCAGGCGCTCCTGGATGTCAGTCAGCAACGCTTCCTGGGAGCCGTCTGGCTGCTCCTCAACAAGAATATGGGCCAACTGCCAGCTGGTCTCGCCACCCGCCTGAGACGCTTCCGCATCAAACTGGGCACGCACCTGTTCATCGTCCACCTTAACCTGGTCGAGAAGGCTCTCAGCACTCAGGGAGATATATTCAAGCGTAAGTTTTTCAGGCTCCTCAAAACTTGAAGCCTGCTGCTCATAGTAGCTGGCAACTTCCTCATCACTGATTTCGATGTCGTCAACAAAGCGGGCAAGGGACAGAGTGAGATAATGGAAATCGCGCTCCTGGAGGTTGATCTCCAGAAAATCGCTCACCTCCGCCGGTGAGACAAAACCGCTGGCAAAGATTCCGCCAACAAACTGGTTGGCCAGTATCTCCTCCTCAACACGCTGGCGATAGGTTTTGGGGGTATAGCCAAGACGACCGATGGTGTACTCATAGACTGCCGGGTCAAATTTGCCATCCCGCTTGAACACGTCCTGACTGGCGACGATATCGCGAAAAGCCGCATCCGACAGGGCCATACCTTCGGCGCGGGCTGCCTGATACAGGACGGCATCACGCACCAGGGCATCCACCACAGGACCGTGCAACTGGTCATCCGTCAGAAAGGTGGGATCAATGCCCTCGAACTGTTCGAGTATTTGCTGTCGACGCAGCTCAATGCCTTGCTGTACCTGGAATGCGGTAATTTTCTCGCCGTTGACGCTGGCAGCCTGATCGTTATCAGGCCCACTCAGGAACAGTGAATCAATGCCAAAAAAGGCAAAGGGAATAATGATAATCCCCACCAGTATGGTGGCGGTCACCCCTTTCAAGTTTTCCCGGAATTCCTGCAGCATGGAAAGCCCCTGTCTTTGTATTGCTGTGCTGTCTGATACTGATCGCCAGGCTTGGTCTTGCGATTATCCTGGCCTGTTACGAAAAAAGGCGCACCGAGATGCGCCTTTTAAATCACTGAAGTGGAGAATCAGTTGACTGAATCCTTGAGTCCCTTGCCAGGCTTGAAGCTGGGCACGTTGCTGGCAGCAATCTGGATTTCCTTGCCAGTCTGGGGGTTGCGACCTGTACGAGCAGGACGGTGCTTCACAGCGAAGGTGCCAAAACCTACCAGGGATACCTGGTCACCCTTTTTCAGCTCGCTGGTGACAGCGTCGATCAATGAGTCCAGCGCGCGGGTTGCTGCGGCCTTGGAGAGATCAGCACCTTCGGCGATGGCATCAATCAATTCGGATTTATTCACTTGTTTTCCCCTTTTTAAATAGTTAATCGTTCCTGCGCCTGATGGCGCTACCTTGCCCGTGGAATCATCGCACGACTCGGGCCTCAAGACCACGGCTTTATACCAACCTGAACCAGCATGGTCAAGGCCTCAGCCCCGGCTCAACCGAACCGGGGCATCAGTCACAGCTTAGTGGGCGCTGATTCTGGGATTGGCATCGCCCTCCACCACACCGGTTGCCGAAACAGGCCGGTCGTACTCCTCATCGCTCAACGCCTCGGGCATGTGCTCAAGGGCAATCTGCAGTACTTCATCAATCCACTTGACCGGACGGATTTCAAGGGCAGCCTTGATATTGTCAGGGATTTCCTTGAGGTCGCGCTGGTTTTCAAAGGGGATAATCACGGTTTTTATCCCACCACGGTGAGCAGCCAGGAGTTTTTCCTTGAGGCCGCCAATGCGCAACACCTGACCCCGCAGGGTGATTTCCCCGGTCATGGCCACATCGGCCCGTACCGCGACGCCAGTGAGCGCCGAGACAAAGGCAGTGCACATGCCGACACCTGCGCTCGGGCCATCCTTCGGCGTAGCGCCTTCGGGCACATGGATATGCAGGTCGAACTTGCTGTGATAATGCTTGGCAATACCCAACTGCTGGGAGCGGCTGCGCACTACGGTTCTGGCCGCCTGGATAGACTCCTGCATGACCTTTTCCAGCAAGCCCGTGCACTGCACGTCGCCTTTGCCTGGCACTGCCGATGCTTCAATGGTTAGCAGTTCGCCGCCCACGGAGGTCCATGCAAGACCAGTCACCTGACCCACCTGGTTGTCCGCTTCGGCACGACCGTAGTCAAAGCGGCGCACACCGAGGAGGTCCTCAAGGCCGGCCTCGCTCACTACAAATGTGCCCTTGGTGTCATCCTTCACATGGAGGGTCACCACCTTGCGGCAGATTTTGGCGATCTCGCGCTCAAGGCCGCGCACACCGGCTTCGCGGGTGTGGTAGCGAATAATATCCCGCATCACCGGCTCATCGACATTCAGCTCATCGGGCTTCAGGCCATTGGCTTTCAGCTGTTTGGGCAGCAGGTACTTGAGTGCGATATTGACCTTTTCATCCTCGGTATAGCCGGGAATCCGGATCACTTCCATCCGATCCAGCAGTGGGCCGGGAATATTCATGGAGTTTGCGGTACAGATAAACAGCACTTCGGAGAGGTCGTAGTCCACCTCAAGGTAGTGGTCGTTGAAGGTGTTGTTCTGCTCCGGATCAAGCACCTCAAGCAGCGCTGAAGCGGGATCACCGCGGTGATCCATCCCCATCTTGTCGATTTCATCCAAGAGGAACAGCGGGTTTTTCACGCCTGCCTTGGCAATTTTCTGCACCAGCTTGCCAGGCAGCGAGCCTATGTAAGTGCGACGGTGGCCGCGAATCTCGGCTTCATCCCGTACACCGCCGAGCGACATGCGAACAAACTTGCGGCCAGTGGCCTTGGCAATGGATTCGCCCAGGGACGTTTTACCCACACCCGGGGGGCCGACCAGACAGAGAACCGGACCCTTGAGTTTCTTGACGCGCTTTTGCACCGCCAGAAATTCAAGAATGCGCTCCTTCACTTCTTCGAGACCGTAATGATCTTCGTTGAGGGTTTTCTCGGCACGGGCGATATCGTGACGCACCTTGGAACGCTTGTTCCATGGCACATTGAGCATCCAGTCCACATAGCTGCGCAGCACCGATGCCTCAGCAGACATGGGCGACATCATCTTCAGCTTGTTGAGCTCATTGCGGGTTTTATCCAGGGCCGCCTTGGGCATGCCCGAATCCTTGAGGCGCTGTTCTAGCAGCTCAATCTCGTTGTGGCCATCTTCCATGTCGCCCAGCTCTTTCTGAATGGCCTTCATCTGCTCATTCAGATAGTACTCGCGCTGGCTTTTCTCCATCTGCTTCTTGACGCGGCCACGGATGCGCTGCTCGATCTGGAACAACTCGACTTCCGACTCAATAAAGCCGAGCAGGATCTCTACCCGGTTCTTGACATTCGGTTCTTCGAGAACCTGTTGCTTCTGTTCCAGAGAGATGGTCATGTGGGTGGCCACTGTGTCGGCCAGGCGATCAATTTCCTCAATGCCGGACAGAGTGGTGACCACTTCTGAAGGAATTTTCTTGCTGAGGTTCACATACTGCTCAAACTGGGAGATCAGGGTGCGCATCAGCACATCGGATTCGCGATCACCGAGGGAAGCCTCCTCTATGGCCGTGAACCCAGCGACAAAAAAGCCTGATTTTTCAGCAATCTCGCCGAGCTGAACACGCTGCGAACCCTCGACCAGCACTTTGACAGTACCGTCCGGGAGCTTGAGCATCTGGAGAATATTGGCGAGGGTGCCAACCGCGTGGACAGAGGACGCATCGGGGTTGTCATCAGCGGCATTTTTTTGGGCAACCAGCAGGATTTGCTTGTGCTGGGCCATCGATTCCTCGAGAGCGAGGATAGATTTTTCCCTGCCTACGAATAGCGGAACCACCATCTGTGGGTAGACAACCACATCACGCAGGGGGAGTAAGGGAAGCTCGGAAGCGACTTTTTCCTGGTAGGTTTCTTGGCCCATATCAACCTCAACTGTTAGGGACCCCAAAGCGGGTCAGTGAGTACGATATGGGGCCAGACTACCAGAAAACAAGGCGCGAAGTGCAAGAAAAAGTGGCAAAAGACATTGCGCCCCACAGGGCGCAACAGGTCAGTCCTCGCTAGCGGCAGCCTTCACTTTTTCGCTGCGCTCATAGACAACCAGCGGCTCGGATTCACCGCGGATCACCGTGCTGTCGACCACTACCTTCACCACATTCGAGCGGGACGGAATCTCGTACATGGTATCGAGCAGGACATTTTCGATAATGGAACGCAGCCCGCGGGCGCCCGTTTTGCGGGTCAGGGCCTTATCGGCAATGGCTTCAAGGGCGTCGCGGCGAACGTCAAGCTCAACACCTTCCATTTCGAACAGCGCCATAAACTGCTTGAGCAGGGAGTTTTTCGGCTCGACTAGGATATTGACCAGGGCATCACGATCGAGCTCTTCAAGTGTGGCAATTACCGGCAAGCGCCCGACAAATTCGGGGATCAGGCCAAAACGCACCAGATCTTCCGGCTCAATGGTGGCCAGCATCTCGCCGATATTGGGCTTATCCTGCTTGCTTTTCACTTCAGCGCCGAAACCAATACCGCCCTTTTCAGAGCGATCCTGAATCACCTTTTCCAGTCCGGCAAAGGCGCCGCCGCAGATAAAGAGAATATTGCGGGTATCGACCTGGAGAAACTCCTGCTGAGGATGCTTGCGGCCACCCTGGGGCGGAACAGAGGCTACTGTGCCCTCAATCAGCTTCAGCAGTGCCTGCTGCACACCCTCGCCAGACACGTCACGGGTGATGGACGGGTTATCAGACTTGCGGGAAATCTTGTCGATTTCATCGATGTAGACAATGCCTCGCTGGGCTTTTTCCACATCGTAATCGCATTTTTGCAGCAGCTTTTGGATGATGTTCTCAACATCCTCGCCCACATAACCGGCTTCGGTCAGGGTGGTGGCATCGGCAATGGTAAAGGGCACATCCAGCAGGCGGGCCAACGTTTCGGCCAGCAGGGTCTTGCCACTGCCGGTGGGGCCAATCAGCAGAATATTACTCTTGCTGAGCTCAACTTCGGATCGACCCGGCATACCCTGCAAACGCTTGTAGTGATTGTAGACGGCAACAGACAACACCCGCTTGGCGCGCTTCTGGCCGATCACATACTGATCGAGGATGGTGTTGATTTCCTCGGGGGTAGGCAGCTTGCCAGCAGAACCGGTAGCCGCTGTCTCCTGAATTTCTTCCGAAATAATGTCGTTACACAGATCGACGCATTCGTCGCAGATAAAAACGGATGGACCCGCGATCAGCTTGCGAACCTCGTGCTGGCTTTTGCCACAGAATGAGCAATACAGCAGCTTGCCATTATCGGTCGTTTTGCCTTGGTCGCCCATGGCCACCCCTTAAAAATCTATAGGAAACAAAAACTTGAAAGCAGAAAAATAAACTCTGCCACTGCAGACTAGCGTATTTTACGGCCTTTTGTCCAGAACCTGATCGATCAGACCATATTCCATCGACTGCTGTGCATCCATAAAATTATCGCGCTCGGTCTCAAGGGCAATTTTTTCATAGGGCTGGCCGGTGTGATGGGACATCAGCCGGTTGAGCCGCTCGCGAATCTTGAGAATCTCCTGGGCATGAATATGGATATCACTAGCCTGCCCCTGGGCTCCACCGCTGGGCTGGTGGATCATGCAGCGGGAGTTGGGCAGACAGTAGCGCTTTCCTGCCGCTCCGGCTGCCAGCAAAAACGCGCCCATGCTGGCGGCCTGGCCGATACACATGGTGGACACATCGGGCTTGATGAACTGCATGGTATCGTAGATCGACAGCCCTGCAGTCACCGAACCACCAGGCGAATTGATATAGAGGTGGATGTCCTTGTCAGGATTTTCCGACTCCAGGAACAGCAGCTGGGCCACCACCAGGTTGGCCATGTAATCCTCAACAGGGCCCACCAGAAAAATAACCCGCTCCTTGAGAAGCCGGGAATAGATGTCAAAAGCGCGTTCGCCCCTGGCCGTTTGCTCTATGACTACAGGCACCAGGCCACCGGCACCGCGTATATCCATTGCTGACATCATTTATTGTTACTCCCGGAAATGGACAAGATTGAGCTTTCATTGTATCCCGCAAGACAACCCTGGCAACAGCCTCAACAGTGCGGGCCAGGGTTGCTTTGCCAACCGGATCAGTCAGCGGCTTCTTCGTCGCTGCTGTTGTCCTTGTCGGGCTGTACGGCTTCCTCGTAGCTGCAAGGCTCCTCGATAAGGGTGGCCGACTGCAGGACATGTTCCACCACCTGATCTTCAAGGACTGATGACTGAACACCAACCAGCAATTGCTGATTGCTGTAGTAATAGCGCACCACTTCCTCAGGCTCTTCGTAGGTCGATGCAATTTCTTCAATTTGCTGGCGAACCTGAGCAGCATCTGTTTTGATTTCAGCGCTCTCAATAATGCTGGCGACGATCAGCCCCAGGGCGACACGACGCTCGGCATCACCGGCAAAGAGCTCGTCCGGCAACAGTGACTCGTCAAAATTCTGGCCACCACCAAACTGGGACAGCATCTGGCGACGCAGGGCGCCCACCTCCTCTTTGACGAGGGAAGCAGGCACTTCAACGCTGTGCTTTTCACGCAGCTGGTTCATCAAGCGGGTTTTGACCTTGTTCTTGATGGCATTGCGCAGCTCGCGCTCCATGTTATTGCGCACTTCAGCGACAAACTTTTCCTTGCCACCCTCCTTGATGCCAAATTTGGCAAAAAACTCATCATTCAGCTCAGGCAGCTGTTTTTCCTGCACTTCATGGACATGGAGGTCGAACTCCACGGCGGCGCCCTTCAGGTCTTCTGAGTGATAGTCCTCAGGGAAGGACAGGGACACCGTCTTGCTGTCGCCCGCCTTCATGCCAACCAGTGCGTCTTCAAAACCGGGGATCATCTGGCCTGAACCCAGTACCAGCAAGCTGCCACTGGCCTTGCCGCCATCAAATTCCTCACCGTCCTTGCGACCGGTATAGTCGATTTTCACCTGATCGTCCTTCTGGGCTGCGCGCTCGACAGCCACCCACTGGGCGTTCTGGTTGCGCAACACGTCGATCATTTTCTCGACATCGGCATCGTTAACTTCGGCAACAGGCTTGGTCACCGACAGTGTCGCAAAATCCTGCAATTCTATTTCGGGATAGACTTCGAAAGCCGCCACAAACTCAAGATCCTGGCCGGGATTGTCGGTCAGAGATTCGATGCTGGGCTGACCGGCGGGACGCAGTTTTTCCTGGTTGACCGCTTCCTGGAAGCTCTTGCTGACCACTTCGCCAATCACTTCCTGGCGCACACCGGCACCAAAACGCTGCTGTACCACCTTGAAAGGCACCTTGCCGGCCCGGAATCCATCCAGGCGCACGCTGCGGGCGGCTTTTTGCAGCCGGGCAGTGACTTCATTTTCCACTTGTGCTGCCGGTACGCCTATGGTCATCCGGCGCTCAAGACCGGACGTTGTTTCGATGGAAACCTGCATGGATCTTCCTCACCTGTGTGCTGTATGCAACTCGATAGAATGTGTGGTGCGAGGGGGGAGACTCGAACTCCCACAGGTTGCCCTACTGGAACCTAAATCCAGCGCGTCTACCAGTTCCGCCACTCTCGCTTTTGCTATTGCCGACCAAACTGCTGGCCGGGAAAGGGGGGCGATTTTGCCATAGGGGGGCAGTGTGGGCAACTGAAACAGCCCTGAGGCCATGATTCCTTTGACTTCAATGCCGGGTATCGGCAATCAGCGCGGCAGACAAATGAGGATCACCGCCGGTGCGGAGTCATGGGCGATGATCGTCAAATCCCCACTGCCTGCGGGCAGCAGCAGGGCGTCTTCAACACTGCAGGAATGGCTGTTCACGCTGGCATCACCAGTGGCAACCATCACCAGCCGGTAGGCGCCTGAAGGGGGCATGACGAGACTGGCACCCGCAGCCAGGTTCAGACGCTGCACCTCAAAATCCGCAAAGCGCACCACCTGTTCAAGGCTATAATCCGCGCCTTGACTGATCACGGACAGAGCCTCGAGCGAACCCGCCTCAAGGCTCATCAATTCAACAGCTTCACTGGTATCCCAGTGGTCCTGGGTCAACACTTTCTGGGCGAAGGCCAGTATCTTGCGTTCGTAAACCGGTGTCTGGAACTCCACGGTGCGCACCCCGTGCTGAAGGGCATGGGGCGTCAGGCACGGGACTTTCACCACATCACCCTCCCTCAGCGGGAGCATATGGGTGAAGGCATTCATGGCTTCCCGCGCCTGTCTCTCGCGCTCAAGCAATGGGGCAGGGACAACCCCCAGCCAGCGCTTGAGGGTCGCGGCATCCACTGGCTCATTCAGGCCAACCCCCTCCTCTCGCCTGATCTCATCGCAGTGGCGATCGATAGCGCGCCTCAGCTGCTCATAGTCGGCTACAGCTGAAAGGAACTGCTGGCGGAATGCCTCATCGCTGGCGGCCCGCTGCCGTGCCACCTGATCGAAGCCAAAACGGATGGCGCCGCGGCCATCGGGCCAGGCGTTTCTATCCACATGGGTAACGACATAGACCTCGCGCTTCTCCTCGTGAAGCTCAAAATACAGATCGCCAAACACTTCCTCGGGCAGGGGATCAAGAATTTTCAACAGTGCCGGTTCGCGCGCAGCCACCCCCAAAAACCTGGCTGGCGACAGGGCCAGCAACCAGGGCAGCGGCATGGAAAAAAGACCATCGGTGACGGCAGATTGCCCGCGTTTTTCAATACCGGTGAACCAGATCTCCTGCCCCCAGGGTTTGGCAATATGCACAGGGGCAAGCGACCAGGGTGCGAACAGATCCACCAATGGCGCGTTTACCTGCTGCGCAAGTTCAACCATTGTTTCGACATTTACCTGGTTCAACGCCAGCCACTGGTCGGCAATATCCAGCCGCTCAGTTACGACGGCAAAGTGACGACAGTGCCCCTGAACATCGCTTGCCAGCAAAACCGCCAGCAGGGTGACCGCGGGGCTTTCAGGCAGGTAATACTGAGCATGCTCAAAGCTGAAAATGCTGGTCTCCCGATCGCGGAGATGCTTTTCCAGCAGTATTTCGGGATTGCCAGTGAAGTGATGTATGCTTGGCACGGTGTCGATCCTGTTGTGAGCACAAAGTCTAGGGCCTTGGATGACAAATTCCAAACCCTAGAAAATATTGACTTTATTTGGCTAAGCTATTGACCCGTTTACATAACCTGTATCTATAATAAGGTCCCTGTCAAAAATAACCCGGAGCCACTGACATGATTAACCTGAAAACTGCTGCCACACTGATCTCAGTTACCGCCCTTTCTTTCACTCTTGTTGCCTGTGGCGGAGACAAAAAAGAAGAGACCACCACTCCCCCGGCTGACACCATGACCGAAATGCAAGAGTCTGCTGATGCTGCCGCTGCCGCTGCAGAAGAAGCAGCAGCCGATGCTGCCGAAGCCGCCGTTGAAACCTGGGACGACGCCGCCGAGGCCACTGAAGAAGCTACCGATGACGCGATGGATGCCATGGGTGACACTGCCGATGACGCCATGGACGCCATGGGTGATGCAGCTGATGACGCCAAGGATGCCATGGGCGATGCAGCTGACGACGCCGAAGATGCAATGGAAGACGCTTCTGACGCTGTCAAGGAATAAGCTTCCACTGACATAAAAAAGCCAGGGCTTGCCCTGGCTTTTTTATGTGTCTGCGTTTCTATCTAGCCACTATCAGTGCCCGTGCAAACAGTGGCCGTGCGAAACTGGCCAACTCCACTTCATCAATAATAGCGTTTGCCGCCAAGCGCCATATCGCGCATGGATTGAGTAGGCTGATAGAGCCCCCCCAAATGGCTATAACGATCCGCCATGGTACAAAAGGCTGACAAACCGATTTCATCCAGCCAGCGCAACACACCACCGCGAAACTTGGGAAAACCAATACCGTACAGCAACGACATATCCCCTTCTGCCGGTGAGCCGGTAATCTCTTCGTCAAGGCAGCGGACCATCTCGGTACACATCGGAATCATCATGCGGGCAATGATTTCCTCGTCACTGAATTCGCGTCGGGGTGCCACATGGGGTGCCAGCAATGTCCAGGTTTCTGGGTCACTGACCTTGACTGTCCGGCCCTTGTCATTGCGCTCATAGGCGTAAAAGCCCTTGCCGTTCTTCTGGCCAAAGCGCTTGTTCTCATACATCAGGTGAGAAGCCTGAGCGAAATCCATGGTCAGCCGGTCAGGATATCCCTCGGCCACCACATCGGCAGCATGAACCGCCACATCAATGCCGATCACATCGAGCAGGTAGGCAGGACCCATGGGCCAACCCCAGTCCTCCATCACCCGGTCAATCTGCTCAAAATCAGCACCATCGCGCATCAGCAGATTGAAACCGGCAAAATAGGGAAACAGCACCCGGTTGACCAGAAAGCCATTGCAATCCTTCACAACCACGGCTTTTTTGCCCATCGCCAGCACGTGGGCAACGGCCCTGGCAACAGTCTCATCGGAAGTCTTCTCGCCACGCACCACTTCCACCAACGGCATGGCATGCACCGGGTTAAAGAAGTGCATACCGCAGAAATTCTCCGGGCGCTCAAGGGCCGTGGCAATGGATGTAATGAGGATCGATGAGGTGTTGGAAGCGAGAACAGTGCTGGAGGGAACCAGCTTTTCCACTTCGGCCAGCACGGCCTTTTTGACCACTTCCTTCTCCACTACCGCCTCGATGATCATGTCGCAACCGGCAATGTCGTCATAGTCGAGGGTGGGCTCAATGGATGACAGCACCTTGGCCGCAGCGTCCTCGGTCATGGCGCCACGCTCAACCCGTTTCGACAGGATGGTCCCGGCCTCCTTCATTCCCAGGTCGAGGGCAGCCTGATTGATATCCTTCATTAAAACCGAGAAGCCCTTCAAGGCGTTCTGATAGGCGATACCACCGCCCATAATGCCGGCCCCCAGCACCGCGACGCGAGCGGCAGGTGCCGGGCTGGCAGAGGCATACTTTCTGGCTACTGCCGACAATTGCTGGTCCGCCATAAACAGGCCAATCAGTGCGCGGGCCTGGGGTGACTGGGCAAGCTGGTAAAAGGCGTCAAATTCCACATCCAGCGCCTGATCCCGGGTCAACGGCGCCGCCTGAATCATGGCATCAACTGCCGCCACTGGCGCCGGGTAATGCTTGCCGGCCTGGCGTACCACAGCAGCGCGCAATGTCGAGGCCGTTTCCGCAAAGGCTGACTGATCAACGTCGAGGGCACCCTGCTTGGCAAGTCGCAGTGCGCGGTAATCCAGCTCGCCAGCCATGGCCTGACGCAGAATACTGAGCGCTTCCTCCCGCAAACTCTCAGGGCTTACTACGGCATCGACAAAGCCCTGGGCAAGTGCATCCGCTGCCTTGTGTTGGCCACCGCCGGTTACCCATTCCACCGCAGCGGCAAACTCCACCATGCGGGGGGCGCGCACCGTGCCACCCCAGCCCGGCAGAATTCCCAGCCCCACTTCGGGGAAACCCACCTGTGCAACAGAGGCCATGACGCGGAAATCACAGGCCAGGCAAAACTCGAAACCGCCGCCCAGGGCAAATCCGTTGATGGCCACCACCACCGGGAAAGGCAGAGTCTCAAGACGATTGAGGTTGCTATTGTTGGCCCACAAAAAGCCCTTTAACTCCTCTTTGCTGGACGTAAACGCTGTCTCAAACTCGGTGATATCGGCACCAGCGACAAACACTTTCTTGCCACTGGTAACCAGCATCCCCTGGATACCGGGAGCCTTTTCAAGGACATCAAGGGCCATACCCAACTCGGCAACTGTGGCGCGGTTGAAGACATTGACCGGCTTGTCGGTATTGTCAAAATGCAGTTCAACCAGCCCTGCCTCAATGGTGGTAATGGTGAGTGTTTTGCCCTGAAACATCGTCTGTCCTCGTTGTGACTTTTTACGGAGGTGGTGAATGTACCCGCCGCAGATGGTGTTTTACAACTACCCAATAGCTCAATTGCCTGGCCACGATCGATTCCGCCGGCAGGATCGCAAGGCATTGGCGCCTAGGGCTTGCGAAAAAGCACTACATCATCGCCCTCAAAAACAGGGTCCACACCCCAGCGCTTACCCAGCCACAGGAATGTCCACCTGGAGAAGAAAGCGATATGGGTGGGATCATTTTTATAGTGCCAGGATGAAAAGTCGCGCCCGTCGGCCAGCTGTGAGGTCATCACGCCCAGCACACCCCCGCACCTCAACAAATCCCACAACTGCATCAGTACGGCGCCTGGATGGCGCAGATGTTCAACCACCTCTGTCGCCGTCACAAAGTCGTAACTGCCAGCAAGAACGCTGGTGTCAGGGGCGTAATAAGCGTCGTAGAGCTCAACCCTGTCTCCCTGTTCTGCAAACATCAGGGCCAATGCAGGCCCGGGGCCACAACCGAAATCGAGGCCGCGGGAACGCGGAGCAAGGTGCCGGCTTAACGGCGCAAAGAGTCGCCCCAGAAAGCGCCGGTAGCCCGCGTCTGCAGGATTGTTTTGATGGTTGTCGTAGTGGGCTTTTTCGTCGCTAGCGGAGAGATGGAATCTGTCGGGCACATGGATTAACCGGCAAACCTCACAGCGCCAGTAGTCGCGCCGACTGTCGCGGTGAAACCACGAAACCTCCCCGGATTGACAGAGCGGGCAAAGGGAATGATCTGCCAACGTCACCTTGAGCTATTCCATTAGCCTGAAACAGGCTGAGCAATAAGAGGGCTCTGAAAGGCTGCCAGCGAGTAAGTAATATTGATGTTGGAAAAGTGACAAGACCTGCCACCCTGCAGTTTCTGGTTGACCGGGAATTTGGCGCGCCCGAGAGGATTCGAACCTCTGACCCACGGCTTAGAAGGCCGTTGCTCTATCCAACTGAGCTACGGGCGCCTTGAAGCGCCAGCCCCTGGCTGGCGAGGCCGGGATTATACAGACTTCTGCCGCCATTGCCGACACCATTGACCCCTGTCGGCAATAGCAGGGCAGCAGGTCGACTGGCAGCGCCAGCCCATTGTATTGACAGCTTCTACCATAAACCCCATATTCCCCTGCAGCTTGTTTCACGGCTTCCATCCGCAGCCCGGACCACACTCCGGCGCGCAGGGCGTTGCCAATTATGCGGAAGTGATCCGCCTCATTCTAAAAAGTCAGCCATTTATGCTCAGCTCGATTGGACTAGCTACCGCCCTCGCCCTCCTGATATACCTCACCATTCGTGGCATGAACCTGCTGATCGCTGCCCCCCTGTGCGCAATCCTGGTGGCAGTGACCGGCCAGGTACAGCTTTTCCCCACCGGGCTGGCCGGGGATACCGATTACATCTCATCCTATATGTCGGGATTCAGCGGCTTTATCCAGTCCTGGTTTTTCATGTTCCTGCTGGGCAGTATCTTCGGCAAGTTTATGGAGGACAGCGGCGCAGCAGAGAGTGTCGCCGCCTGGGTCATCGGCAAGCTGGGCACAAAAAGCGCGCCCTTTGCGGTGGTGATGGCCTGCGCCATCCTCACCTATGGCGGTGTCAGTGTCTTTGTGGTGGCCTTTTCCGCCTTCCCCATAGCCCTGAGCCTGTTCAAGCAGGCCAACCTGCCGCGCCGTTTTATCCCCGGGGCACTGGCCTTTGGCTCAGTGACTTTTACCATGACCTCGGCGGGTTCGCCGGAAATCCAGAACTGGATTCCCATCAAATACCTCGGCACCACCCCCTACGCTGGCTGGGAAGTGAGCATAGTTGCGGCCGTAGCAATGGCTTCCCTGGGCTTCTGGTTATTGCATCGCATGCTCGCCAGGGCGGTGGCACGAGGGGAACGCTTTGAATCGCGCGCAACGGATCCAACCGATCACACTCGCAACCTGCCCAATCCATTGCTGTCACTGGTGCCGCTGCTGGCGGTACTGCTGGTGAGTTTTTTCTTTCATGAAACCCTCAAGCAGGCCGCCTTGATTCTCGCCCTGCTGGCAGGCTGCATCGCTGCCGCGCTGATTCATTTCCGGTTTTTTCGCAGCATCGGTCAGGCAGCGGGGGATGGAGCCTTTGGCGCCCTGATTGCCATCGGCAATACGGCAGCGGTGGTGGGATTTGGCGCGGTGGCGCAGACCTCACCGGCGTTTGACATGGCTGTGGCGTTTATCACCACCCTGCCCCTCAACGATCTGGTGGGCGCAGCCATTGCTGTTACCGTGATTTCCGGACTCACCGGCTCGGCGTCGGGCGGTCAGTCCATTGCCCTGCCGATCCTGGCGCCCCACTACCTCGACCTGGGCGTCAATCCCGATGCCCTGCACCGGGTTATAGCCATTTCCTCCGGCGCTCTCGACTCCCTGCCCCACAATGGCTACGTGGTCACCACCATCCGCGCCATCTGCAACGAAAAGCACAAGGATGCCTATGGCCCAGTAGGACTGCTGACGGTGATTGTTCCCTTGCTGGGACTGGTTCTGGCAATAGGGCTGTTTTTGATATTCTGAAAATCAAAGCAGCAAATACCCGCTATCGCTGATCAAAACTCAACCATGAAATGGGCTGGAAAACAGCAGAAGGGCAATGAATAGCGGGGCTTTTGCTAAGTATCCGGTAAGCACCGAAAAAGACTGGGGTGGCCGACGGGGCTCGAACCCGCGACCGCAGGAATCACAATCCTGAGCTCTACCAACTGAGCTACGGCCACCATTGAAAAACTGACTTGCTGGAGACACTTTCCTGTACCACAAACCCCACAACTTAAAGTGTCAAATTGTGGTCGGGGAAGAGGGATTCGAACCCCCGACATCCTGCTCCCAAAGCAGGCGCGCTACCAGACTGCGCTATTCCCCGAATGTCTCCTCCCTGATTGATTGCGGCCCGGAGGGCTGCCCGATCAGAGAGCGCGGATAATACAGGCCGGGGCACAACGGGTCAATTGCCGGGATGATTTTTATCTCACCTTCCCAGCAACAGTTTCGCCCGGAAAACTCGCCATTTCTGCTGGCAAGTGGACGAGGTCCCCAGGCTCGTCGATATCCGCAAGTGGCGACAGACAGTTTACTCTCAGCCCCAGGGTTTCAGCGCGCTGACGGGTCAGGGCCAGCACATTTGCTGTACTCCAGGGGATATCCTCGAAAAGCCAGCTATGTGCCTGGTGCAAACCAAGCAGCACATAACCGCCATCCAGTGCAGGGACTACCACCATCTCCGCTGCTGCCAGAATTGCTACAGCCGTGAGTAAAACATCGGCAGTCAGGCTCGGGCAGTCACTCCCGATCAGCACACAGGCCGCACCCTCACCACTGACACGCCGCACCGCCCGCAGCATGCGCTGACCAAGATCGCCATCACCCTGAGGGGTGATCGTGGCTTTGCCGGATAAATGAACAGGCTCCCAAAAGACATGAGTTGTATCCGGGGTACAGATCTCAACAGACAGACGGGAGGCCTGACGGGCCGCCGCCAGCGCCTGATCCAGCGTATGGTGAAACATCTGCTCTGCAAGCCGCGCAGCACGGTCGGCGCCCAGCACCGGAATCAAACGGGTTTTAACCGCCCCTGGCACTGGCGCCTTGGCAAAAATCACAATCCTGCAGGGCACAGCAGGCATCATGCCTTGCCCTGATGTTGGCCACTATGGTCGGGGCCACTTTCTGACGACAGTTGTTTATCCGGGCGGTAGTAGCGCTGCACCAGTGCACCCGGCGACGCTCCCAGCCAGTAGGCCAGGCGCAGGCGCCACATCAGGATGACCGTTTTGCACAGACCATGGGTATCCCAGCGGCGCCCGGAAGTCACCACCTTGTGGCGCAAACAGAGCGGCTTGCCGACGCGGCGCAATCGCGCCGACAGTTCAATATCCTCCATCAGCGGCTGATCCCTGAAACCGCCCAGCTGCATAAACAACGCCCTGCGAACAAAAATGCACTGGTCTCCCGTGGCAATGCCTGTGAGCCGCGAACGCAGATTCATAAAAAACGCCACCATCCCCAACAGAGCGTGCCGACCACTGATCGCCACATCGAAGCGCCCCCACTGCCTGTCGCTTTTGTTCAATGCCTCGGCGAGATAGATGGCCAGAGACTGCCCCTGAATGTGGAGGGGCAGCCGGGTATCGGCATGGAGAAAGAGCAGGGTATCGCCCCGGCAAAGGTCAGCACCGGCATTCATCTGCCGCGCCCTGCCGGGCCTGCTGGTGATAACCGCGACACCGGCTTGCTGCAGATATGCCACTGTACCGTCACTGCTGCCGCCATCGACGGCGATGATTTCAATGCCGGCAATGTTCATTAAGCCGTCAAGCTGCCCAACAAGCTGCGGCAGATTGTCGCGCTCATTGAGCAGCGGAATCACAATGGAGAGAAGCGGCGCTCCAGCCTCTCTCTCCACCTCTGTCTCCGCCTCTGCCGTCACAGTTAACCCCGCCGCCAGCGGTGGTATTTCTCCACCAGCGCCAGCAGTGTCTGCGGGGCATGGGCGCGTTTCCATTCTCCGGCCGCATACTTGTTCGCCTCGGCCAGGGTTGGGTAGGTATGGATGGTGCCCAGCAGTTTGTTGAGGCCGATGCCCTGCTTCATGGCCAGCACAAATTCCGCCAGCAGTTCACCGGCCTGGGCGCCGACAATGGTGGCACCGAGAATTTTGTCCTTGCCGGGCACGGTCAACACCTTGACGAACCCGCGCGCCACGCCATCGGCAATGGCGCGATCCAGGTCATCCAGGCTGTAGTGGGTAATTTCGCACGCTATGCCCTTTTCGGCTGCCTCGCGTTCGTTGAGGCCAACCCTTGCCACCTCCGGATCAACAAAGGTCACCGCCGGAATCACCGAGTAATCGG
The DNA here is from genome assembly GCA_000961645.1 of Gammaproteobacteria bacterium BRH_c0. Lineage (GTDB taxonomy): Bacteria > Pseudomonadota > Gammaproteobacteria > Pseudomonadales > Porticoccaceae > NAT127. Next base: position 7,401 of record LADM01000132.1, on the reverse strand, counting down.
CGCGGAATTTTTTGAACTGGCCAAACAGGGCATTGACCGCCGCATACCAGGCCTGGTGACCGGCCACATGGGTCAGCTGGTAGGGTCCTGCCACATCGCCCGCGGCGTAGATATTCGGGTAGAGGGTTTGCAGGTATTCGTTGGTCACCACGGTGCGATCGGTTGCGATACCCAGCGCTTCCAGCCCGTAGCCACTGAGGCGCGCCTTGCGCCCCACGGCGCAAATCAGCTCGTCGAATTCGATGACCTTTTCCTGCCCTTCATGGGCCACCACCAGCAGCTTGCGTGAGCCCTGGCGCTCACAGCGCAGGGCTTCGTGGCCGGTCAACACATCGACGCCATCGTCTTCGAGGGAGCGCTGTACATAACCGCAGACATCGTCGTCTTCCCGGATCATCAGGCGCGGCATCAACTCAACCTGCACAACCTCTGATCCGAGTCGGGCAAAACTCTGGGCCAGCTCACAGCCGATAGGGCCGCCACCCAGTACGACCAGTCTTGCTGGCGGATTATCCCGCTCCGCCAGCGCATCCCACAGTGTATCGCTGGTGAGATAGCCCACCTCATCCAGCCCGGGGATAGGCGGCACCGCCGGTTCGGCCCCGGCGGCGATCACCACGGCGCGAGTAGTCAAATACTGCACAGTGCCATCGTTCAGCTTGACCTCAACAGTCCATGGATCTACCAACGTGGCATAGCCCTCAAGTACATCGACGCCCAGCCCGTTGTAGCGCTCGATACTGTCGTGTGGCTCGATGGCGGCGATAACATCCCGCAACCGCGCCATCACCTGACGAAAATTGATGGCCGGTGCCGACACTTCGACCCCGTAGTGATGGGCCGTGCGCATCTGCCGGGCGACCTTGGCACTGCGAATCAGCGCCTTGCTGGGTACGCAGCCGTAGTTCAGGCAGTCGCCACCCATTTTGTGGGCCTCCACCAGGGTGACTTTGGCCTTGACGGTGGCGGCGATATAGGCGCTGACCAGTCCTGCTGCGCCGCCGCCGATAACCAGCAGATTGCAGTCAAATCTGGCCGGTTTTTTCCAGCTCTTGTAGACGCGCTGCCGCTGTACCAGGGCAACGATTTTTTTCGCCAGCAGGGGAAAGATGCCCAGCAGCACAAAAGAGAGCAACAACTGCGGCGACAGCAATCCACCGAGGCTGTCAATGCGCGCCAGCTGGGTGCCGGCATTCACATACACCAGGGTGCCCGCCAGCATCCCCACCTGGCTCACCCAGTAAAAGGTCCAGGTGCGAATCGGCGTCAACGCCATCAGCAGGTTGATCAGAAAAAACGGAAATACCGGCACCAGACGCAGGGTAAACAGGTAAAAAGCACCCTCCCGGGCCACACCGTCATTGATGGCCTTGAGGCGGTCACCAAAGCGTTTTTGTACCCATTCGCGGAACAGGTAGCGCGACACCAGAAAGGCAACGGTGGCGCCGATGCTGGAGGCAAAGGACACAATCAGCGTGCCCCACCACAGCCCGAAAAATGCGCCGGCAGCCACGGTCATCACCGCAGCCCCCGGCAGCGACAGCGCCGTTACCGCCACATAAAACAGCAAGAAACCCAGGGCCACCAGCACTGGCGCTGAATTGCGCCACGCTTCCATGCTGACCTGGATGGATTTGAGTCCTTCGAGGGTCAGCAACTGATCCAGATCGAAGACAAAGAAGGCCGCAACAGCCAACACCACAACGCACAGCAACAGCACTTTCTTCATATTGTTATCTTCGCCTGAAATCGGTTTGGGGACTGGAACAGGTAAAACCTAGAGCGCACCGCCGCAACTGCTGCCCTGCCCTGCAGTACAGCCAAAGCAGTGATCGGCCACATCTATGAGATTATTGGCGACATCGCCGCCGAGCAGATCGCGCAGCTGGGGATGGAGTTTACCGTGGTTGGCTTTAGTGCCAGCACTGCCAGAAGCTGGATTCAGCAGCGGTAAACCCAGCTGCTGATTAAAGTCGCAATCATACAGATAACCGCGCCAGTCGACGCTGATCAGGCTGCGGCACATCACCTGTTCAAGATTGTCCGCCTGATAATTTTCCCTGAGCAGGTGCATGTATGGCTCGAACTCCCCGCGCGTTACCAGGGTGGAGCCAAAGCGCTTGATGGGCATATTGGTGAGTACAAAGAGGTGATTGAACTCGATGCCAAAATGTTGCCACAGCTCGCGGCGGTAGTCTGCCTCAAGACCAGCCTGGCCCGGCGGCAGCGATGGCCCCTGGGGGTTGAACACCAGGTTCAGCATCAGACCTGACCCCGCCTTGCCATAACCGAGGGCATTGAGCGCCTGCAGGGCGGCAATGCTCTTGTCGAACACACCCTCCCCCCGCTGCCTGTCGACATTGGCCACCGAGTAGCAGGGCAGCGACGCCACCACCTCCACCTGCTGGGCGGCGAGAAACTGCGCCAGATCGTCCTGCCCCGGCTCAAACAGAATAGTGAGATTGCAGCGGTCGATCACATGGACGCCCTGCTTCCTCGCAGCCGTTACCAGGGAGCGAAAGCCTTCGTGCAGCTCCGGCGCACCGCCGGTGAGGTCGAGAGTGCCGATACCCCGCGCCGCCAGCACCTGGGGGATCAGGTCCAGGGTTGCGGCATCCATCATTTCGGTGCGGTCGGGACTGGCATTGACATGGCAGTGCAGGCAGCGCTGGTTGCACTTGTAACCGAGATTGACTTGCAGGGTCTGAGTAGCCCCGCGCCTGATGGCGGGGAAATCGGTAACCTCAAGCAGAGGCAGGGTATCGCGCATGGTCCATCCTGGAGTGATCAGGCAATGAGTGAGGAAGGCCCGATTGTAGCAGGCATCGATTGGCGTATCTCCATCCTCATCGCGCCATTCGGCTTGTGATCGCAGCCCCGGTGATTGGCTTGCCCTGTGACCTGGGCGGCAAAAAAACAGCCCGGAAAATCCGAACCCTCAGGCACGGCCTGGCTTGCAAACATTGTGAATCAGATTATCGAAGCTGATTTTACCTGCGCCCATAAATAGCAGAGGGATCAACATGGCGAGGAAAATGACCGGCAATTTGAAGTTGCCATAGCCCTTGTTGCTGATGGCGTACCCCTGGGCAAGCTCTGCCAGAGTGCTCCAGTCCGCAGGCCAGTGCACAGCGGCTGTCGCCACTATGGTCAGCACCATCAGACTGAGGGCAAAAAAGCGTGTGCCGAGGCCGACGATCAGGGCGACCCCCCCGACAAGCTCAAACCAGGTTGCCATATTCCAGCTCCATTCAGCGGGTAGCAGGTTGAATGGAAAGAGAAAGTCGTCTCGCACCTGGCCGAACCAGTTTTGGCCGTTGTACTTTTCCAGGCCAGCCTCCAGAAATTCCCAGCCGATCAATAGTCGCAACAGCAGCAACCCCACCCAAGGACCAGCCCTGTCAAGAGCCTCTATCAGCTGCTGGTAAATATGAAGCAATGGCTGCATGAGCTCTCTCCTGCAATGCGTCGGTCACGGCTGGGCTGGCCAATATGCGGGCCGGTCGAACCTGCCGACCCGCAATCGTCGACAATAGCGTGGGCGTTAGTGGGCAGCCTCATCGCCGCCGCTCTTTTCTTCCCCACACTTGCCTTCACCGCATTTGCCCTCGCCCGTTTTGTCGGCGTCCTTATCTTCACCGCATTTGCCTTCACCGCACTTGCCTTCCGCATCCTTCATCCCGGCACCGTCCTCGCCACATTTGCCTTCTCCGCATTTACCTTCCCTGTCCTTTTCAGCGCCATCGGCCTGGGCCAACTGATAGCCGGAGGACAACTCGTTAATGGCAAAGGGGTTTTGTGACGCTGACACAGCAACGGAACAGACGCCAAGTGCAATGGCGGAACCCAGGGCAATCGTATTCATCAATGGCTTTTTCATGATTTCTTCCTTTTACAGTCAATGGATATGGGTTGGGAACCGGATATCAGTCGCAGCTGATCGAGGTATCTTCCTGGTTCGACGGGTTAGTCGCACTTCCTCGCCACAGTCTTACAGTGGATAGTGTTTTTTTTACCGGGCCATCCAAGCACAGCCGCGATGGCCGTGAAGTCAGGCTATCTATTTGCAACCAGATGGTAAGAAAAACTCCCTGTAAAACGACAAACTTGCAGGGTCAATTCAAGGGGAGAGAGACGTTTGCAGTAAGTATGGGGCAACGATTGGGGTTCAGTGAATAACGGTATAGGCGGGGCTGTGATCCGTTTGTGTTGGGGCCGTGCAAGCGCTTATCATCACAGGCCCTTGAGCACCCAGAACCCCATGGCAACAATACCCAACACGGAAATACCCACCACGGACAGTGGAACCCGGATTGACAGCGCTGATCTGGCCGATCCGCAATTCCTTGAACCCCTGCGATTGCAAATGCTCAAGTTTGCCGCCCTGCAATTGTCTGATCCCGATCTGGCGGAGGATGCCGTGCAGGAGGCGCTGATCGGCGCACTGAAAAACGCCAACGCCTTCGGCGGCCGCGCAGCCCTGAAGACCTGGGTCTTCGCTATTCTGCGCAACAAGATCGCCGATGTGCTGCGCAAACGTCAGCGGCTTAATGAGGTCAGCACAACCAGTGATGAGGACGATGACCTCGACCGATTCTTTGTCTCTGATGGCCACTGGCAGCGCAATGCCCGTCCGACATCCTGGGGAGAGCCTGCCTCGGCGCTGGAGAGCCGCGATTTCTGGCGCATCTTCGAAGCCTGCCTGGAACACCTGCCACCGCAACAGGCACAGGCCTTTATGATGCGGGAATTTATTGGCCTCGACAGCCCGGAAATTTGCAGTGAGCTTGCCATTGGCATGAGCAACCTCAATGTCATGCTGCACCGCGCTCGCCTGCGCCTGCGCAATTGCCTTGAAAACAACTGGTTTGCACCGGGAGAATCCTCATGCTGAGTTGCCGCGAGGTGTCCAGGCTTTATTCCGAGCAACAGGAGCGCAAGCTCTCCCTGCTTGAATCTGTCAACCTGCGCATGCATGTAGCCGTGTGTAGCGCCTGTCGTCAGTTTGGCCGCCAGATGACAGTGCTGCGCACCATGGCGCAGAGCTATGCCCGCTCACCCGACTCGAAACAGAACAGTGAGGGCGATAAATCCGGGCCAGACGATCCAAGACCCTGAGCAAGAATGAAATTGACCGCGCCGATTGAGCCCATGCCTGATTCACACAACATCATCACGGGCAGACGCCCTAAAGAGACCCCGATGCACGAAAACGTACAGGATTATTACGGGCGCCAGCTGCGCGATTCCGGCGATCTCAAAACCGACGCCTGCTGCGACACCAGCGCCACACCGGACTGGCTCAAGCCCCTGCTGGCCAATATCCACCCGCAAGTGCTGGCGCGCTATTACGGCTGCGGGCTGGTCTGTCCGCCCCTGCTCAAGGGTTGCCGGATACTGGATCTCGGCTCTGGCAGTGGCCGCGATGTCTACACCCTGGCGCAACTGGCGGGCCCCGAGGGAGAAGTGATCGGCGTCGATATGACCGATGAGCAACTGGCGGTAGCGGAACGCTACCGCGAGCATCACGCCACGGTGTTCGGCTTCGACAATGTGCAGTTTGTAAAGGGTTATATCGAGAAGCTCGATGAACTGCCGCTGTCAGCGGCGAGCTTTGACGTTATCGTTTCGAACTGTGTGATCAACCTGGCCACCGACAAGGCTGCCGTGCTGGCCGGGGTGCACAAACTCCTCAAGCCTGGCGGCGAATTCTATTTTTCCGATGTCTACGCTGACCGCCGGGTTCCCGCAGCGCTGCGCGACGATCCGGTCCTGTATGGCGAGTGCCTGGGAGGCGCCCTGTACTGGAATGATTTTCTCACTCTGGCAAAGAGTAATGGCTTTGCCGACCCGCGCCTGGTGGAAGACCGCCCCCTGGTCATTACCGATCCCGCCGTCGCCGCAAAGCTCGACGGCATCGGTTTCCACTCCGCCACCTACCGGCTGTTCAAAATCGATGAGCTGGAACCGGACTGCGAAGACCACGGCCAGGCAGTGATTTACAAAGGCACTATTGCCGAGCACCCCCGTCGCCTGGTGCTCGACAAGCATCACAATATCGAGACTGGCCGGGTATTTCCGGTATGCGGCAACAGCTGGCGCATGTTGCACGACACCCGCTTCAGGGACCATTTTGAGTTTATCGGCGATTTCAGCCGTCACTTCGGCCTGTTTGAGGGCTGCGGCAAGTCCATTCCCTTTGACATCGACAAGAACAGCAATGGGGACTCTCCACCATGCTGCTAGATACTCGGCGCAAATATCGGCTGCTGGTGCTGTGCACCGGCAATTCAGCCCGCAGCATCATGGCCGAGGCATTGTTCAACACCCTGGGCGCATCCTGTTTTGAGGCCTGGAGCGCCGGCAGCAGACCAGCGGGGCAGGTCAACCCCTTTGCCCTCGAACAGCTGGCGAGCCTGCAACTTGCGACACAGCCGCGCAGCAAGAGCTGGGATGAATTTGCCCAGCAGGACGCACCGGCCATCGATATTGTCCTGGCAGTGTGCGACAACGCCGCCAGTGAAGAGTGCCCGGCCATAGCCGGTCGGCCGCGCAGCGCCTCCTGGTGCCTGCCCGATCCGGCTGCTGTGGTCGGAAGCGACGCCAGCAAAAGGCGGGCATTTGCCCACTGTTTTGCCATATTCGAGGCCCGCATCCGGCACCTGCTCCAGACACTCGACCGCGACCATCCAGTGGATATGGTCGAGCTTCTCAACGAGACGGCACGGGTTATTCCCTGACACCACTGCCACAGCCTGTCGTTGCCACAGTCAGATATCCGCAACGTACGTCGATGAGATCCAGATGATTGCGCTGAAAATCAGCAAAGGGGCGGGCAATCCAGATCGTCGCGGCAACCAAAAAGGGAGGCCGCAGCCTCCCCTATACACCCTGGAATGATGCCGCCAATCAGGCGGGTGTTGAATCCACGGCGGCATCTGCCAGCTCACCGGCAGCCTTGCTGGCGGCACGACGGCTCTCGGGAGTGCTCACCACCAGGTACTTGGCGCGCAGCGCCCCTTCGATCTCGTTGGCAATTTTGGGGTTTTCTTCCAGGTACTTGACCACGTTGGCCTTGCCCTGTCCAATTTTGTCGCCCTTGTAGCTGTACCAGGCGCCCGACTTGTCGATCAGCGCATCCTTCACGCCCATATCCACCACTTCGCCCAGACAGTTGATGCCCTTGCCGTAGAGGATCTGGAATTCGCACTGCTTGAAGGGGGGCGACACCTTGTTCTTCACCACCTTGACGCGGGTCTCGTTGCCGGTCACTTCTTCCCCTTCCTTGACGGAGCCAATACGGCGAATGTCGAGCCGCACCGAGGCATAGAACTTGAGGGCGTTGCCACCCGTGGTAGTTTCCGGGCTGCCGAACATGACACCGATTTTCATGCGGATCTG
>LADM01000137.1 GCA_000961645.1 Gammaproteobacteria bacterium BRH_c0 | reverse complement strand
TAGCAGGCTGTTGAAAAACTACCTGCGTTGCCGATACTGCGTTAAAAACGTCCTCAAAATGCTCATTTACTCCGTGTAAACTCCGCTTTTTCGGCGCTTTTTGCCTTGTCTCGGCTGCCTTGCCTACGTTTTTCAACAGCCCGCTAGAGGGTGCGGAAGCTGCGAAGATCCCACTGCACCGGGGGTACTTCCTCATCCCGGTTGCCGCGATTTTCGCGCCGCGTTTCCTCGATGCTTCGCCACTGCAGGATGCGCATGTACTTGCGGATATTGCGCACGTACAACACCGGCTCGTTGCCGCGCGCATAGCCGTGGCGCACTGTGCTGTAGTACTGGCGGCGTTGCAGCAGGGGTAGATGCTCCCTGACGTCTTGCCACAGATCGGGGTTTTTACCGGCGCGCTGGGTCAGCACCCGCGCGTCCTCAAGGTGGGCGAGGCCGACGTTGTAGGCGGCAAGGGCAAACCAGGTGCGGTCGGGATCGCCGATCCGTTCGGGCAGGCGAGCCTTTACCTGTAGGTAATAGCGTGCGCCACCCCGCAAGCTCTGTTCTGCATCAGTGCGATCGCTGACGCCGACTTCACTGGCTGCGCCGCGGGTGAGCATCATCAGGCCCTTGACCCCGGTGGGGGATACGGCGCGGGGGTTCCAGTGGGATTCCTGGTAGGCAATGGCCGCCAGCAGGTGCCACTCGATATTGGTCTCGCGGGCGACGGTTCTGAACAGGTCGATATAGTCCGGCAGGCGGGTTCTCACCATCTTGAAAAATTGATGGGAACTGGAAAATGAAAAGTCCTCCACCCCGGTGAAAAATTGTGTCTTGAGTTTGTCCAGTGCACCGCTGGCGCGCAATTCCGCCAAAAAATCATTGGCGGCGCGGGCCAGGGAACTGTCATCGTGGCGGGCGAAAGCCCAGGCCAGTGGCTGCGGCTCGCTGATCTCAAATCCCGCCCGGGCGTTGTGGAAGATGTTGCTGTGGGCGCCGTAGGTGGTGGAGTCGATAATGGCATAGGGCACTTCGCCGTTATGAACCATTTCCATCAGCTCGATCATTTCAACATTGGCTATGCTTTGCCAGGCGAGATCCGGGTAATCCTCGCGCAACTCGCGCAAGCGCTCTTCGTGAGAGCTGTCGGCGATGACAACGATATGCTTGTCGAGCAGATCCTCCACGCTGGTGGGCCGGCGGGTGCCGCGACGATACAGCACCGTCTGCACCGCCTCGGCATAGGGCTCGGAAAAGCGCGTGTGCTGTAGCCTGTAGGGCGTGATAGTGAGCGTTGCGGCGGCCAGGTCCGCATTGGGGCCACCCAGCATATGGTAGATGGACCCCAGTGTGTCGGTGGTGGTTACCCGCAGCCTGACGCCGAGATGGTCGGCAAACTTCCTGGCCAGTACATATTCAAAGCCGTTGGGGCCGCGGCCATCTTCATAGTAGGTGATGGGACCCTGGCGGGTGACTATGCGCAGCTCGCCGCGGGCCAGGACTGTTTCCAGCAGTGACAGCTCCTGGCTGCCGGAAAGAAAGTACAGGAGTGACAGCAACAGTGCGCCCAGCAACAGTCTTTGCGCGTTTTTTTGAATCCAGGGGGTTCTCAGCCTCATTGGAGTTGCCGGTGTGATCAGGGATCAAGGGTAGTTTGGCTCCACGGCAGGATCAATACTTTAATGGCAGGCCGGGTCAAATACAGCGCTGTCTTGCCGGAAGTGGATACTAATGGTCCGTCAGCCCCCGGCCCGATTGACGACTTGCCAAAGCGGCGCCGAAACGATTGCTGATGAGCTTTTGTGCTGAAGGTGACGAGCAATTCCAGTACAATGGCCGCCTTTCCCAGCAACACAACACTTTTCCCGAACAAGAGACCCCAGACACATGCTGACCCTGCGAGGCGCGCCGGCACTATCCTCTTTCCGCACCCAGAAACTGCTCGAAAACCTGCAGCAGATCAACCCCGACATTCACTCCCTGTACAGCGAGTACGTACATTTTGTAGAGTTGAGTGAGGCTCTCACCGCCGGTGAGCAGCGGGTCCTCGAAGCACTGCTGCACTACGGCCCGCAAATGGAGCAGGAAGCCCAGGATGGCAGCCTGTTCCTGGTGACCCCGCGCCCCGGCACCATCTCGCCCTGGTCCAGCAAAGCCACCGATATCGCCCACAATGCCGGGCTTGCCAAGGTGGTGCGCATCGAGCGCGGGCTGGCGTATTTCCTCCACTGCCATGTGCCCTGTTCCAGCCTGCACCGCAAGGCTATCGCGCCGCTACTGCACGACCGCATGGTGGAGGTGGTGTTCGACACCTTTGCCTCCGGCGCCAGTTTGTTCAGCCATGAGCAGCCCCGACCCCACACCACCATTGATGTGCTGGAGCAGGGTCGCCCCGCGTTGGTTGAAGCCAATAATCGCCTCGGCATGGCGCTGGCCAATGATGAGGTGGATTACCTCAACGACAGTTTCAGCCTGCTCGGTCGCAATCCCACCGACGTGGAATTGATGATGTTCGCCCAGGCCAATTCCGAGCACTGCCGCCACAAGATTTTCAACGCCTCCTGGACCGTGGACGGTGAGGATCAGCAGCACTCGCTGTTTGCCATGATCAGAAATACCCATGCCCTGGGCGGTGAGAATGTGCTGTCTGCCTACAGCGACAACGCGGCGGTGATCAGCGGTCATCGCGCCGGGCGTTTTTACCCCGATCCCCATACCCGCAGCTACAGCTTCAGCATGGAGCCCATCCATATCCTGATGAAGGTGGAAACCCACAACCACCCGACAGCCATTGCGCCCTTTCCCGGCGCGGGTACCGGCTCCGGGGGCGAAATTCGCGACGAGGGTGCGGTGGGGCGCGGCTCCAAGCCCAAGGCCGGGCTGAGTGGTTTTAGCGTCTCCAACCTCAATATCCCCGGCTTTGAACAGCCTTGGGAAGTTCCCTACGGCAAGCCGGAACGGATTGTCACGGCCCTCGATATCATGATCGAAGGCCCCCTCGGTGGCGCCGCGTTTAACAACGAATTTGGCCGCCCCAACCTGTGCGGTTACTTCCGCAGCTTCGAGATGGATTTTGACGGCGAGCGCCGCGGTTACCACAAGCCCATCATGATTGCCGGTGGCTACGGCAATATCCGTCAGGAACATATTCAAAAACATCCCTTTAAGCCGGGCTGCAAGCTGATTGTGCTGGGCGGCCCGGCCATGTTGATCGGCCTGGGTGGCGGGGCGGCCTCGTCGATGGCGTCCGGCTCCAGCAGCGAAAACCTCGATTTCGCCTCGGTACAGCGCCAGAACCCTGAGATCGAGCGCCGCTGTCAGGAAGTCATTGACCAGTGCTGGCAGCTGGGCGACAAAAACCCCATTGCCTTTATCCACGATGTGGGAGCCGGTGGCCTGTCCAACGCCTTCCCTGAACTGGTCAAGGACGGCGGCTGTGGCGGCATTTTTGAACTGCGCAACGTGCCCAATGACGAGCCCGGCATGTCGCCGCTGGAAATCTGGTGCAACGAGGCCCAGGAACGCTATGTCATGGCGGTACGCCCCGAAGACCTTGAGACCTTTACCGCCATCTGCGAACGCGAGCGCTGCCCCCATGCGGTGGTGGGTGAATCGGTTGAGGACAGGGTGCTGATCGTCAATGACCGCGAGTTGAAATCCACGCCTGTCGATTTGCCCATGTCGGTACTGTTCGGCAAACCGCCAAAGATGCATCGCACAGCCACTCGCCATCAGCCCGACACTGTGCCCTTTGAAACCCGCGGGATTGCCCTGGAAGATGCGGTTGAGCGGGTGCTGCTGCACCCCTCTGTGGCCAGCAAGAGCTTTTTGATCACCATCGGTGACCGCAGCATTACCGGCATGGTGGCGCGCGATCAGATGGTCGGTCCCTGGCAGGTGCCGGTGGCCGACTGTGCGGTAACCACCATCAGCCATGACAGTGTTGCCGGTGAAGCCATGGCCATGGGCGAGCGCACACCGCTGGCGCTGCTCGACGGACCGGCCTCAGGGCGCATGGCCATCGGTGAAGCCATCACCAATATCGCCTGTGCCGCCATTGGCAGTCTGGTTGATATCAAGCTGTCGGCCAACTGGATGTGTGCTGCCGGGCATCGCGGCGAGGAAGAAAAACTGTTCCGCACCGTGGAAGCGGTAGGCATGAAACTGTGCCCCGAGTTGGGCATCACCATTCCCGTCGGCAAGGACTCCATGTCGATGCGTACCGCCTGGGAGCAGGATGGCGAATCAAAAGCCGTTACTGCGCCGCTGTCGCTGATTATCAGCGCCTTTGCCCCGGTATCCGATGTGCGCAAGACCCTGACTCCGCAACTGCGCACCGACAAGGGGGCGACGGAATTGCTGCTCATCGATCTCAGTGCCGGCAAGAGCCGCCTGGGTGGTTCGATCCTGGCCCAGGTGTATGGAGAACTGGGCGCAGAAGTCCCGGATCTTGACGCCCCCCAGCGCCTGAAGCGATTTTTTGCCGCCATTCAGCAAACCATCGAGGCCGATGAGCTGCTCGCCTACCATGATCGCAGCGACGGCGGCTTGCTGGTGACCCTGGCGGAAATGGCCTTTGCCGGGCATACCGGTATCAATGTCTCCCTGGATGGTCTGGGCAACGATCCTGTCGCGGCCCTGTTCTGCGAGGAGCTGGGTGTGGTGGTGCAGGTCGCCAGCCACCATGTGGATGCGGTAGTGGCGCGCTTCGAGAACGAAGGCCTGGGCGCCCTGGTCAGCCGTATCGGTGCCCCCTCATGGGACGATCAGATCACCATCAGCCAGGGCGGCAAAAAACTGTACAGCGAAAGCCGTCTCCACCTGGCCCGCCTGTGGAGTGAAACCAGCTATCGCATCCAGTCACTGCGCGACAATCCGGATTGCGCCCAGCAGGAATTCGACGGCCTGTTGTTGGCCGACCCCGGTCTTAGCGCCTCTCTCACATTTGATCCCGCCGATGACATTGCCGCCCCTTACATTGCCAAGGCGCGGCCTCGCATTGCCATTTTGCGGGAGCAGGGAGTCAACAGCCAAGTGGAGATGGCGGCGGCCTTCCACCTGGCCGGGTTTGATGCCGTGGATGTTCATATGAGCGATATCCTTGCCCGCCGCGTCGATCTGGGTGGTTTCCAGGGGCTGGTGGCCTGCGGTGGTTTTTCCTATGGCGATGTGCTGGGTGCCGGGGAGGGCTGGGCCAAGACCATTCTTTTCAACTCCCTGGCGCGGGACCAGTTTGAAACCTTCTTCACCCGTCCCGAGACCTTTTCCCTGGGCATCTGCAATGGCTGCCAGATGATGTCGAACCTCAAGGAGCTGATTCCCGGCGCCAATCACTGGCCGCGCTTTGTGCGCAACCTGTCGGAGCAGTTTGAGGCGCGTTTCTCACTGGTGCGTATCGAGGACAGCCCCTCTGTGCTGCTGGCCGGTATGGCAGGTTCGCACATGCCCATTGCCGTGGCCCACGGCGAGGGCCGGGCGGAATTCCACGGTCACGCTGCTCTCCAAGCCCTGGAAGAAAGTGGCACCACCACGTTGCGCTTTATCGACAATCACCTGGCGGTCACAGAATCCTACCCGGCCAATCCCAACGGCTCGCCCAATGGCATCAGCGGCGTTGCCTCGCTCGATGGCCGGGTGACGATCATGATGCCGCACCCGGAGCGGGTGTTCAGGACCGCTACCAACTCCTGGCACCCGGATGACTGGGGCGACTACAGCGGCTGGATGCGATTGTTCCGCAATGCCCGCCGGTTTGTGGATTGAAAAGATTTTGCTCTCGCCAAGACGCGAAGCACGCCAAGAAAAGCTTGAGTGGTTTTTCTGGCGTGCCTGGCAATTGAGTGCTGGATACTTATTGATCCGGCACGAATTAAACGAGAATGGCGTTCGGCCTGAGCTTGTCGAAGGCCTGGCGACAGGCCTTCGACAAGCTCAGGCCGAACGGACTCTCAAGCTCAGGCCGAACGGACTCTCAAGCTCAGGCCGAACGGACTCTCAAGCTCAG
>LADM01000002.1 GCA_000961645.1 Gammaproteobacteria bacterium BRH_c0 | reverse complement strand
CCAAAGGCTCTGTCCCTGCTGGCCCGTGACAAGCGCCCCCTGGTGCGTCACCAGTGTGGTCGCAAGAATGTCGAGGCGACTACTGCGGCCTATCGCGAGGTGGGTGTCGAGGCCAGTGTCGAACCCTTTATCGCCGACATGGCAGAGGCCTATCAATGGGCCGATGTTGTCATCTGCCGGGCAGGGGCACTGACGGTATCGGAACTGGCTGCTGCCGGGGTGGGCGCACTGTTGATCCCGTTCCCCGCTGCCATCGACGACCACCAAACCAAAAATGGCCAGTGGCTGGCGGAGAATAACGCCGCCATCGTGCTGCGCCAGGCTGACCTGACGCCCACTGTGCTGGTCAACGAACTGCAACGGCTGATCGACAATCCGTCGCGACTGCTGGCCATGGCCACTAGCAGCCGGGCGCTGGCCAGGGCGGATGCCACGGCCAGGGTGGCGGATATCTGTGAAGAGGTGATGGCATGAGCAACCCGTCGATCACGAATTTCCAGGTGCCGGAAATGCGCCGCATCCGCCGCATCCATTTTGTGGGTATCGGTGGCAGTGGCATGTGCGGGATTGCCGAGGTGCTGATCAACCAGGGTTATGAGATTTCCGGTTCCGACCTGCAGGAAAATGCCAACACCCGCCACCTGGCCTCACTGGGCGCGATCATCATGCTCAGCCATGAGAGTGACAATGTCGCCGCTGCGGATGTGGTGGTGCAGTCCTCTGCGGTGCCCGCCAGCAACCCGGAAATCATCGCCGCCCGCGCGCGCCGCATTCCGGTGGTCAAGCGCGCCGAAATGCTCGCAGAGCTGATGCGCTACCGCCACGGCATTGCAGTGGCGGGCACCCACGGTAAAACCACTACCACCAGCCTGATCTCGGCCATTCTCGCCGAGGGCGGCATGGCGCCCACCTTTGTTATCGGTGGGCGGGTCAACAGTGCTGGCACCAATGCCGGGCTCGGTGCCGGGCGCTATCTGGTGGCCGAAGCGGATGAGAGCGACGCCTCGTTCCTGCATCTGCAACCCATGGTGGCGGTGGTGACCAATATCGACGCCGACCATATGGAAACCTACGGCTTTGATTTCTCGCGGCTGACTGGCACCTTTGTCGAGTTTCTCCACAATCTGCCGTTTTACGGCCTCGCGGTGCTGTGCCTGGACGACGCCAATGTGCGGCAGATCATTCCCGATGTGGGGCGGCCCATACTCACCTACGGCTTTGTCGGGGATGCGGATTTCCGTATCAGCGATGTGTTCCTCAAGGAGCGCACGTCGCGTTTTACGGTGCATCGCCCGGAGGGACTGGCTCCCCTCGAGATCAAACTCAATATTCCCGGGATGCACAACATCCTCAATGCCACTGCCGCCATCGCCGTGTGCAGCGACGAAAAAATTGACGACGGCGCCATTATCCGCGGCCTGGAGAGCTTCCAGGGCGTGGGCCGCCGCTTTGAAGTGTGCGGCGAATTTGCCGTCAGCGGCGGCGCTGCCATGCTGGTCGACGACTACGGCCACCACCCCCGCGAAGTGGCCGCCACCATCAAGGCGGTGCGCGACGGCTGGCCGGACCGGCGCCTGGTGATGGTCTTCCAGCCCCACCGCTACAGCCGCACCCGCGATCTCTATGAGGATTTCGTCCAGGTGCTGTCGACCTGCGATGTGCTGATTATCAACGAAGTGTATTCCGCCGGGGAGGCGGAAATTCCCGGCGCCACCAGCCGCCACCTGTGCGGCACCATCCGTCAGCGCGGCCTGGTCGACCCGATCTATGCGGGCACTATTGAAGAGATCCCCGACATCCTGGCGGATATGGTGCGCGGCGGTGACATCGTCATCACCCAGGGCGCAGGCAGTGTCAGCAAGCTGGTGAAACTGCTGGTTGATCGGGGTTTGCAGTAATGAGCATCACAGTCATGAGCAGCGAGACGGATAAAACAGCTATGGCACAAGAGTTCGGCAAGGTGGCGGTGCTCTACGGCGGTACCTCCGCAGAGCGGCAGGTATCCCTGATCAGCGGCGCTGCTGTGCTCAAGGGCCTGCTGGCGCAGGGCGTCGATGCGGTGGGCATCGATGTCGGCGCTGACATCATCCAGCAGCTGGAGCAACTCAAGCCCGAGAGGGTGTTTATCGTCCTGCACGGCCCCGGCGGTGAGGATGGCACCTTGCAGGGGGCGCTGGAGTTTCTAGGCCTGCCCTATACCGGCAGCGGTGTGCTGGCCTCGGCCCTGGCGATGGACAAACTGCGCACCAAGCAGCTGTGGAAAGGTATGGGTCTGCCCACCGCTGGGTTTGCCGTATTGCAGGAAAACAGCGACTGGGCCCAGGTGCTGGCCAGTCTCGGCGGCGCCGCCATGGTCAAGCCCACCCGCGAGGGCTCCAGCATCGGTATGGCCAAGGCGGTGACGGCAGAACAGCTCAGTGCCGCCTGGCGCGCGGCAGCCAATCTCGGTGACGAGGTGATTGCCGAGGCCTGGCTGAGCGGTGCCGAGTACACCGTCGCCATTCTCGACGGCGAGGCGCTGCCCCCCATCCGCCTCGAAACCGACCGGGGCTTTTACGACTACGAGGCCAAGTACCTGGCCAACGACACCCGCTACCTCTGCCCCTGTGGCCTGACGCCGGAGCGCGAGGCGGAAATCAAGGCGCTGGCCCTGGCGGCATTCCACAGCGTCGGTTGCCGCGGCTGGGGGCGGGTGGATGTGATGCTCGATGGCCGCGGCCAGTTCCAGTTGCTGGAGGTGAATACCGTGCCGGGCATGACAGACCACAGCCTGGTGCCGATGGCGGCCAAGGCGGCGGGTATGGATTTTGAACAGCTGGTGCTGGCTATCCTCGCCGGTGCCACAGGTGTTTCGGCCAGGGCGAACAAGTCAGGGTTGAGTGACGGATGAGTGTCAGCGGCGAGTGGCGCATGGAGCAAGCACAGCAGCCGAGGCTGCGGCGTACTGCAGAGCGTCGCAGCTACGGATGGCTGATGCGCACTGGCGTCGCCGCGCTGGGTATCAGTGTGCTGGCTGGCGGTGGTTGGGGGCTGCGATTCCTCTACGAGAAGCTGGATGTGCCCATTGCCCTGATCGGGGTTGACGGTCCCATTCGCCACCTCAGCAGTCGCGAGGTGGAGGACATAGTTGCCGCCAGCCTCAGCGGGGGATTTTTAAGCCTCGACCTGGATCGCATCCGGGAGGGGCTGGAAGCCCACCCCTGGGTGGAGTCCGCCAGCGCCAGACGCCAGTGGCCGAATGAGCTGGTGATTGTGATTCACGAGGAGACGCCCATCGCCCGCTGGGGCGACAGCGGTTTTCTCAACAACCGTGGCCAGGCCCTCGACCTGGGTACGGCGGCGGAGCTGGAAGGCCTGCCCCTGCTGGCAGGACCAGAGGGCATGCAACGGCGGGTGATGCAGCAGTACCGCATCTTTACCCAGCTGCTGCAGTCCACGGAGTTGAAGATTATCGAGTTTCGCATGGGCGAGCGCGGCGGCTGGCACCTGCGCTTCGAGGATGGTCCGGCGCTGGCGGTGGGGCGCAGCCAGGTAACGGAAAAGATCAAACGATTTCTCAATGTCTGGGACAAGGCACTCAAGGTGCGTTTTGACCAGATTGACAATATAGATATCCGCTACGGCAACGGTGTAGCGGTGCGGTGGAAGCAAAAGAGCGAGCTATGAGGACAGTAAAGAGCGTGACGGCAACTATATCCTGGACGACAAAATCGGGGACGACTAATGGTTAGCACCAGCAATGAACAAATGATCGTCGGGCTGGATATCGGCACCTCAAAAGTGGTGGCAATAGTCGGTGTCGCGGGGCCGGAGGGCAAGCTCGAGATTGTCGGTACCGGCATGCACCGTTCAACCGGTATCAAGAAGGGTGTAGTGGTCAATATCGAATCCACGGTGCATGCCATCCAGCGCGCCATCGAGGAGGCGGAGCTGATGGCGGGCTGCCATATCCATTCGGTGTACGCCGGTATCGCTGGCAGCCATATTCGCAGCATGAACTCCCACGGCATTGTCGCCATCCGCGACCGCGAAGTGCTGCAGCAGGATATCGAACGGGTGATCGACGCGGCGCGGGCAGTGGCCATTCCCGCCGACCAGGAGATTCTCCACGTCCTGCCCCAGGAATTCATCATCGACAACCAGGAAGGCGTGAAGGAGCCCATGGGCATGTCGGGGGTGCGGCTTGAGGCCAAGGTGCATCTGGTGACCTGCGCCGCCAATGCCGCCCAGAACATCAAGAAGTGCATTCGGCGCTGCGGCCTTGAGGTGGAGGACATCATCCTCGAACAGCTGGCTTCCAGCTACGCGGTGCTGACTGAGGATGAAAAGCAGCTGGGCGTGTGCCTGGTGGATATCGGCGGCGGTACCACCGATATCGCCATTTTCTCCGACGGCGCCATCCGCCACACCGGGGTGATTCCCATCGCTGGCGACCAGGTCACCAACGATATCGCCATGGCGCTGCGCACCCCGACGCCCCACGCCGAGGAGCTGAAAATCCGCTACGCCTGTGCGCTTGCCAAACTGGCCGGACCGGACGAGACCATCAAGGTCCCCAGCGTCGGTGACCGCCAGCCCCGCGACCTGTCGCGCCAGGCCCTGGCGGAGGTGGTGGAGCCGCGCTACGACGAGCTGTTCTCACTGGTGCAGGCTGAACTGCGCCGCAGCGGTTACGAAGACCTGATGGCAGCGGGCATCGTGCTCACCGGCGGCACCTCGAAAATGGAAGGGGTGGTGGAACTGGCGGAGGAAATCTTCCATATGCCGGTGCGCCTTGGCGCCCCGCAGGACATTCGCGGGCTGACGGACATCGTCAACAATCCGATTTATTCCACCGGGGTCGGTCTGCTGCTGTACGGCATGCAGCAGCACCGCGGTGGCAGCCGCATGCACCAGCGTCGCGGCAAGGAGAAGAGCGGCTTTATGGACAATTTAATGGCCAGGCTGAGAAGCCTGTTCCAGGGGAATCTCTAGGCCGACAGTCGACACCCGCAAGGGTGGCGGCAGGCGGCAGAGGTAAAGGCGTAATTGTGTTTTTTATGTCATGCCTGAAGGTTTCAGGCAATCAACCGAGGGGTAATACGTATGTTTGAGATAGTCGATAACATTCCGGAATCAGCGGAAATCAAGGTGATCGGTGTTGGCGGCGGCGGTGGCAATGCCGTCCGGCACATGATCGAATCCGAAGTCCAGGGCGTGGAGTTCATCTGCGCCAACACCGACGCCCAGGCGCTCAAAAGCCTCTATGGCTCGACGCTGCTGCAACTGGGCAATGGCGTCACCAAGGGGCTTGGCGCCGGTGCCAACCCGGATATTGGCCGTCAATCGGCCCTTGAGGATCGCGAGCGCATTGCCGATGTGCTGCAGGGTGCCGATATGGTGTTTGTCACCGCCGGCATGGGCGGTGGCACCGGCACCGGTGCGGCGCCCATCATCGCCGATGTGGCCCGCGAACTGGGTATCCTCACCGTCGCGGTTGTGACGCGTCCTTTCCTGTTTGAAGGCAAGAAGCGCATGGCCATCGCCGAGGAGGGCATCCGTCAGCTAAAGGACAAGGTGGATTCCCTGATCACCATCCCCAACGAGAAGCTGCTGGCGGTGCTGGGCAAGAATGTCAGCCTGCTGGAAGCCTTCCGCGCTGCCAACGACGTGCTGCTGGGCGCAGTGCAGGGCATTGCCGACCTGATCATCCGCCCCGGCATGATCAACGTCGACTTTGCCGATGTGCGCACCGTGATGAGCGAAATGGGCATGGCCATGATGGGTACCGGTATCGCCACCGGCGAAGACCGCGCCCGTATCGCCGCCGAGTCCGCCGTCCACAGTCCGCTGCTGGAAGATATCAACCTGCAGGGTGCGCGCGGCATTCTGGTCAATATCACAGCCGGTCCCGATATGTCGCTCGGTGAATTTACCGATGTAGGCGATATCATTGAGGAGTTCGCCTCCGACAATGCCACCGTGGTGGTGGGTACCGTTATCGATCCGGACATGGGCGATGAGCTGCGCGTAACTGTGGTGGCGACCGGCCTGGGCCAGGACGAATATCGCAAGGCGGCCCCGATCCAGGAGCCTGCGCCGCGCTCCATGCGTCCGGCCCCTGACTACCGGGATATGGAGCGTCCCGCCATGACTCGCCGTCCAGCGGCCAGCATGAGCGAAGGTGCCACCGCCCGCAAGATGGACCATCAGCAGGAAAGCGATCTGGATTATCTGGATATCCCGGCCTTCCTGCGCCGCCAGGCGGACTGACCGGTTTGCCCGGCAGGGAATCGGGGCTAAACGCGAGGCGTTTTGTGGGCTGAAAAGCCCGCAGGGCCTGCGCGGGCGCCTGCCTGCCCTGCACCATACCCGCTCTGCGACCCCCCTCCGCAGAGCGGGTTTTCCTGCCCCTCCGTTTTTTGTCTGCGCTATTGTGAACTGCGGGCCAGTTTTCGAGCCCTGACACCAGTTTTCGAGCCCTGACACCAGTTTTCAGGCCCTGACAAAGCCGCCGCCGCGCGACTGCCGCCACCCCTGCCACCACCCCTGAGCGGTGCGACAGCCATGCCTCGCGGCCCGACCGGGTGTCTGGAGCCTGCCGATCTTCTCTGCTACTATGGCCGACCTTGAATTTAAGAGGTCCGGTTTCCGGACAGAGACCTGCCCAGTGATAAAACAGCGCACGCTGAAAAATACCATCCGCGCCACTGGCGTTGGTCTTCATACCGGCGAGAAGGTATACCTCACCCTCAAACCTGCCGCTGTGGATGCCGGTATCATTTTTCGGCGCACCGATCTCGATCCCCCGGTGGATATCAAGGCCAAGGCCACCAATGTCGGTGACACCACTCTGTCCACTACCCTGATGAATGGCGAGGCGCGGGTTTCCACCGTTGAGCACCTGTTGTCGGCGATGGCGGGCATGGGCATCGACAATGCGATTGTCGAGGTCACCGCCCCCGAAGTGCCCATCATGGATGGCAGTTCCGGCCCCTTTGTTTTCCTGATCCAGTCGGCCGGTATCGTCGAGCAGGATGCCCCCAAGCATTTCATCCGCATCAAGCGCGAAGTTGAGGTGCGCGATGGCGACAAGGTCGCCATCTTCCGCCCCTTTGAAGGTTTCAAGATTACCTTCACCATTGAGTTCAACCACCCGGTCTTCAATACCGAACCGCTTACCGCCACGGTCGATTTTTCCAGCACCTCCTTTGTCAAGGAAGTAAGCCGGGCGCGCACTTTCGGTTTTATGCACGAGATCGAGTACCTGCGCTCCAAGGGCCTGGTGCGTGGCGGCAGCCTCGACAACGCCATCGTGGTGGACCGCGAACAGGTGCTCAATGAAGACGGTCTGCGTTACAAGGACGAGTTCGTCAAACACAAGATTCTCGATGCCATCGGCGACCTGTACCTGCTCGGTAACAGCCTGATCGGCGAGTACGAGGCCACCAAATCCGGCCACGCCCTCAACAACGCGCTGCTGCGCACCCTGTTGGCAGATACCGAGGCGTGGGAGATGGTGACCTTTGAAGAGGCGGGCAGCGATGCGCCCATCTCCTATATGCAGCCTGCCTGACCGTGGCGTCTGCGCTGACAATAATAATGACAGGCCCAAAGTTGGCCCGATTCTTGATGCGTTTATTGATGAGCAATGTGAGGGTGGCAGTAGCACCCGCTGAACGGAATCGGTTTGGCCAAAAATCACTGAGATGCACCCCGTGAAAATTATTTTTATCAATCATCCCAAGGGCAACAGCCGCACCCGAACCCTCAATATCAACAGTTGGGCCAAGGTGCTGTTGTCCCTCTGCGTGCTGGGTATGCCAGTCAGCGCCGGCATGTTTATCGGTCTTCAGCTGGGTGGCGGCAATGTCGGTCTGCTGTTGGAAAGCTCCGTTGACAACCTCAAGGCCGAGCTGGACCAGCAGCGCGCAGCGGTGGCCCAGGGTCGCGAAGATGCCCGGCGCCAGGTGGAAGCCCTGTCGCTCAAGCTGGCGGAAATGCAGGCGCGCCTGATGCGCCTCGATGCCCTCGGCGAGCGCCTCACCGCAATGGCCGAACTTGACGACGGCGAGTTCAATTTTAGCTCAGCCCCGGCGGTGGGTGGCCCGGATACGGGCGGCGGAGAGTCCATCGTCGATAGCGATCTGCAACGCCTGTTCCACGAGCTAGACGACAAGCTCGAAAGCCGCGAACAGCAACTGGGTATTCTCGAGGCATTGCTGGCCGACCGCCACCTGCTGGAGCAAAGCACCGTTTCAGGCCGCCCGGTGGAAAGCGGCTGGGTCTCCTCGCCGTTTGGCTACCGCACCGACCCTTTCACCGGCCGCAAATCCTGGCACAACGGGGTCGATTTCCCCGGCAAGCCCGGCAGCCAGGTGGTGGCCGTTGCCACTGGTGTGGTCACCTGGTCCGGCGATTACCAGGGCTACGGCAACCTGGTTGAAATCAACCACGGCGAAGGCTTTATTACCCGCTATGCCCACAATGAGGGCAACAAGGTCAAGGTCGGCGATCTGGTGGAAAAAGGCCAGGTCATTGCCGCCATGGGCAGCACCGGGCGCTCTACCGGCACCCATGTGCATTTTGAAGTCTACAAGAACGGCCGCGCCGTCGATCCCTCTTCCTATATCCAAAGCACTCTGCGTTAGCACGGCCCTTTCCTGTGGCCAATGCCCGGTTCAGCCGGGCTTTCCTGATTTATCCATCATAGTGATAACGACTACGCAAAAGGGCCTTCCATGGTTGCCAAAATCATCAAAGCGGTGTTCGGCAGCAAAAACGAGCGCGTTCTCAAGGGCATGCGCAAACACGTCAAGCTGATCAATGAACTCGAAAAAACAATGCAGGGGCTCGACGATAGCCAGCTGCTGGACAAAACCGGCGAATTCCGCCAGCGCCTGGAGCAGGGTGCAACCCTCGACCAGTTGCTGGCGGAGGCCTTTGCCGCCGTGCGGGAGGCCGCCCGTCGCACCCTGGGCCTGCGCCATTTTGATGTGCAGATGATTGGCGGCATGTCCCTCCACCAGGGCAAGATCGCCGAGATGCGCACCGGTGAGGGCAAGACCCTGGTGGCCACCCTGGCAGCCTATCTCAACGCCCTGCCCGGCAAGGGAGTGCATATCGTCACCGTCAACGATTATCTGGCAGCGCGCGATGCCCAGTGGATGGCGCCGGTGTACCAGGCCCTTGGTCTCAGTGTCGGGATCATCCAGTCCTATCGCGGCCAGGACACCCCCAACTCCTTTGTGGTGGCGCCCCCTGGCAGCAGCCAGAAGTTAGAGGTCACCAGCCGCAAGGAAGCCTACGCCGCCGACATTACCTACGGCACCAACAACGAGTTCGGCTTCGATTACCTGCGCGACAACATGGCCCTGCGCCTGGAGGACAAATCCCAGCGCGGCCACTTTTACGCCATTGTCGATGAAGTGGATTCGATCCTGATCGACGAGGCGCGCACGCCGCTGATCATCTCCGGCGCCTCCCAGGACAGCTCGGCACTTTACAAGCGCATCAATGTGCTGGTGCAGCAGCTGACCCCGGAAACCGAAGACAAGCCCGGCGACTTTATCATCGACGAGAAAACCCGCCAGGTGGAACTCACCGAGGAGGGGCACCAGAAAACCGAAGACCTGCTGATCAGCGACGGCTTGCTGGGCAGCGAAGACAGCCTCTATCAGGCCACCAATCTCGGCCTGGTCCACCATATCCACGGTGCCCTGCGCGCCCATCACCTGTTCCACCGGGATGTGGAATACATCGTCCAGAATGGTCAGGTGATCCTGATCGATGAGCACACCGGTCGCACCATGCCGGGCCGGCGTCTGTCGGAAGGTCTGCACCAGGCCATCGAGGCGAAGGAGGGCACCACCATCCAGAGTGAAAGCCAGACCCTGGCTTCCACCACCTTCCAGAACTACTTCCGCATTTACAACAAGCTGGCGGGCATGACCGGCACCGCCGATACCGAAGCCTTTGAATTCAGCCAGATCTATGGCCTCGATGTGGTGGTGATCCCCACCAACCAGCAGGTGACCCGCAAGGACCACAACGATCTGGTGTTCCTCACCCAGGAAGAAAAATTCAATGCGGTGATCGAAGACATCAAATCCTGCGTCGCCGAGAACGCGCCGGTGCTGGTGGGTACGGTGACCATTGAAACCTCTGAACTGCTCTCCGCCATGCTCACCAAGGCCGGTGTCGACCACCAGGTACTGAACGCCAAATTCCACGAGAAGGAAGCCAGCATCATTGCCCAGGCCGGGCAGCCAGGGCGGGTGACCATCGCCACCAACATGGCCGGTCGCGGCACAGACATTGTGCTGGGCGGCAGCTGGCAGGCCGAAGTGGCCGCGCTGGAAAACCCGTCGCAGCAACAGATCGAAGACATCAAGGCCGAGTGGAAAAAACGCCACGAGCAGGTTATCAAGGCGGGTGGCCTGCATATTCTCGGCACCGAGCGCCACGAGTCCCGCCGTATCGACAACCAGCTGCGCGGTCGCGCCGGACGTCAGGGTGACCCCGGTGTATCGCGCTTCTACCTGTCCCTCGAAGATCCGCTGATGCGGCTGTTCGCCTCCGACCGAGTGCGCAACATGATGCGTGCCCTCGGCATGCAAAAGGGCGAATCCATCGAGCACCGCATGGTGAGCAACTCCATCGAAAAGGCCCAGCGCAAGGTGGAGGGGCGCAACTTCGATATCCGCAAGCAGTTGCTGGAGTTCGATGATGTGGCCAACGACCAGCGCAAGGTGATCTACCAGCAGCGCAACGAATTGCTTGAAGCGGACGATATCAGCGACGTGGTCAGCGCCGTGCGGAATGATGTGGTCAATGATGTGGTCAGCACCTTCGTGCCGCCCCAAAGCCTGCCCGAGCAGTGGGATATCGAGGGGCTGGAGGATGCCCTGGAAAACGAATTTGGCGCCACCGTTCCCGTTCAGCAGTGGCTGGATGCCGACAAGCGCCTCCACGAAGAGAAGATCCGCACCCTGGTGACCGAGGCGGTCAGCAATGCCTACCAGGAAAAATGCCAGCGCATTGGCGACGATATTCGCGTGATCGAAAAACAGATCATGCTGCAAGTGCTGGATATGCAGTGGAAAGAACACCTGAGCAACATGGACTACCTGCGCCAGGGTATCGGCCTGCGCGCCTATGCCCAGAAAAACCCCAAGCAGGAATACAAGCGCGAATCCTTCGCTCTGTTCAGGACCATGCTCGATACCATCAAACTGGAAACCATCCGCTTTTTGAGCCGCATCGAGATCCGCAGCCACGATGAAGTGGCAGAACTCGAACGCCAGCAGCTGGAAGCCCAGGCGCGCCAGAAAATGGATTTCCAGCACGCCGAAGTGGCAGCCCTCGGGCAGCCCAAGGCCGCCGAATCTGCCACGGAAACACCGAGCCAGCCCCAGCCCTATGTGCGCGAGGATGAGAAGGTTGGCCGCAACGACCCCTGCCCCTGCGGCTCGGGCAAGAAGTACAAACAGTGTCATGGCAAGCTGGGCTGAGGCACGGATAGTCTGACGTCTGACGCAAAAGATATTCGGTAGCCTGGATCGTCATTCCGGGCTGCCACAGTTTTTAACTGGCGGCACCGCCGCCCAAAAGCGTCAGACTTCAAGCGTCAGACGTCAGACCAAGGAGCTTCTTACATGGCCGTCGGCAAAGAGACCTTCCCCTTTATGCACCCTGTTCGCGGCTTCCGTCTGGGTACCGCCTCGGCGGGAATCAAGAAGCCGGGCCGCAAGGACCTGGTGATCATGGCATTTGACGACAGCGCCAGCGTTGCCGCCAACTTTACCCGCAACGCCTTCTGCGCTGCCCCGGTGCAGGTTGCCAAGCAACATATTGCTGGGCAACAGGGTGAACAGCAGCTGCGCTACCTGGTGACCAACACCGGCAATGCCAACGCTGGTACCGGCCAGCGCGGGCTGGATGATGCCCACCGGGTGTGTGCCGCGCTGGCACAAATCGCCGGTTGTGATTCCACCCAAATTCTGCCTTATTCGACTGGCGTGATCGGTGAACTGCTGCCCGTCGAAAAAATTCTCGACGCCCTGCCCGCCGCGCTGGAAAACTGCCATGAAAGCGGCTGGGTCGATGCCGGTGTGGGCATCATGACCACCGACACCCGCCCCAAGGGGGCCAGCCTGCAGGTGGATATTGACGGGGTCACTGTCACCATCACCGGCATCGCCAAGGGCGCGGGCATGATCAAACCCAATATGGCTACCATGCTGGGCTATGTGGCGACTGACGCGCAGGTCGATCCCGACTTGCTGCAAACCCTGCTGACGGTGGCGGTAAACCGCTCCTTTAACCGCATTACCATCGACGGCGACACCTCCACCAATGATGCCCTCACCCTGGTGGCCACCGGTGCCAGTGGTGCCGTGATTGACGAGGCGAGCCGCGAAAAATTCCAGTACGCCCTCGACAGTGTGTGCCGCGAGCTGGCCCAGGCCATCATCCGCGACGGTGAAGGCGCCACCAAGTTTGTCACCGTGGTGGTCAATGGCGGCAGGGATACCGATGAATGCCTGAAAGTGGCTTACGCCGTGGCGGAATCACCCCTGGTCAAGACCGCGCTGTATGCCTGCGACCCCAACTGGGGGCGCATTCTCGCGGCCATTGGCCGCGCCGGGCTGGCGGATCTGGATGTCAATCAGGTGTCACTGAAACTCAACGAAGTGTTGATCGCAGAACAGGGCGGCAGGGCTGCCAGCTATACCGAAGCTGCAGGTCAGCAGGTGATGGATCAGGAAGAAATCACCATCCATATCGAACTGGGCCGTGGCGAAGCGAGCGAAACCCTGTGGACCAGCGACCTGTCCCACGAGTATGTGACCATCAATGCCGAGTACCGCACGTGAACGGGAAATGGTTAATGGGAGATGAGAGATGTGGTCGGGCGCATCCGGCCAAGGCGTCGCCCATCTCTCCTCTCCCGTTAAGTCATCTCCCAGAGTTTGTATGACCTCCATCCACGTGGTCGCCGCAGTCATCTACAGCGCCGACAAAAAGCAGATACTGGTGGCCAAAAGGCCGGATCATCTGCACCAGGGCGGTTTGTGGGAGTTTCCCGGCGGCAAGGTACAGCCCGGCGAACAACCCCTTGAGGCCCTGGCCCGCGAGCTATTCGAGGAGCTGGCCATTACCCTCACCAGTGCCGCGCCCTTTATGCAGGTGCGACACCGCTATCCTGACAAGGCGGTTCTCCTCGATGTCTGGCAGGTATGGCAGTTTACCGGCGTCCCCCATGGCAATGAGGGCCAGCAGATCACCTGGATGCCCCTGGCCACGCTCGGCCAGCTGCAATTTCCCGCCGCCAATCTGCCGATCCTGCAAAAGCTGATATCGCCGGGCAGTTGATCTGCCAGGCTCCTGCTTTATCTCCGAGTTGCCGGTATTGATATTGCCTGCTTGAGCGAAGGCACCTCGGGCTTGGACAGGGCGGGTAACCTGTCTATACTGATGCCACTTTGACTGTCACGGAGGACGGTTATGGTTACCCTCGCCAGCGCTACGTTGCCTGTTGCACATCCACCATCCATACCTGATAAAAGCCCATTCTTTCGCCCAGCCCTCGACGTGCATGGGCACAGCCATTGCGTTGAGTATCCAATCTTGAGCTGAAAACCACAGCGGCCTGGCTGTCGCACTGTGGTGAAGTGAGCACAGGGCGATCAACCAGGTCGCTGCACAGGTAACACACAGGGAGGTGTGTTCATGAATCATTTGTTTATAACCCCTGGCATTGCCAGAGGTAACCCAGCCCCGACGCTTGCCAGGAGTGGTACAGCGGCCCCGCAAAGAAGTGGCTATACCCTGGTAGAGATGATGATTGTGGTGGCGATTCTGGCCATTCTCGCCGCCATGATCGTCCCCGCCTTCGATGATTATTTTGAACGGGCGCGGCTCAAGAGGGCGGTTGAGGAAATACGCGGGCTGATTATCCAGGCCAAAAGTGAAGGCCCGATCCGTGATCGCAATATGTCCATCGCCATAAATCCCGGCCAGTGGTGCGTGGGCTTTGCCGCAATCCCCGGTTGTGACTGTGTGGCTCCGGCCGGGGCACAGGCCTGCACCATCGCTGTTGCTGCCACACCTGTGCTGCAGGTGGTGGATGGGGTGGATTTCCCCGGCGTAACCATTAGCACCACTTTCCCGGCCAACCAAACAACCATCAACCGCTTGCGGGGAACGGTCAGCCCCGCAGGCACAATCAAGGTGGCCAGTGGCGGGAGAGTCGTGGATATCCGGCTCAGCCTGTATGGCCGAGTGAGAGTTTGCATCCCTGCCGGTTCGAATGGGGTTTCTGGCTACAGCAGTTGCTGACCACGTACTCGGTCGCAAAGTATGCCGGGTGAGGTTGCTCAGACTTTATGATCCCTAAGGGGGCGCTGCTTATTCTTTACGGGCGCAAGGCTGGCTAAAAGCTGACAAGTGGCCAATAATCCCGACGATTACCTGTTGATATTGATCAACGATTGTTAAGCCTGCAGTACCCAACAAAGATAATATGGACGTAACACTCACCTTTTGATCTAAAATCACCTAGAATCAGTGCATTGGCTGTTTGTATCGTGCATGTATCATGTTTGTATCAAGGTGGCGGCAGGCCCCGACAACACCGTGGTCATTGCAGATACCATCCTGCGTCACTATTCAGGCAGTCGTTAATCGTAAGGTCGGGCATTTATATTGCTTATTTCCCCAAAAGGGCAGGTAATGAAGTACATGTGGCTATCAATGGGCAGGGCTGAACGCAAGCCTCAACGACACTTTCAGCGTTACAACCAGGGGGTTACCCTGGTTGAAATGATGATTGTGGTAGTGATTCTTGGCATTGTCGCCTCTATTGCCGTGCCTTCTTTCAATAGTTATTTTGAACGGGAACGGGTCAAAAGGGCGGCTGAAGATATATACGGGCTGGTGCTGCAGGCCAAAGCCGAAGGCCCCATCCGCGATGCCGATATGTCGGTGAGCGTCGATACCGATGCCTGGTGCGTGGGCTTCTCGGCCACGCCCAATTGCGTTTGTGCGGACAATGCCTGCCGGATCGACGTTGCCAATGCCACAGGTGACGATGGTGTTGTTCAGGTGGTGAGCGGCACCGATCACCCTGACGTCACAATCGCCGGTATTGCTGGCACCACATTTGAGCAACCGCGGGGTAGCGCAAACACCCCTGGCAATATCACCGTCACCTCTGGTGGCTCATCGCTGCAAATACAAATCACCACCGAGGGCAGGGTGCGCCTCTGTAATCCCAACGGTGACAGTCAGGGGTATGACGAATGCTGATGGCCATCAAAAGTAAAAAATCGCAACTAGGCATTAACCTGATTGAATTGATGATTGGGGTTGCCATTAGCTTGGTTATTTTAACCGGGGTGCTTAGTGTGATGTTGCGGGTCAATGTTTCAGGCGGTGAAATTGTGCAATCCACCCGCTTAAACCAGCAAATGCGCAGCGCGTTGGATCTGATGAGCAAGGAGTTACAGCGCGCGGGTTATGTGGACTGGCTTGCTGCTTGGGATCAAGATGGTGAGGATGGCCCTCTGAGCATGGACGATGATGTCAATGGTGATGGAAAACTGAATATTCTTGATTACTATGAAGCAGTCACTCCCGTCCTGAATGAAATGGGGCTTGTGCAAGTAAATGGAAACTGCATCCTGTACAGCTATGATTTAGATGGAGATGGAGGCAAAAGTACCGGTCAATTTGAATCCTTTGGATTTCGGCTTAATAATGGTGCCGTTCAAATGCGTACATCAGGCAATGGACACGCATGTGATACCGGTACTTGGCAATCGATAACGGATAGCTCCATTAGCATTACGAGCCTCACTTTTACTCTTGATTATGTAGCGGATGTCGATGACGGTGATTCTACCTTCTACTCTTATACCGTTGCTCCCGCTACTGAGTGGAGTGATACCCCACTTACGGCCTGTACTCCCGACGTAGCCGGCGAAGTGCCTGAGGACGGTGACGTTCTTTGCTTGGCCAGGCGCAATATTGAAATCGCGTTAGAAGGCCAGTTGGCCTCTGATGCAGCTGTCACCATGGGGCTAAGCACCAAGGTGAAAATTAAAAATGACCATTTCAATATTGCAACCCCAGCGCCTTGACAGGCCTATTGAATTGAATCTAGGAGGCTCCGTTATGTACCGGCAGAGGATCAGGACAATGGCTCACGCTCGTCAGGGTGGGGTGGCGATTCTTGCTATCACTGTGATCCTGCTGATTGTGACTACCATAGCCACTTTGATGGTTGCTCGGGTGGGGCTATTCGAACAGAAGGTTGTTGGTACTGATGTGCGGAGCAAGGAAGTTTACTCTGTAGCCATCGGTGGGCTTGAGGAAGGCGTTAATTGGATAGAGGATAACGCAATCGGTGATATCTGGGATTTGACTGATGCTGACGCCTGCGGAGCCGGAGCTACAGCAGATGCCCCAGCTTTGGAAGATACAGTCTTAAATACAAATGCTTATGAACGTGATGTTACATACGTGGCAATTACTTGCCTCGACCCCGACTATGACGAAGCGCCTTTAATTATTCAGGTAATCTCAGAAGCGAAAGGCGCAGAGGGTGGAGATTCACATGTTAGCAAAACTGTTTATGTCGAAGTGATGAGAGGTCGTCAAGCTGGAATAGGTGGCTCTGCTCCAGGCGGCCCGATGGCTTTGAATGGCCCCCCCATCATGACTGAAAACTGTATGTCCGGAAATGTCTCTGCAAGCGCAGAAGTACAACCTAATGGTGGTATTGCCATTGGCACGACAAGTGGAACAGTTGGCTGCCTCGACCACGACAAATTGGATTTAGGCGGAGGAACTAAAGTAGCGCTGAATCCTTCCAGTTCCTTGTGGAACGCTATTTTTGGCCCTCATGTCACTAAAGCTGATTTGAAGCAATTGTATATGGCAGACAGGGCTAAAGCCGATGCAGACGAAGGCTACCAACGCCGTATTATCTATGTGGATAGCTCAACCTTTGATTACCACAAATCAGAGGGTTGTGCGAATGGTCAGCTCAGCAATTTTAGCTGGCACTGTAATGAAGGGAGTGAAGACCTGCCTGTTGTCCTGTTCTTTGAGAGTGCTACTGATTGCCCGTCCATCAATGGTGGTAATACGGTATATGGGTTGGTGTATTTTGAGAAAACAGAGTGTGACAATAACGGTATGGGCAATGGAACCGTGTATGGAACAGTGGCTAAAGCTGGAGATATGACGAAGCTGACAGGTTCATTCACCATTATTGGAGAATCTCTGGAATTTGGTGGTGGCGGAGATGAGGGCCAAGGCTCAGGCCCAACCGGACCAGATGACCCATTCGAGATAATCAGATTTGCCGAAATCCCTGGGTCGTGGGCGGATTTCCAACCTTAAATTAACGGCTTTGGAGAATATGCCATGAATGGCTTGGTAAATATTGGGCGTTATCACAATCGTAACCGTGGCTTTACCATAGTAGAAGCGCTGGTGGCTTTTGTAGTGCTGGCCGTGGGCCTGTTGGCTCTGTTCAGCTTTCATGGCGCCACACAGAGGACAAATTCTGATGCCAAGGTACAAGCTGAGGCAGTCGCTTTAGGGGAAGCCAAATTGCAGGAGCTCGAAAGCTTCCTTTCGAGTGTAGATCCCAGATTGGATGAGATTGATGATTCAGAAACAATTGATCAATTCACTGTCACCTGGACAGTCACGGATGCAGATAATACTTGTGCACCTTCAAGTTCAAGTTGTATCAAAATTGCGGAAGTGGACGTTGACTGGAATGATAGAAATGGTGACCCCCAAACCGTAACCCTGAATTCCAGCATCAACATGAAACGGCCAACGAAAGGGGCTGAAAACTTCGTAAAATTTACAGTTGCAACAATGAGCCTTGCCGGTGAAGACGGTGAATGGGGTGATCCAGAAACTGATCCGGGAACGGACCCTGATCCAGGTACAGAACCTGATCCAGGTACGGACCCTGATCCAGGTACGGACCCGAACCCCGACCCGGTGGTAACCACCTACACGCTGACCATTTCCGGAACCTTAAGTGGCGCAAACGGCGCGCAGTTTCAGGATGCTGATGGTTTTGAGGATGTGTCAGCGGACCCTGAGCTTCTTTATCCAACGAATTGCACATACACCAAGGAGACATTCAGCTGTACTGCCCAGTACAACAGTAATTCACCAGGCTGGTCAGGTGATGTGGTTTTGACAAGTAATAAAGACATCTATCGTTCGGGTAACGGTAGCTGCACAGGGCCCTCACTCCCGCTTGCAACTAAAACCCTGACCATCACCTTTACTGGTATCAGTCAGAACCAGACACTTTCTATTATTGCTTGTTAATCGGTACCACTAATGACCGCACCTGCTTTGCGACAAAAAGGCTTTACCCTGATCGAAATGATGATTGTGGTGATTGTGATTGGGATACTGGCTGCGATAGCACTCCCGGCCTATCAGGACTATGTCCGCAAGGCGCGCCGTGCCGATGCGATGGATTCGTTGATGTATATCCAGAATTTGCAGGAAAAATGGCGTGCTAATAATTCGACCTATAGCTCCTCTTTGAATGGTATTGGTTTTGTCGGCACTACCTCCGTGGACGGCTATTATGGGCTGGGGGTGACAGTCAACGGCGGGGTAGGTTTTACAGTAACTGCCACGGCTCAGGGAGCGCAAGCCAGCGACTCGGATTGCACGCCTATGACTCTGACAATCAGTGCTGATAATCCTCGTGGACTGAAAGGGCCTGACGGTTGTTGGAGTAACTGATAGGCGGCAGTTTGGATTGAGGTGCGAAGCCCAGCAGCGTTAGGTTGATATGTGTTCCAGGTGTTGGGTGTTGGGCTTCGTACCTCAGCGCCAACCTACAGTTCTGTTCAGTGGCTCGACTTGCTGTGATCTTCATCTTCCAGATCAAACACCGGCTCTCCGGGAATACTGTGTTTTTCCAGCACCCAGTCACCAAAATCGATCTGCTGGCAACGCTTTGAACAAAAAGGCCGGAAAGGTGACGCATCGCTCCATTCAACCACTGTTTTGCAGGTGGGGCAGTTAACGGAAAGGATTTTGTCAGTCATCGTACTCTCTCATCTCTCATCTCTCATCTCTCATCTCTCATCTCTCATCTC
>LADM01000015.1 GCA_000961645.1 Gammaproteobacteria bacterium BRH_c0 | reverse complement strand
GCGCCGACGCAAGCACGATTCCCATCAGCCTGAGGGAAACCGCAGGCGCCGCCGATGCCGCCAGCCGCACCTGGCGCACCCGCTACCAGATTGATGCAGGGGAAGCAGCCCAGTCACTGCCCCTGGGCTCGGTGGTGCGGGTCAATCTGGGTGGTGACACCATGGCCGACACCCTCACCATCCCCATCGCCGCCCTCGACGAACGGGGTGACGGCGCGCAGATCTGGCGCATCGTGGGTGGCCGGGCGCAACCCCTTGCGGTCAGCGTTGAATCCCTGGATATGGAAAGCGCCCGGGTGCGGGCCGAGCTGGAGGATGGCAGCCGCATCATCAGCCTTGGTACTCACCTGCTGAAACCCGGAATGGAAGTCCGGGAGCTGGCGCAATGAGCTTCCCCAACCTCTCTGCCCTGGCGGTCAGGGAGAGCGCCCTCACCCTGTTTTTTCTGATCCTGTCGGTGGCCATCGGCGTCTACTCGTTCCTGTCCCTGGGCCGCGCCGAGGACCCGGCCTTTACCGTGCGGGTAATGATGGTGTCAGTACTGTGGCCGGGGTCGACCACCGGGGAGCTGGAGCAACAGGTGGTTCACCGCCTGGAAAAGCGCATTCAGGAGGTGGACTCGATCCGCAATATCGAGACCACCATCCGTCCCGGTCGCGCCGACATGCAGGTGGTGTTTGAGGACTTCACTCCCAGCCAGCGTATCCCCGACCTCTTCTACCAAGTGCGCAAGCGCATGCAGGAGGAAGTCCCCTACATGCCCTCTGGCGTCATCGGGCCTATCGTGAATGACGACTTCGGCGACCTGTATTTCACCATGATCAGCCTCACTGCGCCGGGGCTGCCGATGCGGGAGTTGACCCGTGAGGCAGAGGCCATTCGCGACCGCCTGCAGATGGTGGCCGGGGTGCGCCGTGCGCAGATTCTCGGCGAACGCGCCGAGCGCATGTACGTGGACTTCGATACCGCCAAGCTGGCCAATCTGGGCATTGGACCCGAAGTGGTGTTCGCCGCCATTGAGGCTCACAACCAGCTCGCCCCCGCCGGGCAGCTCGAAACCGAGGGCGCGCGGGTCTACCTGCGGGTCAACAACAATCTGACCGATCCCAACGAGTTGGCAGCAGTGCCGGTGCGCATCGGCGAGCGGCTGCTGCGCCTTGGCGATCTGGCCACCATTCACCGCGGCTACGAAGACCCGCCCAGCTATCTGATACGCACTGGCGGTATCGATACGCTGTTGCTCGGGGTGGTGATGCGCAATGGCGAGAACGGCCTCGACCTGGGCGCGCGCCTGACGGATTTCCTCGCCGCCGAGCAGGCGCGCCTGCCCCTTGGCATGTCGCTGACTCCGGTCACCAACCAGGCGGAACTGATCAGCGCGGCAGTCAATCTGTTCCAGATCAAGTTCCTGGTGGCGGTGGTGGTAGTGATGGCGGTCAGTATTCTCGCCATCGGACTGCGCGCGGGTCTGGTGGTGGGGATTGCCATCCCTATCACCCTTGGGCTCACTTTCACCGTGATGCAGTTACTGGGCATCAACCTTGATCGCATCACCCTGGGGGCGCTGGTGATCGCCCTCGGCCTGCTGGTGGACGATGCCATCATCGCCATCGAGATGATGATCGTGAAAATGCAGGAGGGTTGGGAGCGGGTACGCAGCGCCTCCCACGCCTGGAATGTCACCGCCGCGCCAATGCTGTTCGGCACCCTGGTGACGGTGGCGGGCTTTACACCCATCGGTTTTGCCCGCTCCAGCGTGGGCGAGTACGCCGGGGATATCTTCTGGGTGCTGGCGATCTCCCTGCTGGTGTCCTGGGTGGTGGCGGTGATCTTTATCCCCTATCTGGGGGTCATGCTGTTGCCGAACCCCGAGGTCAGCCAGGCTGGCGATCAGTACCAGACTCCCCGCTACCGGCAGCTGCGCGAGCTGGTGCAGTGGTGCGTCAGGCGCCGCAAAACCGTGGTGGCGGCGACCATGGGCTTGCTGGCGATAGCGATAGTGGCCATGGCGACCCTGGTGGAGCAGCAGTTTTTCCCCAATTCCGACCGCCATGAGGTGCTGGTCAGCGTCTATCACCCGCAGGGCACCGCCATCGCCAACACCGACGCCACGGTACGGCGCCTCGAAAAAATCCTCCTGCCCATCCCAGAGGCCGAATCGGTAACGGCCTTTGTTGGCGCTGGCATGCCGCGCTTTTTTGCCTCGGCCAACCCGGAAAACCCCGACCCGGCCTTCGCCAAACTGCTGGTCATGGCCAAAAGCGCCGACGATCGCACCGCCATCATGGCGGAGCTTGAACGCCACATCAAAGCCGGAGCCTTCCCCGAAGCCCTGGTGCGTTACGAGATTCTCTTCAACGGCCCGCCGGTGTCCTTCCCGGTCAGCTTTCGGGTGCTGGGGCCGGACAGCATGGAACTGCGCCGCATCAGCCACGAAATCCAGGACATCATGAGCGCCCACCCCAATATTCGCGACCCGCACCTGGAATGGGACGGGCGTGTGCCGGTGCTGCACTTCGCCATGGACCCGCAACGCCTGCGCCTGATGGGACTGACCCCGGCGGAGGTCGGCCGCCAGCTGCAATTCCAGCTCGACGGCGTGACCGTGACCCGGCTGCGCGAGGATATCCGCAGCGTGGAACTGCGGGCGCGGGGCGGCGGTGATCCCGGCGAGCGCTTTGCCGGGCTGGAGATCCGCACCCAGGAGGGCAACAAGGTGCCCCTCGCGCAGCTGGGCAGGATCGAAACCCGCTTCGAGGACTCGCTGATCAAACGCTACAACCGCGAACCTTTTCTGGCGGTGCATGCCGACGTGGTCAATGCCCAGCCGCCGGATGTCAGCGCGGCCCTGTGGCAGCAGCTGGAACCGCTGCGTCAATCGCTGCCGGAGGGCTATCGCATTGATATCGGCGGTGTGGTCGAGGAATCCGGCAAGGCCGATGCCGCCATCAACAAGATGGTGCCGCTGATGATCGGCCTGATGCTGGTCTTTACCATGCTGCAGATGCGCTCTTTTTCTGGCACCTTCATGGTGGTGGCGACAGCGCCACTGGGGGTGATCGGCGCGGTGCTGGCCATGATCCTGTTCGACCAGGCCTTCGGCTTTGTCGCCCTGCTGGGGTTGATCGGCCTGGCGGGCATCCTGATGCGCAACACCCTGATCCTCACCCAGCAAGTGTCCGACAATCTGGAGACTGGAATGCCGCCACTGGAAGCGGTGGTGGAAGCGGCCGTGCACCGGGCGCGGCCAGTAATCCTCACGGCCCTGGCGGCAATACTGGCGTTTGTACCCCTCACCCTGGACACCTTCTGGGGGCCCATGGCCTTTGTGCTGATTGGCGGCGTGGCCGTGGGCACCGCGATCACCCTGCTGTTTGTGCCGGCCCTCTATGCCCTCTGGTTCCGGCTGGGCAAAACCTAGTCAGGGCCGGGTCATTTCAAGGCCTGGTCATTTCAAGGCTTAGTCATTTCAGGGCTTAGTCATTGCTGCCATGGAGCTGTGTGTAATGGCCGAGCGCAACAGCTGCCAGGCGGATCACCAGCGCCATCGCCAGCAGGAACAGGCCCAGCACCCAGAAAAAGGTGCCGTAGGACACCCGCGCCACCAATGGCGCCATCACAATGGGGGCAAGAAACTGGCCCAGAAACAGCGAGGTGGTGATGATGCCAAAGGCACGGCCCCGGTTGTGGCTGGTGGTGATCTCCGAGATCCAGTTGTTGACGCTGGGAATCAGCAGCCCGGCGGCAACGCCGGTGATACAGAGTCCGAACACCAGCACCCACACCACCGGCGCCAGGCCGATGATCACATAGCCCAGGCTCATCATGGCAAACATCACCGCAATGATGGTGGCGTAGGAAAAACGGCTCTTGACGCGCCCGTAGTTGAACGCGGTCACCGATGCACAGAGGGTCGCCAGAGACATGGTAAGCCCTGTGCCGACTCCGCCGACGCCAAAATCCCCCTGCAGGAAAAAAGGCATTTGCACAGGTACTGAAAAAAAGCAGGTGTGACCCACCAGTGCGATCAGATAGATCACCGCAATAAAGCCCAGTGGCAGGCTGTCATCGCTGCTGTCCTCCAGCGCTTTCTGCACCCGCACGGGTTCATACAGCAGGCTGACAGCGAGAGCAAAAACCAGCACCGCCACCAGGTAGAGCAAAAACGGGTAACGCCAGCCCAGCTCTGCCAGAAAACCGCCGAGACTGATAAACAACACCCCACCGCCAGTAGTGAATGCCGCCTGGAAACCGAGCAACTTGATGCGCTCTGCTCCCTGGTAATAATCGGTAATCAGCGCCGTACCGGCGGTGATACAGCCACCCACCGCCAGCCCCAGCAGGGCGCGACCCGCCAGCAACTGTTGCAAAGTATCGGCAAAAAAACCGGAAGTACCCGCCACCGCATAGAGCGCCAGGGACACCAGCACCAGCGGCTTGCGGCCAAAACGGTCGGCGATGATGCCGGCAATCGGCGCACCGATCACCGTGAACAGGGCAGGCATGGTCAGCACCAGCCGCGCCAGCAAATCGGCGTGGGGTTCACCGGCAAAGGCAATGGCGATTTTCGGCAGGGCTGGCGACACCGGCGTTCCCGCCATAATGGTGAGCATGGATACCAGCAGGACAGTGACTTTGACAGCAAATGTGCGGTTCACGAAAATCCTTGCGCTTGAACAGGAGAGCAGCCCGGTGGCGTTGGCCGGGCGGAAAGGTGCGGCATTGTAACCCTAACCCTGACAGCAACCCCAGCCACGGCTGACTGGGGACTTAGGACCTGATGACCAGCTTGGCAGCAATCCGGCAGGTGACATAGGCAACGCTGCCACACAGCACCACACCCCAGAGAATATCGGCGATCACCACGGTCCAGGGCCAACCCTGCAGGGTTGCCATATTGGTGAGATCGTAGGTGGCGTAGGTAAAAAATCCGTACAGCCCACCCCACAGCGCCGCCTGTTTCGCCGTGCCGAATTGAAGACCGGGGCGCACGGCAAACAGCACGATCCCGGCAATAAACAGCAGGTAGAACAGCGCCGCCGCCAGCCAGTTGACCGGCCCCAGCAAATGACCGATATGGTGCTGATAAAAATCCACCGCCAGCCAGCCCAGCCAAATCATGTCGATGGCAAAAAAG
This sequence comes from Gammaproteobacteria bacterium BRH_c0, assembly GCA_000961645.1. Taxonomy (GTDB): domain Bacteria; phylum Pseudomonadota; class Gammaproteobacteria; order Pseudomonadales; family Porticoccaceae; genus NAT127. Next base: position 1,420 of record LADM01000015.1, on the reverse strand, counting down.
ACCGGCAGGGCGATCAGGTAGGTCAGCAGGCCTGTACGCAAATTCATGGTGTGTGTCCTCTTAATTAATTCGGGAGATGGGAGACGTGGGATGGGAGATGGCAGACAGTGCCGCATCTCCCATCTCCCGTCCAACATCTCCCCGCCCGTCGCATTTTCTGATTAGCGGGTAACTGTAAATTACTTTTCTTACTCCTGAGCAATTGCTATTCCACCATCAACTTCTGGCCCCGCAAGCGCAGGGCATTGCCAATCACCGACGCCGAGCTGAGACTCATGGCCAGGGCCGCCACCATGGGTGAGAGCAGTATGCCGAGGAAGGGATACAGTACCCCGGCGGCTACCGGCACCCCAAGGCCATTGTACAGCAGGGCAAACAGCAGGTTCTGACGCATGTTGCCGACGGTGGCCGCAGAGATCGCCCGCGCCCGGGCGATGCCGTTGAGGTCACCTTTCACCAGGGTCACCCCGGCGCTGCTCATGGCCACATCGGTGCCGGTGCCCATGGCAATGCCCACATCGGCACGCGCCAGGGCCGGGGCATCGTTGATGCCGTCACCGGCCATGGCCACCACCAAGCCCTCCGCTTGCAGGCGCTCAACCAGCCGGATCTTGTCGTCCGGTTTCATTTCGCCATGCACTTCCTCAATACCCAGCTCGCGGCCCACATGGCGCGCGGTGGCCACCCCGTCGCCGCTGGCCATCACCACCCGGATGCCCGCCCGCTGTAGTTGGGCAAGAGCCGATGGGGTCGAATCCTTGATGGGGTCGTGGATTGCCAGCAGCCCGGCAAGCTGCCCATCCACGGCGAGAAAGACCACCGTCGATCCCTGTTCACGCAGTGCATCTGCCTGGGCGCTACCGGCATCCACGGCGATGTTTTCTGCCGCCATCAGCGCGGTATTGCCCAGCAACAGCTGTCGGGTTCCAAGGCGACCGCGCACGCCAATGCCGGATTCGGAATCAAAATCGTCAACAGACTCAAGGTTGTGGCCGCGCTCGCGCGACGCTGTGACGATGGCTGCGGCGAGGGGGTGCTCACTGCCCTGATCGAGACTGGCGGCCAGGCGCAGCACTTCATCCTCACTGAAGTCAGACAGCGCCACTACCTCCCGCAATGAGGGCTTGCCCGCCGTGAGGGTGCCGGTCTTGTCCACCACCAGGGTGTCGACCGTACACAGGCGCTCAATGGCCTCCGCATCGCGGAACAGCACCCCGAGGGTGGCGGCGCGACCAGTGGCGACCATGATCGACATGGGTGTCGCCAGCCCCAGGGCACAGGGGCAGGCGATAATCAGCACCGCGACGGCGTTGATCAGGCCGTAAACCCAGCCCGGCTGCGGCCCCCACAGCCCCCAGACGACAAACGTCAGTGCCGCAACGCCCACTACGCCCAGTACAAAATAACCCGCCACCACATC
>LADM01000012.1 GCA_000961645.1 Gammaproteobacteria bacterium BRH_c0 | reverse complement strand
TGGCACGACGGAATATCATCCTCGACATGTCGGTGCTGAGCATGCCCAACCTGGCGATATTCCTGTAAGGCACAGGTGGAGAACAGGAGCTCACAATGTGGGCTCCTGCAAACCCAGGTTAAAGGGTAGCGAACAGGTAAATGGAGTCTTAAATATTCAGAGCAAGAGTTGAGTAGAGGAAAGACATTTCAACGGTATAGAAGAGAACACAGCAGAAACATGGGTAACAACAGCGGGAAATCCTAGACTATGACGCAAGCCAGCATAAAAACTGTCGAAGCAAAAACCGCCGCCCGGACCAAGAAAACAGCAACGGGAAAAACGGCTGTCAATGACTCTACGGGTTCGCTGAAGACGCTTGTCAACAGCGAGGCTGCGAGTGCCAAAGATGTTGTCAAGAAAACCCGTTCAACGGGTTCAGAACAGAGTATCACCCGTATCCTTGATGCTGCCATGGAGTCGGCCTCTCGCCAGGGTTTGCGCAATCTGTCCATGAGCGATGTATGCAGGATAGCCGGTGTGGCCCGCGGTACTCTTTATCGTTACTTCCCTTCCAAAGACGCGCTGCTGGAAAGCCTTGGGCAGCGCACCCGCTATCAAACGGAAACAGGAATCCGCAACGCTGCCGCCAGTGCGGAAACAGGCAATGACTGCCTGCGCGAAGTGGTCAGCTTCCTGATCAGGATTACCAGTGAGACAAAGGCGCGGGAAATTCTCGAAGTTGAACCTGTGTTTTTTATGGAGTTTCTGCGCCGCAATATGCCCCATTACCGGGAGCTGATGGCGGATGTGCTGGAACCCTTTTTTAATGAGATTGATGAGGCGCTGGGCCAGAAAATTGACCGCGTGTTGCTCTCTGAAATGATCCTGCGACTGCAAATATCCTATATTTTTCTGCCTGATGAGCAGACCAGTGATGTGGTAATGGAAAGAATTTTTAGCGCCATTGACGAGATCAAATAAGACAACAACTCGTTTTTAACAAACCGGATCAATGTTGTTGGTTCGGTGTGCATAATCCTGGATTGGATTTGTCAGGTTTTTCAAGCATCAACGTTAATAGGCGTTGAATAACTGATAGCCGTAATGATGTAGCATTTTCTGTTTTCTCCGAGATTTATTTCTATCTCATCGTCGAGGTGCTTGCCAATGGCTTTGCGGGCGACTGGCGAATCAATGCTAATGTAATATTTCTGCGGGTCGATCTCATCCGGTCCGACAATACGCCAGGTATTTTCCAGGCCCTGTTCGTCTTCCAGGGTAATCCATGCGCCGAAGAAAACCCTGCTCTGGTCGTCCGGCATGCGATCCACCACCGTGCATTCTTTCAGGCGTTTGCGCAGATATCGCACCCGCCGGTCAATTTCTCGCAGTCGTCGCTTGCCATAGATATAGTCGCCATTTTCAGAGCGGTCACCGTTCTTGGCGGCTTCGTGCACCACGGCAGTTACCTGAGGGCGTTCCACTTTCCATAGCTGGTCCAGTTCTTCTTGCAGCTGTATCGCACCTTCAGGCGTGATGTAGGGCGAGCTTGCTGGTTGCGGGGTGCGATAGCGTGACATGGTATTCCGTGGTGGATGGCACAGTTTTCGGGTTGGATATTGTGCTGAGGATGTGAGTTCTGACCGGCTAAAAATTCTCGATAGCAATGGCTGGTAGCGATTCCTCGCTGCTAATGCGGAGAATTTGCCGGAAAAAAACCAGCTCAGCTTCAAGTGCCTTTTTGATATTTGCAGCCTTGCGAAAACCGTGACCTTCATCGGCAAAGCTGATATAGGCTACCGGGATGTGCTTGTCTCTGAGGGCTTGCACCATGTTTTCTGCTTGCTGTGGCGGTACAACCTTGTCTTCCATGCCCTGGAAGAAAATCGCCGGGCAACGCAACTTGTCGGGGTGGCATGCCGGTGAACGCTGGCGGTAAATGTCCTGTCGTTGCGGGTAGGGCCCGACCAGTGTGTCCATGTAGCGCGACTCAAATTTGTGGGTGTCACGCGCCAGTGTTTCCAGGTCTCCGATGCCGTAGAGGCTCGCCCCGGCGCGGAATGCGTCGGTGAATGTCAGCGCAGCTAGGGTGGTGTATCCACCGGCGCTGCTACCGTGTATCAGGGCCCGTTGCCGGTCTATCCTGCCCTCGCGGGCGAGAAAGTCGATACCGGCAACCGCATCGGCGACATCGGATATTCCCCACTGGCCATTGAGTTTCTGGCGATAGGCGCGGCCAAAACCCGTACTCCCCCTGTAATTCACATCGAGCAGTGCAAAGCCCCGCGATGTCCAGAACTGAATCTTGTAGTTGAGAGCCGTGCTGGCTGCCGCTGTAGGCCCGCCGTGGCACATGACCAGCAGTGGAGGCTTTTCATCCTCCAGCCCCAGATAGTTCGGATTGTGCGGCGGGTAGTAAAAGCCATGGGCAATATCGCCATCGCTGCTTGCATAGCTGATGGCTTGTGGTGTGCTGACATAGTCAGCGTAATCTGGATTGGTGGAGGATTTTATGGTGGCAAGTTGCGAATCCGGTCCGAGCAGTACAACGTCGCAGGCAGTTCTGGGGTTGGCAGCGATAAACACTGCGCAGTTGGCGCCGCAAGAGAGTGATGAGAGCTGGGTATAGGGCGTTTCTACCAGCGTTAAGGTGTCGCTGGGTATATCAATAATGCCCACTTGCCAAATGCCGTTGTTGCTCATAAGGGTGGCGATACGGCTATCGTCTAGGAATCCCCAAGTGCACATTCCCAGTACCCACAGGGGTGTGGCGAAGTCAGCGGTTTTTTCAATGACCGGTTTATTCTCGTTGCCGATATGACGATAGAGATTCCACCAGCCATTTTTGTCGGAGACATAGTACAGGGTGCCATCCCTTGACCAGGCTGGCTGGAAGATCGACTCGCTGATGCCGCCGGCAATCTTCTTGCTCTGGGCTGGCGCGCCGTTGGTGTTGACGTCCGCACACCACAGCTCAGTACCATCCCAGGGCATGGCCGGATGGTCCCAGCTGATCCAGCACAGCTTGTCGCCGTTGGCGTCAAGCCGCGGGTACGCATAAAAATCTGCGCCACTTACCAAGGTGCTGATTTCGGCCAGGGTGCTAATTTCAGACAGGGTGCTGGGGCTGTTTACAGAATCCAGGTCAATGCAAACGATGGAATTGACCGGCTCAGGATGGCCAGCAAGATGTTGCTCCCGCACACAGATAATGCGTTTTCTGCGCTTGTCGAAAACCAGGTCGGCAAAACGCGATGTGTTATCGCCAGCCACGACAAAGGGCTGTTGAGCCGAGGAGCCAAGTTCCAGGCAATATAATTGCTGGTCGCTTTGCTCGACAAAGTAGAGCTTGTTGTCATTGACAATCCAGGACTTGCCGCCGTATTCGTGCACCTTGCTGCGGGTGCTGAAGGGATAGGGAAGCAGGTCGCGGTCACTGCCATCGGGTGAGTGGGCCACAACGGTAACCCGGCCATTTTCTTCAGGGCGCGATTCCTGCCAGAAGACGGTGCCATCGATCATGCAGGGAAAGTCGCGCGCCGGAACGCCCTGGTTAATCACCTCGGCGCTGATCGGGGATTGCCAGCTGCCGTAGGCTGCAGATGCTGGTGTAATAATACCCACCTTCAACCGCCCGCCAGTTTCACGGTGAAACCCTGCTTGCTGAGGGCCTCGCGGATTTTTTCCCGCTGGTCACCCTGTATTTCGATAACGAAATCCTTGACGGTGCCGCCTGTGCCACACAATTGTTTGAGCTGCTTTGCTATCTGCTCCAGGGCCTTGTTATCCAGAGGAAGGCCGCTGATGGTTGTGACACCCTTGCCCTTGCGACCGCTGGTTTCGCGACGGATTCGCACTATGCCATCGCCTTCCGGCTGGATGGCGGGCTTGGCTTCTGCTGCGATGCGACCCTTGTCGGTGGAATACACCAATGTTGAGTTCTTGGTCATGGGTTCCTTGTTGGTGCTATCTCAAAAATGATTGATATGCTGCTTGGCCTGGTCTTTTTACTATCGCCACGCCAGCACGGTCAAATGTTGCCTTGTACGTTGCTGCCGCAGAAAAACGGATCCAGTGGTGCACTGACAGGCCGCTTCGCAAGCTTTATCTTTACTGGCGGCAATCGAGCAGTATTTTGCCCACATGCTTACTGCTTTCCATCAGTCTGTGGGCCTGTGCTGCGTTTTCAAGTGGCATAACGCAGTCTATCACCGGTTTAATCTGCCCTGTCTCGATCAGCGGCCACAGGTTGTTGAGCAGCTCAGCGGCAATGCGCGACTTTTCTGTAACCGGCTGGCTGCGCAGCGCGGAACCGGTCAATACCAGCTGCTTGAGCATCATGGGCATCAGGTCCACGTCGATTCTGGAGCCTTTCAAAAAGGCGAGGGAGATAATTCTGCCTCTGTGGGCAGCCGCCTTGATGTTCTTCTGGATATAGTCCCCACCCACCATATCGATGATGATATCGGCGCCGTGCCCGCCAGTCAGCGCCTTGATGTCCGTGAAGTCCTCGCTGTTGTAATTGAATGCCTTGGCAGCGCCGAGGTTTTCACAGATGCGGCATTTGCTGTCGCTGCCCGCAGTGGCATAGACGGTTGCGCCGAAGGCTCTGGCAACCTGAATGGCCGTTGTGCCAATGCCGCTGCTGCCGCCATGGATCAGCACCACGTTGCCTGAGCGCAGCTGGCCTTTTTCCACCAGGTTGAACCACACCGTAAACAAGACCTCCGGCAACCCGGCGGCATTAAGCAAGGGCACCCCTTTGGGGACGGGCAGGCACAAATGCTGGTGGGCAAGGGCGTAACGACTGTAGCCGCCACCGGGAAGCAGGGCGCAGACCTGGTCGCCCCTCTGCCACTTTGTCACTGCTGCTCCTGTGGCAACAATGGTGCCGGACACCTCGAGGCCGGGAATGTCTGTCTCCCCCTGCGGTGCGGGGTAAAGTCCCTGGCGCTGGAAGATGTCGGGGCGATTAACGCCAGCGGCACACACCTGGATTATTACCTGCTGATCGCCAGGGGAGGGCAGGGCTCTGGTCGTCATTTGCAGCGCGTCGGGATTGCCCGGTGCGGTAATTTCGATACAGTGGGTGCTGGCGGGAGCAGTCATTGATTCGCCCGTAAGCCGGTGTGGGTAGCGAGTATAGCATTGATGCCGGGGTGATCCGGGGCGCCTGGCTGCCGTTACTTTGGCGGGGCATTGCTTCTATAATCAGTTTTCAATAATGACAAGGCATTACCGATGACCATTGCTACCCTGCGAGAAAAGCTCAATGTCATCATTTTTGGCACCGATACCCCCGCGGGTCGTCTTTTCGATGTGCTGTTGATATGCACTATCCTGGCCAGTGTATTGGCGGTGATGCTGGATTCCATCGCGGTGATCAACAGTCGTTATGGTGCAGTGCTGTTTTATGTGGAATGGGGTTTTACCCTGTTGTTTACCGTCGAATACCTGGTGCGGATCTATATTACCCAGCGACCGCTGCGCTATATATTCAGTTTTTATGGTGTTGTTGATCTGCTCTCCATTATTCCCAGTTATCTGGCGATTTTTGTTGCTGGCACCAACTATCTTGTTGTTATTCGCCTGCTGAGAGTGATGCGGGTTTTCCGTGTTATGAAGCTGGTTCGCTACAGCGATGAAGCGGCATTTCTGATGCGCTCGCTGTATTCGGCACGGCGCAAAATATCGGTGTTTTTCCTCGGCGTATTGGTGCTTAGCACTGTCTTTGGCTGTCTGATGTTTGTAGTGGAAGGTCCGGACAATGGCTTTACCAGTATACCCAAGAGTATCTACTGGACCATTGTCACCATCACCACCGTGGGCTACGGCGACATCACCCCCGATACTACTGTGGGCCAGCTGATTTCGACCCTGGCCATGCTGACCGGCTACTCCATCATTGCCATTCCGACCGGGATCATCTCTGTGGAGATGATGGCCGAGGCGAATCGCGACAGGGACGCACGCCGTCCAAGGCTGGTGTGCGAGTCTTGCGGTGGCGGAGGGCACGCGGCCAATGCCCGTTTTTGCCAGTTTTGCGCTGCCCCAATGACAGGTGGCAAGGATGAATCCAGCTGACTGGCTGACAGCTTTTTGACGGCTGGCGAATGGGTTCTCACCGGCGCGAAAAATAGGGTGCGGTGTGTTGCAAAACGGCCAGAATAACGGCTTGAAATTGAATGATCAATTTACTTTCAGGGCTGTTTTCGGTATAAATCCCCAGACCATATTGTTATGGTCCGGCACTGCCTTTTCTATAAAAAAGGCAATTTATAGGGGGAATTTTTTTGAAGCCGACAAATATAAAGCATCCTGAGTATTTTCATAAAGTTGTTGATTGCCAGTACGCCTGTCCGGCGCACACCCCGGTTCCTGAATACATCCGCCTGATCGCCCAGGGGCGCTATGACGATGCCTACATGGTCAACTGGGAATCCAACGTCTTCCCGGGCATTCTCGGCCGTACCTGTGACCGCCCCTGTGAGCCCGCCTGCCGCCGTGGCCGGGTGGAAGAAGAGCCGGTAGCCATCTGCCGCCTCAAGCGTGTTGCCGCCGACAACAAGGTCAAGGACGACATTGCCAAGCGCATCCCCTCCAAACCAGCCAAAAAGAACGGCAAGCGCGTTGCCCTGGTTGGTGCCGGTCCGGCTTCCCTGACCGTGGCCCGCGACCTTGCCCCCCTCGGTTATGAACTGCACATTTTTGATGCCCAGAAAGCCGGTGGCGGTTTTATGCGCAGCCAGATTCCCTCGTTCCGGCTGCCTGAGGAAGTGCTGGACGAAGAGGTGGGTTACATCCTGGGGATGGGGCCCGTCGCCCGTTTTGATACCTATATTGACAGCCTGCAAAGCCTGCTTGAGCAAAACTATGACGCCGTTTTTGTCGGTTCTGGCGCGCCCCGCGGTCGCGACCTGAAAAACCTCCCGGGCCGCCAGGAGGGTGCGGAGCATATCCATATTGGCATCGACTGGCTGGGCAGCGTGGCTTTCGAGCACACCAAGAGCATTGGCAAGAAGGTGATTGTGCTGGGTGGCGGCAACACCGCCATGGACTGCTGCCGTACCGCCCGTCGCCTGGGTGGCGACGATGTCAAGGTGCTGGTGCGCAGCCCCTTCGCCGATATGAAGGCCTCCCCTTGGGAGAAAGAAGACGCTATCCATGAAGATATCCCCATTGTCGACAATCATGTGCCCAAGGAATTTGTGATCGAGGATGGCAAGTTGGTGGGCATGCGTTTTGACAAGGTGCGGGCTGAGTACGACAGTGCCGGACGCCGCAACCTGGTTCCCACCGGTGAAGATCCCGTTTTCTTCCCCTGTGATGATGTGCTGGTGGCAATTGGCCAGGAAAACTCCTTCCCCTGGATTGAGCGCGACATCGGTATCGTGTTCGACAAATGGGGTATGCCGGTGCTGGACAAGGAAACCTTCCAGGCGACCAACCCGCGCGTGTTCTTTGGTGGCGACGCCGCCTTTGGGCCGGAAAATATCATCACTGCCGTGGCCCACGGCCATCAGGCGGCTATTTCCATTGATCTGTTTTGCCGTGGCGAAAAGCCCTCCAGGCGCCCGGCTCCCGGGGTTACCCTGGTCAGCCAGAAAATGGGTATCCACGAGTGGAGCTACGATAACCAGGTAGACGATGACCTGCGTTACAAGGTGCCCCATGCCGACAAGAAACTTTCCCTGCTGGATCGCAAGCTTGAAGTGGAGCTGGGTTTTGACGTGGCCACTGCATTCCGCGAAGCCGAACGCTGCTTGAACTGTGATGTGCAGACCGTGTTCAGCGACAGCCGCTGTATCGAATGTGATGCCTGTGTGGATATCTGTCCCACCGATTGCATCAGTTTTATTGAAAATGCCGAAGAGGAAGCGCTGCGCAAGAGCCTGAAAATTCCGGCCAACAATCTCACTCAGGATATCTATGTGTCTGGCGCGCTCAAGACGGGCCGGGTCATGGTGAAGGACGAAGACGTCTGCCTGCATTGTGGTCTGTGCGCCGAGCGCTGCCCCACCTCCGCGTGGGATATGCAGAAATTCCTCTACGAAGTGACCAAGGCCGCCCCCCTATGCAACGTATAGAAGCTGTTAACGATTTCGTCATCCGTTTTGCCAACGTCAATGGCACCGGCTCTGCCAGTGCCAATAACCTGTTTGCCAAGGCGGTGTTCCGCATGGGGATTCCCATGTCGCCGAAGAATATTTTCCCCTCCAATATTCAGGGCCTGCCCACCTGGTATGAAGTGCGTATCAGCGAGAAAGGCTACCTGGGCAGCCGCGGCGGGGTGGACATGATGGTAGCCATCAACCCCCAGAGCATGCAGGAGGATATCGCCAATCTGGAGCCGGGCGGTTACTTCTTTTACGACAACACCAAGCCGCTGGACATCCGCTTTCACCGCGATGACATCAATTATGTCGGCGTTCCCCTCACCGAGATTTGCCGCCGTGAATACGCCGACCCCAAGCAGCGTCAATTGTTCAAAAATGTGATTTATGTGGGCGCTCTGTCAGCATTGCTGGGGCTGGAATTTTCCGTGCTCAAGGATCTGATTGGCGAGCAGTTCAAGGGCAAGGAAAAACTGGTGGCACCCAATATCCACGCCCTTGAGCTTGGCTACCAGTACGCCAGCGAAAATTTCAAATGCCCGCTGGGAATTCGCCTTGAGCGCCGCAACAAGGTGGGTAACAAGATTCTGATGGAAGGCAATGCCGCCATCGGGCTCGGCGCTGTCTACGGCGGTGCTTCGGTTGTAGCCTGGTACCCGATTACGCCTTCCACCTCGGTGGTTGAAGCCTTTGAAAAATACGCCAACCGACTGCGCATCGATGCCGGCAGTGGCGATAAAAAGTTTGCCATTGCCCAGGCGGAAGACGAATTGTCGGCTATCGGCATGGTGGTCGGTGCTGCCTGGAATGGTGCGCGCGCCTTTACGGCGACCTCCGGCCCTGGAGTGTCGCTGATGAGCGAGTTCCTGGGGCTGGCCTATTTTGCCGAGGTGCCGGTGGTGTTGGTCGATGTGCAGCGCGCGGGCCCGTCCACCGGCATGCCCACCCGCACCCAGCAGTCCGACCTCTTTGCAGCGGCCTATGCCTCCCACGGTGACACCAAGCATGTGTTGCTGTTCCCCTCGACACCCAAGGAGTGCTTCGACATGAGCGCCCAGAGTTTCGAGCTGGCGGACCAGCTGCAAACACCGATCATTCTGATGACCGATCTTGATCTTGGCATGAATGACAATATGTCCGATCCCCTCGAGTGGGACGACGCCAAGGTCTACAACCGCGGCAAGGTGTTCAACGCCGCGGAACTGGACAGCATGAAGGAGCGCTTTGGCCGTTACCTCGATGTGGATGGCGACGGCATCTGTTATCGCACCTATCCGGGCACTCACCCTGAAAAAGGCGCGTTCTTCACCCGTGGTACCTCCCGGGACGAATACGCCATCTATACCGAAAGCGGCGATGCCTATGTGCGCAATATGGAGCGCCTGCTGAAAAAGTTTGAAACAGCCAAGCAGTATGTGCCCGGGCCTGTGTTCCATCCGGCCCGACAGGAAACCCGCGACGGTATTATTTTCTTTGGCACCAGCAACGATTCGTCCCTGGAAGCGCTTGATATGCTTGCCGATGAAGGCGTGCATATCGATGCCATGCGGGTGCGCGCCTTCCCCTTCAACAAGGAAGTGGAAGACTTTATCGCAGAGCATGACCGGGTGTTTGTGGTGGAACAAAACCGCGATGGACAGCTGCGCAAAATGCTGATCATTGAATGCGATATTGATCCGAAAAAATTACTGTCGGTGCGCTATTACGGTGGCATGCCCATCACAGCCCGCACTATCAGCCGTCAGATCCACCAGCTCAAGGGTGGAGCCACTGTGACCAAAATTCGCCGCAAGGCAGGGTAACTATCATGAGCTATATTCGCCCAAACTTTCGCCATCCGGAGCTCCAGGCCAATGAGCTGGGTTATGCCCGCAAGGACTATGAGGGCAGTCTGTCCACCCTCTGTGCCGGTTGTGGTCACGACTCCATCAGCGCCGCCATCATCCAGTCCTGTTTTGAACTGGCCATTCCGCCCCACAGTGTTGCCAAGATTTCCGGCATTGGCTGTTCGTCGAAGACGCCGACCTATTTCCTGGGCAAATCCCATGGCTTCAACTCAGTCCATGGCCGCATGCCCTCGGTGGCCACCGGCGCCAACCTGGCCAACCGCGACATGGTCTATATCGGTGTGTCCGGTGACGGCGACAGTGCCTCCATCGGTCTTGGCCAGTTTGCCCATGTCACCCGCCGCAACCTCAACATGCTGTATATCGTCGAGAACAACGGCTGCTACGGGTTGACCAAAGGCCAGGATTCCGCCACCGCGGATGTGGGCTCTGCCAGCAAGAAAGGCGTTCCCAACCCCTACGAGCCCATCGACCTGTGCACCATGGCCCTGCAACTGGGTGCCACCTTTGTGGGCAGAAGTTTTTCCGGCGACAAGAATCAGCTTGTGCCACTTATTAAAGCGGCCATTTCTCATCGCGGCTTTGCCTTTATCGATGTGATTTCGCCCTGTGTAACCTTCAACAATACCGTGCAGTCCACCAAGGGCTACGAGTATGCCCGTGAGCATATGGCGGCGACCGGCAAGATGGATTTTGTGCCGGTACGTCAGGAAATCACCGCTGACTACGAGCCGGGTTTTACCCACGAGATTACCCTCCACGATGGCTCCGTTGTCCATCTCTACAAGCAGGAGCCGGGGTTTGATGCCAACGATCGCAACCAGGCAATCCGTACCCTGCAAGCCTACAAGCAAAAGGGCGAAATTCTCACCGGGCTGCTGTATATCGATCCTGACCTTGAGGATTTCCATGAAATCCAGGGCACGGTGAACAAGCCGCTGCGTGATCTTGGCGCCACCGAGCTGTGCCCGGGAAGTCGCTCCCTTGAAGCGATCAACTCCAACCTGCGTTAATTGGCGTTAGTGATGTCCGGGCAGGGATCGGGTGGTAATGTACTGGCCGCCATTTGCAGCGTTTTTATCCCCGGCCTCGGCCAGCTGGTGCAGGGGCGGCCATTGATGGCGCTTCTGCATTTTGTTCTGGCGGCCCTGCTGTGGTTGATACTGCTGGGCTGGATTATCCATCTGTGGTCGATAATCGATGCCGCAAGATTTGACCCGGCGAAGGCGTAGTATGCCTCTTTCAGGTTTTACAGGCGCTGCCAGTCGCAGGTTCAAGTGAGGAATACGCCATGAACATCGAGCAGATCATTACCGGTAAGGTGACGGCAGCGTTATTGCCAACGCACCTTGAGGTGATCAACGAAAGCCATATGCACAGTGTGCCGGTCAATTCAGAAACACACTTCAAGGTTGTGGTAGTGAGTGAGGCCTTTGTCGGCAAGCGCCCGGTGCAACGTCACCAGATGGTGTACGGCATCCTTGCGGAAGAATTGCAAGGCGGGGTACACGCCCTTGCGCTGCATACCTACTCACCCCAGGAATGGTCCGGTGTGGCTCCTGACTCTCCCCTTTGTCGTGGCGGTTCCAAAGCAAGCCATTGACTCCCGTTGCAGCGGCCCCCGTCTTTTTTGCGGATAACTGCCAGCATCCTTTATGTCCGCTTTTAGAGCCGTTATAGTCAGCAGTGATTGACTTACCACATTCATAGATGAGGCAGAACCTGATGAACAGGAACGGATTGATTGCATTGTTACTCGCCGCTTTTTCCACTGTCGCCCTGGCGGGGCCAACCCCGGCTCCAGAGGGCGCCAAAGCCTATATTATCTCTCCCGAAAACGGCGCCACAGTCACTAGCCCGGTTGTGGTCAGATTTGGCCTTGAGGGCATGGGCGTTGCGCCTGCTGGCGTTCAGCACGCCAATACTGGTCATCATCACCTGCTGGTTGATGTCAAATCGTTGCCAGATATGGACAGGCCAGTGCCTGCGGATAAAAGCCACATTCACTTCGGGGGCGGCCAGACGGAGATCAGCCTGGAGCTTGAACCCGGCACCCATACCCTGCAATTGCTGCTCGGTGACCACTTCCATATTCCCCACAATCCGCCGGTCAAGTCTGAAGTTGTGACCATCACCGTTGAGTAGCCGTTGCTCAGCGGGGCTTAGGCCTTTGTAACAACTGCCGATCAGTATTGGATTTTCAACCAGCGACAAGGCATTTGGGGCGCAACCAGCACCTGGTTGCGCCTTTTTTGTAAAAAAGACAATAAAAACCATTTAAAAACTAAGTGAATTAATCTGGATCAATTCAGCAATTTCCCCCTGATGGTTTACTGATTCCAGCAGATCAGAAAATCAACTCACAAGAGGGAACACCATGAAATCCATTCCACTAGCCCTGAGCATCTCCCTGGCGGCAGTCACCATAAGCGCCCAGCAGGTTGCTGCCTATGAAGTCGGCGATTTGATTGTTCGTGCCGGTATTGCCACGGTGGCGCCGGATGAAAGCAGTTCGGAGCTGGCTATTCCTGCCCTGGGTGGTGATATTGCAGGCTCCGCCGCCAGCGTCGACGATAATACCCAGCTGGGTATAACCGGCACCTATATGCTCAATAGCCACTGGGGATTGGGTCTTCTGGCGGCAACCCCGTTCAGTCATGATGTGAGTGCAAAGACTGGTGCCCTGGGGCTGGGCTCTGTGGATGCGGCTACAGTGAAGCATCTCCCTCCTACCTTGACCCTCCAGTTTTTCCCCCTGGCGGCTGATTCTGCATTCCAGCCCTATATAGGCGCGGGCATAAACTACACAGTGTTTTTCGACGAATCTGTCGATAGCGAGCTGGAATCGGTTCTCGGCAGCGGCAAACTCGATCTGGATGATTCCTGGGGGCTGGCGCTGGAAGCGGGTGTCGATATTGCCCTGAGTGATAAATGGCTGCTGAATGCGGCGCTCTGGTATCTGGATATTGACACTGATGCGAAGTTCAAGTTTGACAGCGGCGTTAGCGTTGCGACCAAAGTGGATATCGATCCCTGGGTTTATGCACTGACCCTTGGCTACAAGTTCTGAGCGCGATATACGCCACAAAAAAGCCGGGTAATCCCCGGCTTTTTTTGCGTTCATGTCATTTCACCAGGCCAACTCCCGTCAAGTGTTGGCCATGGCTTTAAGCCGGTCAAAATCGGTGATCTCGATTTCCTTTTTGTCTACATCCAGCAGCTCCAGTTTTTGGAAGCGGCTGAAAACACGGCTCACAGTTTCAACGGTAAGGCCCAGGTAATTACCGATATCAGCCCGCGACATGGGCAGGCGAAAACGTGTTCCTGACAACTTGCGGCGGGCGTTGCGCGCAGAAATGCTGGTTAGCAGGGTGGCAATGCGTTCTTCCGCGCTGTTCTTGCTGAGCATGGTGATGAGTTGCTGATCGTTGGTGATCTCGCGGCTCATCAGGCTGAAGAAGTGCCGTTGCAGGGAGGAGATCTGAGTGCTCAGTTCCTCCATACGAGCAAAGGGGATTTCGCAGACAGCGGATGTTTCGAGGGAGATGGCGGCATTGATGTGATTGGGATGGCCAATGCCATCCATGCCAAAAATTTCGCCGGGCAGATAAAACCCGGTGACCTGCTCCACACCATCGTTATTGACGGTAAAACCCTTGATAGCGCCGCTGCGCACCGCGTAAATGGAGCGGAAGGGTTCCCCGGCGTGGTAAACATAATCGCCTTTGTGCAGTGGGCGACCCCGTTCAACAATGCGGTCAAGCCGTTCGATTTCATCCGCTTGCAGTGCTATCGGCAGACACAGGGCATTCATCCTGCAGTCGCCGCAGTGTATGGAACCGTTGTGAGGGCAATTGCTGTCCATTCTTCATCCCCAAGGTTAGGTGGAGAAGAGTATAGCCATGCGCTCAGTTGCGGTCACCATTGTCTTTGCAATACATTGTCTTTACAGAGAATTGAACGGAATACGCTGGCGAGGTTTTCCACACCTGCAGTGGTTAGCCGCAGTTGCGCGCCATCGGGTACCAGCCAGCCTCGGGCGACGAGCCTGGCACGGCTTGTCTCACCTATGCTGTCTGCTATCAGCCCAAGGCTGTGGTAGCAGTACAGTTCCTGCATCACGCGGTAAGACTGCTGGTCAGCGAGGGGGGCGCAACTCCAGCCTGCAACAGGGTCTTGGTGATTGAGTATCCGATGGCGATAGCAGTCAGGGTTGCCACTGTTGTGGTACAGGTAGTCACCCCATATTCCTTCGGCACCCAGTCCCAGCCCCAGCCAGTTGACGATGTCCCGCTTGTAAAACCCCCAGGGGCCGTAGCACAGGTTGCGGTTGTCTCTCAGCAACAGATCGGGGTGGGGTGGCAGCTTAAAACAGTGCTCACCAAACCGTTGAAAGCCCTGGTCAATCAGCTGTTGCGCGGCCCGGGCGGTGATTTTCTGGCACAACAATGCATCGTCGATACTCTGAAGCGCGGGAGGGCAGGGGATGAGCTCAATTTCTTCCGTTGCAGAACTCATCAGCAGGGAAAGCAGCTTGTCCAGATAGGCCTGGTCAGTGTCTGCGCCCAGCTGAACGGCCCATTGCAGGCGCAGTCCAGCAAACTCGTTGGCTACGTCCATGGCCCGGCGGACCGCGTCGGTACTGCGGTCTGCACTGGCGAGGGTGGCATCCGGCATGAGTCTGATCACTTCAAAGCCCAGGCCCTTGAGGAGGGCGAGGATGTTGCGATCACAATGTTCAGGCCCCAGCTCAATCCCCCGCTCGGCTCCCAGGTTGTTCTGCAGGTTGTAGTGGCTACAGAGGCGGAACACCAGTTCGGTCATGGCATCCGTTGTAAGCTGGCGCAGTGGATAGCCGCGCAGCCAAAGACTGGCGACAGGCCCTTTGCTGGAAAAAATCTTATCCTTGAGGAGCATTTCCTGTACCAGCAGGTTGAGATAGTCCTGGCAGGGGCGGGCGGGAAAATAAATATTGATCCCCGTCCGGGAAATCGCCGGCAGGGAAGCGCTGGCCGGTGCCTTGTGTCTGGCGGCAGGCTCCTCTGGCAGGAGCGTGAAGGCAGGGTTGCGTCGTCGCTGCTCGGGCTGCACTTTTTCATCCTCATCGAACAGAACTGTGCCGGGATTTCGGTATTAACAACTCTAATCCCCGCTAGCTTGTCCATAAATGATGCAAATCAACAGACGGGGTTGCGTGCCGGAGCTACACTTTCATGACAAATACACTAATTAACCACTATTGCTTGACAGGCAGGAGGGATCTTGATGAATACAATTCTGGGTGTAATCAACGACTGGGATCTGGCGGCGCAGGTTTTGCAGCGGGCGCGCCAGCTGGCAAAAGCCTATGGCGCAAGGGTGTGTATGTACTGCCCTGTGTCAGACCAGCTGGAAGAGATGAATCGTTATATCGGTTTTGATAATTACGACGCAGTCAAGGAAGAGATCATGGAGGACAGCCGCTCCCGCCTTGAGCAGCTGGTCGGCGATGATGACATTGATACAGCACTCGATTGGCAGTCCCATCCCTACAAAGGGGTGGCGCAGCAGGCAGAGCAGTGTTCTGCGAGCCTGATCGTCATTGGCATGAGCCAGCACCATCTGCTCGCTGACCTGTTGCACAAGGCAGATGACTGGCATTTGTTGCGTGAAACGCCTTGTCCTGTATTGCTGCTATCGCGCTCTGAGCATCCCTTCCGCAGCGTAGTCGCGGCTGTGGACTGTCTCGATGAATCCGAAGAAAACCAGAGCCTCAGTGCGCGCGTGCTCGACCAGGCAAAAGCCCTGGCAGACGTTATGAAGTTGCCCTTGCAGGTGGTCAGCGTGGTGCCCGTCCCGGCCTATATTTACGGCGATATGGCCGCCACACCACTGATGGCGGACTATCGCACCCAGGCCGAGAGTGCAGCGCGTCACAATCAGAAAACCCTGCTCGCCCGTTTGGGTATTCGCGCCGATCGCCACAGTGTGCTGGTTGGGCCGGTCGAAGCAGCGCTGCAGGAGGCTGTGGCTGATGCCGGTCTGCTGGTGCTGGGCACCATCGCCAAAAAGGGCTGGAAGGGGTTTTTTGTCGGCAACACTGCCGAGCGTATTCTCAGTAAAGTGGGAGGGGATATGCTGGTGGTCAATTGACCGAATCTGGCGATTGATCAACCTCTAGCGGTGAATATCCTGTCGCGCAGCCATGTTTTTAGTCGATTCTCAGTGGATGAAAGCGGATGTTTTTTCACATATTTGTAATTGCCTGAAAAGTAATGAGTTATTTTTGTTGACTGACCTAAGGTTTAGCCCTATTTTGCGCGCAATTGGCGCAAGCCAAGCCCTGTTGATTGTTTAGCTTATCTGTATGCTAGAGGTGACTTGCCATGAGTGACGAAGA
This sequence comes from Gammaproteobacteria bacterium BRH_c0, assembly GCA_000961645.1. Lineage (GTDB taxonomy): Bacteria > Pseudomonadota > Gammaproteobacteria > Pseudomonadales > Porticoccaceae > NAT127. The sequence goes on along the minus strand of LADM01000012.1, from coordinate 21,461 downwards.
CGACGACGAGCTGGATAACCTGGACGAGGCTGAAGAGGAGGAGACTGCTGTGGAAGAGCAGGTAAAACCTTCTCCCCTCGCTGACCTTGAGGCGCGGCGCAGACTTGAGGCTAAACTTGAAGAGCGACGTTTGCGCAAGTTAATTCAGGATTACGATTTCGACGATATTGCCTGAATCAATCTGTTTGATAGCCGGTAACGGAATCACTGCTGTCACAGATTCGGAAAGTAAATCAGTTAATCAAAAGCCCGGCGCAAGCTGGGCTTTTTTGTTGCCGAAACTGCAACCCCGGGGGAATTTCGGCATAATAGCGCCTCTTTGTGATCCGAGAGGCTGTATTTGAGCGCGCCGCCAATTCTGGAATGCCGCGATATCGCATTTGAGCGGGACTACACGCCCATATTTTCCGGGCTGTCCTTCACGTTGTGGCGTGGCCAGATTCTCCAGGTCAAAGGTGCCAATGGCTCAGGTAAAACAACACTCTTGCGCATATTGGCCACCTCGCTGACTGCATCACAGGGCAGCATGTTCTGGCATGGCAACGACCTTGAGGGGCACAGGCAGGAGTATCGCTTTGACATGCTCTACCTGGGTCACCAACCCGGGGTGAAGGCTGCACTCACTCCCCGCGAAAACCTGGCCTGGCTGCGGCCCTTGCACCCCAAGGCCGGGCACGACACCAATCAGGCCCTCGCTGCTGTGGGGCTGGCAGGCATGGAGGATGTGCCCTGCCACACCCTGTCCGCTGGCCAGTTGCGCAGGGTGGCGCTGGCCCGGCTTTATCTCAGTGACGCCAGTCTGTGGATACTGGATGAACCTTTCACCGCCATCGACCGCGATGGCGTGGGCAAGTTGGAGATACTGCTTCAGGACCATGCGCAGCGGGGTGGGGCGGTGGTTATCACTACCCACCAGCATCCACAGCTGGATAACCTCTGTGAGCTGGATATGGTGCGTTATGGCGTCTCCTGATGCGGCGCCGCCTGAACTGGCGACAGCAACGGCATTCCGTGCCGTCTTGACCCGGGATCTGACTCTGGCATTCCGTCATCGCGGCGACATGGCCAACCCGCTGATTTTTTTTGTAATGGTGGCGACCCTGGTGCCTCTCGGGGTGACCCCGGAGTCCGGCCAGCTGGCGCTGCTCGCACCGGGTATGATCTGGGTGATGGCACTGCTGGCGTCGCTGTTATCGGCGGAAACCCTGTTTCTGGCGGATCACCGCGATGGCAGCCTGGAGCAGCTGGCTCTGTCGCCCCAGCCCCTGTGGCTGCTGGTGCTGGCCAAGATTATTGTCCACTGGCTGGTGACGGGGTTGCCGCTGACACTGCTGTCGCCGTTGCTGGGGGTGATGCTGTCGCTGCCCCAGGCCGGGTTCGGGCCTTTAGTGGTAAGCCTTTTGCTGGGCACCGCGGCACTCAGTATGATTGGCGCCATCGGTGCGGCACTGACGGTAGCCATTCCCCGCGGTGGGCTGCTGCTGTCCCTGATCGTGATGCCGCTGTATATGCCGGTGCTGATCTTTGGTGCCAGTGCGGTTCAGCTGGCGGTTGATGGCATCTCCCCTTCAGGCGCCCTGGCGATCCTGGGGGCGCTGCTGGCTTTTTCCTGTTTGATTTCGCCCTTTGCCACCGCTGGGGCGCTGCGAGTGAGTTTGCATGGCTAGAACACGTCCACTTTTGCCGGAATGGTTTCATCGCTTGGGATCGCCCAAGGGTTTTTACCAGATGACCAGCAGCTGGATGCCGTGGCTGGCGGTGACTGCCGCTGTATTGCTGTTGGTGGGTACGGTTTGGGGCCTGGGTTTTGCGCCTCAGGATGCCAAGCAGGGCAACAGCTTTCGCATCATTTATATCCATGTGCCTGCCGCATTTCTGGCCCTGGCGGGCTACTACGTAATGGCGGCAGCGGGTGCTATCGGGCTGGTGTGGAAGATGAAGCTGGCGCATATGGTGATGAAGGCTGCCGCGCCGCTGGGTGCGGCACTGACGCTGATTTCACTGGTGACCGGCTCGCTGTGGGGCAAGCCTACCTGGGGTACCTACTGGGTGTGGGATGCCCGTATCACCTCGATGCTGGTGCTGTTTTTCCTCTACCTGGGGGTGATCGCCCTGCATTATGCCTATACCAATGGCGAGGCAGCGAGCAAGGCCAGCGCCGTATTGGCACTGGTGGGTACGGCCAATATTCCCATCATCTACAAATCCGTGGACTGGTGGTATACCCTGCACCAGCCCGCCACCATCAAGTTGACCCAGGCTCCCAGCATGCACCCGGACATGTTTTATCCCCTGCTGGTGATGATCGCCGGTTTCTACTGCTTTTATGCCCTGGTACTGTTGCTGAATACCCGCAGTGAAATACTTCACCGCGAGCGCCGTACCCGCTGGGTGCTCGATATGGCCGAAGGAGGGCGGTCGTGATGTTCCAGTTCGACAGTCTTTCTGCCTTTATCGCCATGGGTGGTCACGGACCCTATATCTGGCTATCGTACCTGGCCACGGCACTGGTGCTGCTATGGCTGGTGGCGACACCCTTGTTGCGCACCAACCGGCTGATGTCCGCCTTGAAACGTCAACAAACCCTGCAACATCGTGAAAGCGGAAAGTACCAGGACATTTCCCCTGGACCCCGTACCGAGGAGCGTAGCCCCTGATGCACCCACTTCGTCGTCAACGCCTGATCGCGGTGATTTTTATTGTGATTGTCGCCACCGTCGCAGTGGCACTGGTTACCTATGCGCTGCGCCAGAATATCAACCTGTTTTTCGCCCCCTCCCAGGTGGTTGCCGGCGATGCGCCCGCCGGTACCCGGATCAGGGTTGGCGGCATGGTGGTCGAGGACAGTATTGTGCGCGCTCCCGGCGGCCTGCAAACCACCTTTCGGGTGACTGACGGGCCGTCGGAAGTCATCGTCACCTACACCGGTATCCTGCCGGATCTGTTTGGCGAGAATGAGGCCGCGGTGGCCACCGGTCAGCTGGAACCCGACGGCACCTTCACCGCCACAGAAGTGCTCGCCAAGCACGACGAGAACTATATGCCGCCGGAAGTGACGGATGCCATGAATAAAGCCATGGAGAAGGCCCACGAGGCACGCCCATGAATCCTGAAATTGGTCATTTTTGCCTGATCCTCGGTTTTGGCCTGGCGATAGTCCAGTCTGTGGTGCCCATGCTGGGTTCTGCTACGGGCAACCGCGTCTGGATGGCCGCCGCCCGGCCCCTGGCGCTGGGTCAGTTTGTGCTCGCCGCCATCAGCTTCGGGTTTCTTAGCCTGGCATTTTTGCAGGATGATTTTTCTGTCCTCTACGTGGTCAACAACTCCAACAGCCTGCTGCCCTGGTATTTCAAATTCAGCGCTGTATGGGGCGCCCATGAAGGCTCCCTGCTGCTGTGGGTGCTGATCCTGGCGGGCTGGACGGCGGCAGTAGCCCTCTATAGCCGCAGTATGCCCCTCACCCTGGTGGCGCGGGTGCTGTCGGTGATGGCAATGATTGCTGTGGGGTTTTACCTGTTCTTGCTGTTTACCTCCAATCCCTTTGAGCGGGTGCTGCCATTTCCCGCTCCTGACGGAGCCGATCTCAACCCCCTTCTGCAGGATGTTGGCCTGATCATCCATCCCCCCCTGCTGTACATGGGTTATGTAGGTTTGAGCGTTCCCTTTGCCTTTGCCATCGCCTCGCTGTTGGCTGGCAGGCTGGATGCCGCCTGGGCGCGCTGGACGCGGCTGTGGACCACGGCGGCCTGGGCCTTCCTCACCGTGGGGATTGCGCTCGGCAGTTGGTGGGCCTACTACGAGCTGGGCTGGGGCGGCTGGTGGTTCTGGGACCCGGTGGAGAACGCGTCCTTTATGCCCTGGCTGGTGGGCACGGCCCTGGTGCATAGCCTGTCGGTCACCGAAAAGCGCGGTGCCTACCGCAGCTGGACATTACTGCTGGCGATCTTTGCCTTTTCCCTCAGCCTGCTGGGTACCTTCCTGGTGCGCTCCGGGGTGCTGACTTCCGTCCACGCCTTTGCTAGCGATCCCACCCGCGGTGTGTTTATCCTCGCGTTTCTGGGTGTTGTGGTGGGCGGTTCGCTGTTGCTCTACGCTATTCGCGGCCAGACCCTGCGTTCCCAGGGCAGCTTTGACTGGGTGTCCCGCGAAGTCTTTATGCTGGTCAACAATATCCTGTTGATGATCGCCACCGCCATTATCCTGCTCGGTACCCTTTACCCGCTGGTGGCGGACGTCATGGGCTGGGGCAAGATTTCCGTGGGTCCGCCCTACTTCAACCTTTTCTTTGCGCCGCTGATGCTGGTGCTTGCCCTGTTGATGGGAGTGGGCGCCATCCTGCGCTGGAAGCGCACTGAATGGAGCTGGCTGAAACTGCGCCTTGCCATACCCTTGCTGGCCGCCGTCGTGGCGAGCCTGTTATTCCCCTGGCTGTACGCAGGTGAATTCCACCCCGGTGCGGCTGTGACAGTGCTGGTCTTTAGCTGGGTGCTGGCCCTGACGGTGCAGGATCTGTGGCAGAAATCCGCCCACAGCGGTGGGCATTTGTCCGGTCTGCGGCGTCTCTCCGGCAGCTTTTACGGCATGCATCTGGCCCATATCGGGCTGGTGAGCTGTATTCTCGGTGCCGGTCTTACCACCGTTTACAGTGTTGAAAAGGATGCCCGGGTTGAGCCGGGCACCGTGATTGAAGATCTTGGCTATCACTTCGAGTTTGTCGGCGTCAGCAAGGTGCGCGGTCCCAACTATATCGCCGACCAGGCGGAGGTGCAGGTCACCCGCAATGGCCGCGCAGTCACGGCGCTGTATCCCGAGAAGCGGCGCTATCTGGCCAGCGGTCAGGTGATGACCGAGGCGGGTATTAGCGGTGGCCTGTGGCGCGACCTGTATGTCTCACTCGGCGAACCCCTGGAGGGCGATGCCTGGGCCGTGCGTGTCCATGTCAAACCCTTTGTACGCTGGATCTGGTTGGGCTCACTGCTGATGGCGGGGGGTGGTTTGCTGGCGATGCTCGACCGGCGCTACCGCCCGCAGCGGGTTGCTGTAGCGGCGGTGACCTCAGCCAATCTGGCGGCAGGAACCTGACCATGAAAAACCTCAAACTCTTTATTCCCCTGGGCATATTTCTGGTGCTGGCTCTGTTCCTTTACCAGGGTCTGAGCCGTGATCCGAGTGAATTACCTTCAGTGCTGATCAGCAGGCCGGTGCCTGATTTCAGCCTGCCGGATCTCCTCAATCCGGATCAGCACATTGACCAGGCTGTCTTCCAGGGCCAGGTCAGCCTTCTCAATGTGTGGGGTACCTGGTGTGTGGCCTGTCGGGTCGAGCATCCTTTTTTGGTGGAACTCGCCAATCAGGGGGTGGCGATAGTGGGCATGAACTACAAGGATGAACGCGCTGCTGCACTGCAATGGCTGGAAGAGAAGGGCGACCCCTACAGCATCAACTTTGAGGACAAGGAAGGCCGCCTGGCAATCGATCTCGGCGTATTCGGTGCGCCAGAAACCTACCTCGTCGACCATCAGGGTATTATCCAGTACAAGCATGTGGGTGTTGTCGATGAACAGGTGTGGGCGCAAATGGGGGCGCGCTACCGGGAATTGGTTGCTGACCAGGCAAAGGGTGCGCAATGACTTGTAGCTGTCGCGTACTCGCCCTCTGGTTGCTGGCCTGCAGCGCCGCTTTTGCCGTGATCGAAACGGAACCCCTGAGCAGTGACGAACTCAATGCCCGCTACCGGGTGCTGACCGACGAAATGCGCTGCCCCAAGTGCCAGAACCAGAACCTGGCGGAATCCGACTCCCCCATCGCTGCAGACTTGCGTGGCGAAATCCGCCGCCTCCTGGAAGAGGGCAAAAGCAACGCTGATGTTGCCGATTTCATGGTGGCGCGCTACGGGGATTTTGTCCTCTATCGCCCGGCCCTCCAGCAGAACACCCTGGTGCTGTGGTTCGCTCCCGCCGCTATGGTCCTGCTGGGATTGCTGGTGCTGGTGCTGGTTATCCGCTATCACCGGCGCCGCGACAATCAGGCCAGCCAGCCCCTCAATCGGGAAGAACAGCAGCAGCTCAATGCCCTGCTCAACAATGACAAGCCGGGAGAGTCGTAATGCTGTGGTTGATACTGGCGCTGGCCGCCTGTTTTGGCGTGATTTTTGTCATTTCCGGGCTCTTTGCCCGCCCCTCGGTGGAGTCAGGCCCGTCTTCCGTTGAGCAGGCTCTGAACCGTACCCTCTACGAGGAAAAGCTTGCCGACCTCAATGCCCAGAACGCTGCGGGCGAGATCAGCAACGCCCAGCGCCAGGCCCTTGAACTCGAATTCCAGCGCCAGTTTCTCCTCGACAACCAGGCGCTTCCCGCCCAAGCTGCCAGTACGCCCCGAGGTCGCTGGCTGTTGGTCCTGTGTGCGCTGGCGCTGCCGGTTTTTGCTGGTCTGGTGTACATGAGCATTGGGGCTTCCGCCGAGCTGCAATTCAAGGGTTTGCTTGATAGCCGTACAGATTTGCTGTCTGGTGATTCCCACAGCGAAGGTGATATACAGGCAGCCGATGCGGAAATTCTGGTGCGTCTCCACCAGCTGGAAAAGGCCCGCCCTGACAAGCCTGTTTACCCCCTGTTGCTGGCCCGACTCTACCAGCAGCGCGGTGATTTCCAGGCTGCCGTGCCCTATTACCGCAAAGTTGTGTCCTTGCTGCCCCAGGATGGCAGCCTGCAGGGAGAATACGCCCAGGCACTGTTTTTTGCCGCTGATAACCAGATGACTCCCGCCGTGCTGGCGGCGGCACAAACGGCCCACGCAATCGACCCGCAGGATGCAACGGCCCTGGGGTTGCTGGGTATTGCCGCCTACCACGACAGTCGTTACGGCGATGCCATAGGCCACTGGCAACAGGCGCTGTCCGGTTTGCGGCCTGATTCGGCCTCGCGGGCGTCACTGCTGGCGGGTATCAACAGCGCCCGTCAGAAACTGGCGGCATCTGGTCAGGGAGCACAAGAAACCGTTGCGGCCAGCACGGCTTCCCTGCAGGTGGATGTGTCTCTCGCCGACGAGCTGGATGTGCCAGCGGACACGACAGTATTCGTCTATGCCCGCGCCTGGCAGGGCTCGCCCATGCCACTGGCCATCAAGCGCCTGACCAGGGCGGATTTGCCGACCCGTATCACCCTCGATGAAAGCCTGGCCATGAACCCGGCCTTTACCCTTGCCAGTGCCGAACAGGTGGAGCTGGTGGCGCGGGTTTCCTTTGCGGGCAGCGCTACGGCAGCCCCTGGCGATATCGAGGGCAAGCTGGGTCCGGTTGATCCACAGGACAGTCAATCCCCCCTCAAAGTGGTGATCGGGCGCAAAATTCCCTGATCGCCATTCATTGCTTGTCGAGAGATTTCCACCGTGTAAAATCCTTCGCTTAATCGGATTTTCACCAGGGTCCGGTGAGGCCCAAGCGCCACCAGACCCTGATCCTCCGGCAATTTGCAGCGGTCATCAACAATGAGTCATCCATGCGTCTGAAGAGCATCAAGCTGGCGGGGTTCAAGTCCTTTGTGGATCCGACAACCGTCCACTTCCCCAGCAACCTGTGCGCAGTTGTGGGTCCCAACGGGTGCGGAAAGTCCAATGTGATCGACGCCGTGCGCTGGGTGATGGGTGAGAGTTCCGCCAAGCACCTGCGCGGCGAGTCCATGACCGATGTCATCTTCAACGGTTCCGGTGGCCGCAAGCCGGTGGGTCAGGCCTCCATTGAGCTGATCTTCGACAACAGCGACGGTACCCTGGGCGGCGAATACGCCAGCTATGCCGAGATTTCCATTCGCCGCAAGGTGACCCGCGACGGCCAATCCGGCTACTACCTCAACGGCAACAAGTGCCGCCGCCGCGATATCACCGACATTTTTCTCGGCACCGGCCTGGGGCCGCGCAGCTATGCCATTATCGAGCAGGGCATGATCTCCAACCTGATCGAGGCGCGCCCGGAGGATCTGCGGGTGTTTATCGAGGAGGCCGCCGGCATCTCCAAGTACAAGGAGCGCCGCCGCGACACCGAGAACCGCATGCGCCGCACCCACGAAAACCTCGAGCGCCTGACCGATATCCGCGATGAACTGGGGCGCCAGTTGCAGCGCCTCGAACGCCAGGCCCAGGCGGCAGAAAAATACGCCGAATTCAAAAAGGAAGAGCGCCAGGCCAAAGCCCAGCTGCAAGCCCTGCGCTGGCGCGAATTCAATGCCCAGGTGCAAAGCCGTCAGGTGTTGATCAGTCGCCAGGAGCTGGATGTGGAGGCACTGGTCACCGAGCGCAGCAGCTGCGATAACGCGCTGGAAAAACTGCGCGTGCAATACACCGACCAGAGTGACGGTTTCAATGCCGTGCAGGGCGAGTTCTACGCCATTGGCGCCGAAGTGGCGCGCACCGAGCAATCCATTGAGCATGTGCGCCAGCGCGCCCGCGAGCTGCGTCAGGATATCGAGCAGACCGAGCGTAACTACGCCGAATCCGAACAGCACCTGCGCAGTGATCGCGCCCGGGCGGAGGGCTGGGAGGCAGAGTTGGCCGAAATCTCCCCCACCCTCGAAACCCTCGGCGCGGAAGAGGAGGAGTCCTCCATCCTGCTGCAGGCAGCGGAAGAGGCCATGAACCAGTGGCAGAGTGCCTGGGACGAATTCAACCAGCGCGCCGCCCAGCCGCGCCAGCAGGCGGAGGTGCAGCAGTCGCGTATCCAGCACCTGGAACAGGTGCTGCGGCGCCTTGGGGAGCGTATCGAGCGGCTCGATTCGGAACGCCGCGAGCTGATCAGCACCGGGCCCGGCGAGGAGGATCTTGCTCTCCTTGATGAACAGCTGGCAGAAATGGAAATGACCGGTGGCGACATGCAGTCGCAGCTGGAAACCATGGTCAGCAGCATCGACGAGACCCGCAAATCCTACCAGGCCGCTGGCCAGGAACTGGGACAGGTACGGGAGCAGATCCAGTCCCTCAAGGGCCGTCAGTCCTCCCTCGAGGCCCTGCAGCAGGCGGCGCTGGAGGACAACGGCGAAGAAAAACAGTGGCTCGACCAGCAGGGGCTGACCGGCGCCGCGCGTCTGGCCGAAAGTCTGGAAGTACAGCCGGGCTGGGAAGTGGCGCTGGAAACCGTGCTGGGCAGCGGACTGCAGGCGGTCTGTGTCGATGTGCTTGACCCCTTGATCAGCGCCCTCGACAGCCTCGGCAAGGGCGAGCTGACTTTGCTGGATAGCACGCCTTCGGCCCCCGTGCCCGCGGAGGCAGGCAGGGTGTCCCTTGCCAGCCTGGTGCAGGGCAACCAGGCCACATCCTTGCTGGCGGGCATCCATAGCGCTGAAAACCTCGATGCAGCCCTGGCCCTGCGCTCCGGACTGGCAGCGGGGGAGTCCGTGGTCACCCGCGAAGGCGTGTGGCTTGGCCCCAACTGGGTGCGGGTGGCGCGCGGCAAAAACGCCGCTGCCGGGGTACTCAAGCGCAAGCAGGAACTGGCCGAGCTGCACAGCCAGCTGGAAAGCCTGAGCGTCCGCTCCGAACAGCTCGCCGCTCTGCAAATGACTCGCGAACAGGAACTCAGCAGCCTTGAGCGCCAGCGCGAAACCCTGTCCCGCACCATCGCCGAGCGCCAGCGCGAATACGCCGAGCTGCGCTCCCGGGTGAGCGCCAGCCGCATGCAAATCGAACAATTCGCCGCGCGCCGCAACCGCGCCGAAGACGAGCTGGCAGAGATTCGCCAGCAGCAGCAACTGGAGCAGGAAGGGCTGGGAGAAGCCAGGGTTATCCTCCAGGATGCCCTCGACGCCATGGAGACCGACACCCGCCAGCGCGAAACCCTGCTCACCGAACGCGATCAGGCCCGCAACAGCCTCGACAGTGCCCGCCAGCGCGCCCGTCACACCCGCGACCGGCTCCACGAACTGTCGATGCGCGAGCGCTCGGTCAGCACCCAGTTGCAGGCAGTCAAGGAAGGTCTGGGCCGCCTTGAAATCCAGGTGGCGCGCTTGCAGGAGCGCCGCGACCAGTTGCTGGCCTCGGTCAATCTCGAAGAAGATCCCACCGAAGAGCTGACCCTGCAATTGGAGGAGCAGCTGGAGAAACGCCTGCTGGTTGAGCGACGCCTGGCCCAGGCGCGGGTCAGTCTGGAGGAGGTGGAGCACGGCATGCGCGAGCACGAGAAGCGTCGCAGCCAGCTCGAAAACCTGATCCTCGATAAACGCACCGAGCTTGAACAGACCCGCCTGCAGACTCAGGAAGTCCGCACCCGCTGCAACACCATTGCCGAGCAGATTGCCGAGCAGGGCTACCAGCTGCAAAGCCTGCTCGACGAGCTGGGTGAGGAGGCCGATCCGCGCCAGTGGGAAGAGGAGCTTGAACGTATCGCCGCCCGAATCCAGCGCCTGGGGGCCATCAACCTGGCTGCCATTGAGGAATTCAAGACCGAGTCGGAACGAAAGACCTATCTCGATGCCCAACACAACGAGCTGACGGAAGCGCTGGAAACACTGGAAGGGGCCATCCGCAAAATTGACCGGGAAACCCGCACCCGCTTCAGGGAAACCTTTGAAAAGATCAACCAGTCCCTTGAGGAATTGTTCCCCAAGGTATTTGGCGGTGGCCATGCCTACCTGGAACTCACCGGCGACGACCTGCTGGATACCGGCGTGACCATCATGGCCCAGCCCCCTGGCAAGAAGAACACGACTATTCATCTGCTCTCTGGTGGCGAGAAGGCTCTCACTGCCATTGCGCTGGTGTTCTCGATTTTCCGCCTCAACCCCGCGCCGTTCTGTATGCTCGACGAGGTGGATGCGCCGCTCGATGATGCCAATGTGGGGCGTTATGCCCGCATGGTGCAGGAGATGTCGGACCGGGTGCAGTTTATCTATATCACCCACAACAAGATCGCCATGGAGATGGCCCAGCACCTGATGGGTGTCACCATGCACGAGCCGGGTGTGTCACGGCTGGTGAGCGTCGATGTCGACAAGGCAGTCGAGCTGGCGGAGGCCTGAGTTCGGCGCGCAGGTTTTTGATGACAGAGAGTGGTTGATTTAATTCTTTACAATGTTTTAATAATCACTTGGTTTTTCAGGGAAAGTGGTTTTATAACGAACTGGATTTCAGTGCTGATTAGCCGTCATGGCAAAGCGGCCACAACAGGCACAGCAAAAGGTGCTGATAAGACATCAGTGAGCTAACCACGGGTTTTAAACCTGCAGACTGCAAGCGATCGCAAATAGAGGATTTCATGGATTTTGGCACACGCGAAATTCTGATATTACTGGGCATTCTGGTCATCCTGGCCATCCTGCTCGATGGTGTCAGGCGGGTAAACAATGCTCGCCGTGGCAAGTTGCGCAGTGGCTCGCGTCGCAGCAGCCGAAACCCGATTTTTGATGACGAGAATGACGATTACCCCAACAGTGAACTGCCCGGTGGCCGCGCGCGGGTAGTGCAGGTGCGCGACGAAAAAAGTGCCGAGGAAATCAGCGAAACCCTCCGCCGCAAGGCTGACAGTGCCAGGGAAAAACTGACATCGGTGTTTCGCAGCAGGGTGGAGCAGGATGCCGCCCCTGCGCCTGAGCACGATCCCGACATTTTTGATGCACCTGCCACCGCCAAGCACAGCCGTCCTGAAGCGCCACTGTTTGCCGATGACGACGACCACTATGGCCGCATCGACGATGACTTCGATGGCAGCCAAGATTTTGAATCCCCTGATCTGGACGATGCCGAGCGCCGCGCCGCGACCGGCGCTTCAGCCAAACACTCGTCTGCCCACCAGGATGATGAAGATGAGAGGGAAGACTCCTTTCAGCCTCAGATAGCGCCAAAAATGGTGCCTCACAAGGAGGATCGTATCGAGCCCGATATGTCTTTCCGCGCTGTGCCGCCCCAGGAGCGCAGGCACCCTGCTGACATGGATGATTATGAGCAGCGCGCCGATGAAGCGCCACGACGCCAGTCCTCCGGGCGCTCAGCGCCGTCACAGGACGATATCCTGATCCTCCACCTGATGGCCCACAAGGGAAAGACTTTCGAGGGCGAAAAGTTGCTGGAACAGATTCTCGACCAGGGCCTGCGCTACGGCTCCATGAAAATCTTCCACCGCCACGAGAACAAGGACGGCTCCGGCTCGGTGCATTTCAGCCTCGCCAATTCCGTCAACCCGGGCACCTTTGATCTCAACCTGATCGAGCAGTTTGCCTCCCCCGGGGTGACCTTTATCATGCCCCTCGACGGTCTGGAGCGGCCTCTGGAATCCTTCGATGTACTGATCAGCACTGCCACAACCATGGCAAAAAAACTCGACGGCGAACTCAAGGATGAAACCCGCAGCGCCCTCACCAAGCAGACCATCGAGCACTACCGCCAGCGCATTATCGACTACACACGACGCTCCTTTACCCTCACCAACTGACCGGGAGACAGCCCGGTGTGCCCTGAATCGCTCCCTGAATCGCTCCCTGAATCGTTCTCTGAATCTGAAGCCCGGACAGAAATTGAGCGCCTGACCCAGGCGCTGCATCACCACAATTACCGCTACTACGCCCTCGACGATCCGGAAATCACCGATCAGGAATACGATCGCCTGTTGCGCCAGTTGCAGGAACTTGAAACCCGCTACCCTCATCTGAAATCGGCAGACTCGCCCAGCCAGCGGGTCGGGGTGGAACCTCTCAGCAGCTTTGCCGAGGTGGCCCATCTGCAACCCATGCTGTCCCTCGACAATGCCTTTAGCGACGACGAAGTCAGCGACTTTGACCGGCGCATCCGCGAGCGACTCAACTGGCGCGAGCCGCTGGCCTATGTGTGTGAGCCCAAACTGGATGGTGTGGCGGTCAGCCTGCTCTACGAACAGGGGGTGCTGGTCAGGGGCGCTACTCGCGGCGATGGCCGCACTGGCGAGGATATCAGCGCCAACGTGCGCACCATCGCCTCTATTCCCCTGCGGCTGCAGGGCGATTCAGTGCCTCCCCTGGTGGAGGTGCGGGGCGAGATCTATATGTCCCGCGCCGGTTTTGAGGCACTCAACAATGCAGCCCGGGACAGTGGCGAGAAAAGCTTCGTCAACCCCCGCAATGCTGCCGCTGGCAGCCTGAGGCAGCTGGATTCGCGCATCACCGCCGCCCGGCCCCTGGCGATTTTTGCCTACGGGGTGGGATTCAGCGAAGACTGGCCGCTACCCGCTGAGCACTATCTGGTGTTGCAGCAGTTGCGCAGTTGGGGTTTTCCCGTCAACCCGCTGGTGGAGGTGGCAGAGGATATCGATGGCTGCTTTGCCTATTACCAGCGCCTGGCCCAGAGCCGCGACAGCCTCGATTACGATATCGACGGGATTGTCTACAAGGTCAACGACCTGGCCTTGCAGAAGCGCCTGGGCTTTGTTGCCCGCGCCCCGCGCTGGGCCATCGCGCGCAAATTTCCGGCCCAGGAAATGTCCACCCGTCTGCTCGATGTGGAATTCCAGGTCGGTCGCACCGGTGCAGTGACTCCCGTGGCGCGCCTGGAACCGGTTTTTGTCGGCGGCGTGACAGTGAGCAATGCCACCCTCCACAACCGTGACGAGATTGAGCGCCTCGATGTGCGCATCGGCGATACAGTGATCGTACGCCGCGCAGGGGATGTGATTCCCCAGATCGTCAAGGTGGTTGAGACAGAGCGTCCCGCCGACGCCCGGCCCATTGTCTTCCCCGAGCACTGTCCAGTGTGCGGCTCGCCGGTGGAGAGTGTCGGCGGCGAGGCCGCCATGCGTTGCAGTGGCGGTCTGGTGTGTGGCGCCCAGCGCAAGCAGGCGATCATTCATTTTGCCTCGCGCAAGGCCATGGATATTGATGGCCTGGGGGAAAAACTCATTGAACAGTTGGTGGATGCTGGCCTGGTGCATTCGGTGGCCGATCTGTACAGCCTTGAAAGTGCTGATCTGGTAGGGCTTGAACGCATGGCGCAGAAGTCTGCGGATAATGTGGTCAGCGCCCTGGAGGCATCGAAAGCCACAACCCTGGCGCGCTTTCTCTACGCCCTGGGCATTCGCGAAGTGGGGGAGGCAACGGCGCAGGCGCTGGCCAATCATTTCATTACCATCGAAAAGCTCGCCACTGCCAGTGAGGAGGATCTCCAGCAGGTTGCCGATGTGGGTCCGGTGGTCGCTCATTTCGTGCGCGAATTTTTCAGCGCCGAAGACAATCTGGCGATTGTGCGTCAATTGCGGGAACAGGGCGTACATTGGCCTGACCCTGTGGCCAGTGACAGTGGCTCAGCGATCCTCAAGGGCCAGGTGTGGGTACTCACCGGCAGCCTGGAAACCATGAGCCGCACCGAAGCCAAGGAAAAACTTCAGCAGCTGGGTGCCAAAGTGGCTGGCAGTGTGTCGGCCAAAACCACCTGTGTGGTGGCCGCTCCCGGTGCCGGGTCAAAGCTCAACAAAGCCACCGAGCTCGGCATTGAGGTGCTCGATGAGGATGGTTTTGTGGCGCTGTTGCACGAGCAGGGCCTGCTATAAATATCGTGATGAAATTCATCATTCAAGCAAGTGGAGTGATTTTTGAAACGTAAAACGATGCGTGATGCCCGGAATTTCCTGCTGCCCATGGTGGCCGCTCTTGCCGTGATTATAGGTGCAGTGCAGATTTGGGATGTACCCGTTAACAAGCTGTATTCCGCCCTTGTTTTCGCCCTGATTCTGGTGGCTGTTCTGGCCTTGCTGGCCTTTGTCACAGTGCTGGTGATCAAAAGCCTGCAAAAATGGCTGAAAAAGTAGCCGCTGATCATGACCGACAGGGTCGACCCCGGCACTAACCGTTTTCCCTTTTACCTCGGTGCGGTGGGCACCAGCTCCATGGCCATGGGGCTGCAGACCGTGCTCTTTCCCTGGATCGTGGTGGGGGTGCTCGGCGAGGATGCCCATCGGCTGGGGCTGGCGCAAATGGCGGTGATGATCCCCAATCTGCTGTTTATCCTGGTGGGTGGTGCGCTGTCTGACAGCCGTCACCTCGGCACCCACCTGGGCCGCCTCTATCTGCTGTACGCACTGCCCCTCGGCCTGATCATCACCCTGGCTTTCAGTGAGCAACTGGCCTACTGGCAGCTGCTGGTGTATGGCGTGGTGTACGGGATGATCACCGCCTTTGTGCAACCGGCGCGGGAAAGCCTGCTGCCCCAGCTCACCCGGCAGGTGCTGCAAACGGCTGTCGCCAAGTCGGCACTGGTGCAGTTTGGCGCCCAGTCACTGGGTATCAGCGCTGCAGGATTGCTGGGCTATATCGAGCTGCCCCAGTTGCTGGCGCTGCAGTTGCTGCTGTTTGTGGTGACCTCACAGCTGGTGCGCAGAAGCCAGCCGAGGGGGGAGGGGTTTGCGCCGCCAGACCGGGCTGTACGGGAGGTGAAGATTTTCGAGGGTGTGAAGCTGGTGCTGGGTCACAAGCGCCTGCTGCCCCTGATGATTCTGGTGGGCACCACGGGTTTTTTCGGCATCGGCGCCTACATGGTGGCCATGCCCTTGCTGGCGCGCACGGTGTATCAGCAAGGCGCGGGGTTTTTTGCCATGATGCAGCTGTGTTTTGTGGCGGGCATCATGATTGCCAACCTGATCCTGATGCGCTGGGTGGGCAGCCTGCAGCGCCCCGGGCGGATGATGCTGGTGAGCCTGTTATTGCGCGGTGTGCTGATCTGTATCCTGGCCCTGCAGGTGCCCATCTGGCTGTTGTTTCCGGTGCTGGTGGTGTGGGGCATCCTGTCGGGCATGTCGATGACCCTGGGGCGCTCGATGACCCATGAGGAAGCGCCCCCGCAACTGCGTTCGCGGGTTGTATCGGTCTACCAGTTGTGCCTGTTCGGTGCCGCTCCCCTCGGTGCCTGGATGGCGGGTTTTGCCATTGACAGCTACGGGATCAGCGCCGCGCTGTTGCTGCTGGGCACTCTCACTTTTGTGGTCACCGGCGCCAGCGCGCTGTTTAGCGGTTTGTGGCAACAACGGCGCGAAACGCAATCAGCGCAGCCGTCACCGCCACGTTAAGGGATTCCACGCCGTTGCTCATGGGGATTTTCACCGCCTGATTGGCGAGTTGCCTGACCCTGTCCGATACCCCTTCCGTTTCATTGCCCAGCACATAGACCACCGAACCGCCGGGCTGGTAATCGCCGATAGATTGCCGGGCCTCGCCGCTGAGAATGCAGATATCCGCACCCGCCGCCTTGAGGTCCACGAGTGTGGCATCGAGGCTGTCGCAGCGCAAAATGGGGCAGCGGAACAGGGTGCCAGCACTGGCCTTGATCACCAGCGGCGAGAGTGGCGCGCAGCCTTTGGCCGGCAACAGTACGCCATCAATGGGGCTGGCGCTGACCGAACGGATAATCATGCCGAGATTTTGCGGATTGGTGATGCTGTCGAGGGCAATCAGCTGGTAGGGGCGGCTTTGCGGCGTTTGTTCGCCGAGAAAATCCCGGTAGTGTCGGTAGCGCGGGCATTCCAGGTCGGCGGCCACGCCCTGGTCCTGGTTGCGGTTTTTGGAAATGCGCGACAGGCTCTCGCGGCTGTGGCGCACGATCTCGACACCGCGCTGGCGCGCCAGTTTTTCGATATCGCGCACAATTCCGCCTTCCTGGTTGGAGGTGGCCATATGCAGCTTGTAGACGGGAATGGTCGCATCCTGCAAGGCCTCGAGCACCGGCTTGCGGCCATATACCGTCAGCAGGCTGTCGAAAAAGCGCTTTTTGGCGAGGTAGTCAGCGGAGTCGCCGGAATCGGGTGTTGTCATGGTCAGAGGTACTGGTTGGCGTGGCAGTCTGTAGTGGTGAAATCGTGGTCATTCATCCAGTTCATCCAATTCCACCATCAGGTCATCCGACAATTCCTCAAGGGCATCCTGCAGCGCTTCGCGACTGAGACCCACGGGCAGGACAATGGCCGCGGTGGCGTGAAACAACAGCTCGCCGCTCATGGGGGCGTTTTCGGTACTGGTGTAGAGTTCATCCACATTGACGTTGCAGCGCGCCAGCACCCGGCTGATTTCACCGACAATCCCGCGCCGGTCGTTGCCGACCACCGAGAGCAGGAGTTCATCGCCGCCTGATTCGAAACTGTCACCGCCCGCTTGTTCCAGCACCACGCGGATGCCCTTGCTCTCCAGGTTCTTGAGTGCTGTCTGGAGTTCTTCCTGGCGGGATGCGGCGATTTCCACCAGCAGGATACCGGCAAATTTGCCCCCCAGACGGGACAGGGACGACTCCAGCCAGCTGCCCTCGCACTGGCTGATGACAGTGGCCACCTGCTCGACGATACCGGGCCTGTCGTTGGCGATAATGGTGATAACCAGATGGGTGCTCATGGCGGATGGGTCCTCTAGGCCGAAGGTGTCAGGGGTGAACCGGATCTGATTGCAGTCTGTCCAATGGTAACCCCGACAGCGTTTTGACGTGCATCTTGGGTGTGGCATTATGAAGCAGTCTTTCGACAATAACAGCACGACAGGAGTGCAATTATGGCGACAACGAAGGTGAGAAAACCGTTTTTGGCTGTGGCAGGTGGGTTGGTCTTGTCCCTGGCGTTCGGGTTGCTGACGGCAACCGCCAGCTGGGGCGACCCCTTGAAAGAGGCTGTTCAGAGCGACAGGCGCACGGCGGCCTTTGCTGCCCGGGATGTGTATCGCCACCCCTACGAAACGCTGCAATTCTTTGCTGTGGAGCCAGGCCTGGCGGTGGTGGAAATCTGGCCCGCCGGTGGCTGGTATACCGAGATTCTGGCCCCGCTGCTGAAAGATAAGGGTGTTTACTACGCAGCCCACTTTGCGGCAAACACCGAGCTCGATTACTTCCGCCAGTCCCTTGAGGCTTTCGGGACAAAACTTGCAGCAGAGCCCGACCTCTATGCCGATGTGAAGCAGATTGAGTTCGATCCCGCCGCTGCGCTACTGTCCATTCCCGACGGTACGGCCGACCGGGTGCTGACCTTCCGCAATGTCCACAACTGGCTGCGCAACGATGCTGAGCAGACGGCCTTCGAGTTGTTTTACAAGGCCCTCAAACCCGGCGGCATTCTCGGCGTGGTGGAGCACCGCGGCCCCCCCGGTATGGACCGCGAGACCATGCTCACCAGTGGCTATATGGACGAGAATACGGTGATTGCCCTCGCTACCGAGGCCGGCTTTGTGCTCGATGGCCGCAGTGAAATCAACGCCAACCCCAAGGATACCAGGGACCATGAAAGTGGCGTGTGGACTTTGCCGCCATCGCTGCGTCTGGGTGAAAAAGACCGCGACAAATACCTGGCCATTGGTGAAAGCGACCGCATGACCCTGCGCTTTGTCAAACCTGTCGATGGTGATGGCGAGGAATGATCGAGATTCCGGTTGACCGCCTCGACCCGGAACTTCTCGATGCCATCATCGAGGAGTTCGTTTTGCGCGAGGGCACCGACTACGGTTTTCAGGAGGTTGCCCTCGAGGCCAAGCTGGCCCAGGTGCGCCGCCAGATTGGCCGCGGCCAGGTGGTGATTGTGTTTGATCCGGAACTGGAGAGTTGCAACCTTCTCACCAAAGAGCAGTTTCGCAAACTGGGCGCCACTGCCGAGTGATCAATCTGCTCAGGGTGGATGCGGCTCCGCAAAGAGCCGTGCTGATACTGGCCCATGGCGCCGGTGCCCCCATGGACAGCGAATTTATGGAGGCACTGGCTGCAGCTCTCGCGGGGCAGGGCATCTCCACCCTGCGTTTCGAGTTCCCCTATATGGCCCAGCGCCGTAGCGGCGGCAGCAAGAGGCCGCCCGATCCCCAGGCGCGGCTGCTGGATTGCTGGCGCTCGGTACTGGCATCTGTGCAGAACAGCATGGCTGCGAGCAACATGCAGATTCCCCTGCTGATCGGCGGCAAGTCCATGGGAGGCCGAATGGCGTCACTGCTGGCCTGCGATCTGCCGGATAGCGATATTCCGGTCTCAGGTCTGTGCTGCTTTGGTTATCCGTTTCACCCGCCGGGCAAAGCGGGTTTGCTGAGTGACAGGCAACAACAGACACGCACTGGTCACTTGCCGTCCCTGCCCATCCCCATGCTGATTGTGCAGGGCAGCCGCGATCCCCTCGGCAACCGCGCCCGGATCAGTACAGCGGGCTGGTCGCCACAGATCAGGTTGCACTGGCTTGAAGACGGTGACCACGATTTCAAACCCCGCAAGTTGTCCGGTTACACGCAGCCCGATCTGCTGACTGAGGCGGCTGTGGCCACGGGTGAATTTGTGGGGTTGCTGGAGGAGGGCGCTTTAAAGGGGTAGCTAACCCGGAGCTGGCAAAAACCAGCCCCTGGATTGATCGCAGGGAGGTCTGGCCTCCCTGTGGTTTATTCGCGGTAGTTCAGCTTTCCACCAGCTGGGAGATGGCGGCCAGTGCTTCCGGATCCCGTGACTTGATCTTGTTGGCGATGTGGTGCTGGAAGTAATAGCGGAAATCGCCGTGCTGGGTGGCGGGGAACAGGCATTCGTCACCGGGCAGCACCGGGGTGCTCACTACCTTCTCGTCGTCCGCCAGCATGCCGATAATGGCGCCGTCGGCGTGCAGTCGCCAGCTCACCACTTCCTTGAGGGTCAGGGTCCGCAAACCATCCCCCGACAGCACCGCATGGGTGCCGATGGCATCGGGAATTTCCTGGATGATGTCGTCCTCGGTCTCACAGTCGAACTCGTAGTACTCGGCTGCCGACTCCACTTCCACCACCTTGTGGATGGGCGCCTCGTGGAACACCTCGTCAATGCCCGGATCGTAGTAACCCTCCCAGTGGCCGTGGAGCGGGTCCTGCAGGTCGGGGCAGGCGCTGATGCCATTCAGCCAGGGCACCACGCCCACCACTTCGCCATCTGCCCGCAGTGCCCAGCACAGCACCTTGAGGGTAAAAAAGCGGTCGGGGTGGGAATCGTTGGAATAGAGCATCTCCAGTCCATCGAGTTCGGGGGCAAGGCGAATAAAGCGGTGGTTGAAACGCTGGGAGTAGGGTCTCCCGCTGAACAGGTCGATCACGTTGTCGTGATCCGGTGTCGAGGTAGTCATGACGCGCCTCCTCATGATGGTGTTCGGTGGCTTACCGATAGAGCTGTGCCGGGGATTGCACAACCATCAGCATCTAAGGTATGCGTCATTGCGCAAAAGCACAATACCCCCCAATTAAAAACTTTCAGTTATAACGTGCGGTTAAGAAGTCCGGGGGGATTTCAGATCATCATTTTGGCGCTGACCACCACCAGCAATACCAGCACCGCCCAGAAAATCATCTGCCCGGTGTTTTGGTAGCCGACGGCGGCGTTGCGCCAGGATTGCCTGTTCACCATCTGCCAGGCCTGCTCGCCAGCACTGATAGCCTTAAGGCGCAGTGCGGCAAGACCGTTGAGGGTCTTGCGCCCGAGGTTGAAACCCGCCACCCGCCACAGCCAGTCGAAATCCAGGCTCAGGGTATTCGTGCGTTTCATCAGTGGCAGCAGGGCAAAGAACGCCAGCCCCGAGAACAGCAGCAGCTGGAATTGGGTCACCAGGTGGGAAGCGGTGTAAGGCTCGTAGTCAACCGGGTAGGGCAGCAGCGCATAGAGCCACTCGGGGAACACGCCAAGCCCGATGCAGCCAGCGGAAAAGAGGATCATGGCGGCGCGCATATTCCACGGTGGATCTTTGGGCCGCAGCCCGGAATCCTTCTGGAAAAACACAAACCAGGGAAACTTGATCCCGGCGTGGAGGAAAACCCCGGCGGATGCCGCCAGCAACAGCAGCCAGACGGTCATCATGTGCTGATCGGCAGCTGACTGGGAAATCATCGACTTGGAGATAAAGCCGGAGGTAAAGGGAAAACTGGAAATTGCCAGGGCACCGATAATCCCGCACAGGGCAGTAATCGGCATGGAGTGGAACAGCCCGCCCAGTTCATTGCACTTGCGACGTCCGGTCATGTACAGCACGGAACCCGCCGACATCAACAGCAGCGCCTTGTAGATGATATGGGCAAAGGCGTGGGCGGCGGCGCCATTGATGGCCATCTCGGTGCCGATGCCGATGCCACACACCATAAAGCCCACCTGGTTGACGATGGAGTAGGCGAGGATGCGGCGCATATCGTTTTCGAGCAGGGCGTAGATGATGCCGTAGAAGATCATGTAGAGCCCGACCCAGATCAGGATCTGCTGCCCCGGAAACAGCAGTATCAGCGCCAGCACCGCCGTCTTGGTGGTGAAGGCCGAGAGGAATACCGAGCCGCTGGGGCTGGATTCCGGGTAGGCGTCCGCCAGCCAGGCGGATACCGGCGGCGCGGCGGCATTGATCAGCACCCCGGCAAGAATCAGCCAGCCATCAAAATTGGAGAGGGGAATGGGCTGGATCTCGATGGAGCCGGTATGCACCATCACCCCTTCGATACCGATCTTGAGCAGCACGCCTCCCAGCAGGTGCATGGTGGCATAGCGGATGCCGGCCCGGCGCGCGCCCTCGGTGCCGCCGCACCACA